>NZ_JBHILV010000007.1:0-111591 GCF_042193505.1 Bartonella sp. TS25HLJMH
GCGCGCTTGCTCTCTCGTAATGATTTCTTTTTTTCTGCTAGAGGTCGTGGTCCCCTCGCTGAGAAATGTATGGCTACATATATGAGAAAAAATAAAATTGAAGCCTGCCCCCATGGTTTTCGCTCTAGTTTACGCAATTGGCTAGCAGAAACAACCGATGCTCCCTATGAGGTTGCTGAAACCATTCTAAGTCATACGGTCGGCGGTAAAGTAGAGCGTGCCTATCGTCGGACTGATTATCTAGAACAGCGCCGTGTCTATATGGATAAATGGGCGGCTTATGTCACCGGTCAATCTTAAGATATGGGGTGCAATACCCCATTATCTGTGGATAACTTTAGCTCTCTTGTCTCTCATTCTTTCTCAATAAGATTCATCACGTATCACATCAGAAATTGTATAATAAAATATTGTTTTCTATAAATAAAATACCTTCAAAAATGAACAAAAATATGGTTAATAAATAGTTATGATTTGTTCTCATTTTTTTACTTTTGAAAGGATTTTATTATGACAGAAAATGATATTCTTTTGACAGACCGTGAAAGTGCAAAACTGCTTCATATGAGTGTCTCAACATTCCGCCGTCATGTTACCAATGGATCTCTCCCAAAACCTTTAAAATTTGGTTTTTTATCGCGTTGGTTACAATCGGATCTTTTGAATGTCATCGAGCAAGCAAAACAGCAACGTTATAACGACGCGGCATAAAAAGAAAGCCTTGTCACGTAAGGATGGACAAGGCTTTTCATTTTCACACGAAGCTTATGAAGTGCAAATTCCATCCTGTGACGCAAGTAACAGAATAAAAAAATTATGTTTTCTTTTATGAATGCTCAGGACATTACAAATGCCTTGCGTGGGGGATAACATAAGCGTTATGAAACAATCCCCCCGTTGTCCAGCTCATGATGCTAGGTTGCCTAGTTTATCCATTGTCAATGACACTATTATAAGACATAAAATCCGAATAAATTAGGAAAAAAATCAAAAAATTTCAAAAGCAAGAGGTTTTTTTATTATTTTTGATAACTTTTTTAATCGTCCAAGAGGACGTTCTCCTAATAACCCAGCGTAATTCTTTGGGATCTGCAAAATAATGTGATCTGCTTTTTTACGCCACAATAGATGAGGTAAAATACCTGCAACAGAAGCACTAAAAAGATGAGCAATCCGCATAGTTTCGCCAAGAATACGTGCTTTTTCAATTATATTTTGAGTTGCTAATTGAAAAATGGGGAGAGATTCTTTATCAACCAATAAACTCGTGTTGCGAAAAAAAACAGCAAGCGCCGCATAAAGGCGCCCTTCATGAGAAATTCCTGGATAAGATCCTAAAGCTATTTGATTTGCTGCTTCATTGCCTCGATAATCTGGATGTATACGCCAACCAATATCCGCAAGGAGACAAGCGGCTTGACGATAACGGCTTTCATTTTCAGTTTCTGAAATTCCAAAAACTTCAAAAGCATTCGTCGTAAAATCAATGAGTTCTTCTGCTTGTTTTGGTGAACGTGCCCGTAAAATAGCCATTTCTGTGCATGCTGCAATGAGAGGATCTGAAAGTCGAAGCGCCTGCGGCAATCGTGAATAAAGAAAACCTTCACGAACGCCAGCACCAGAAAAAATTATCTTTTCAAACTCCATACACTGAATGAGTTCAATAAGAACTATTGCCCCATAAGATAAAAGTTTCCGACGATTCTGAGAAACCGCTGCAATCCCCCTCATATTATCAATATTGCCACGTGCTACAAGACGTAAAAAGTTCTCCATTTCAACGGCATCAACTTCATAGCCATGCATAACAGGGAGCCGATAGTGTTTCATTGCCATATGGAGTTTTGCCAAATTACGCCATGTCCCCCCCACTGCATAAAAATAACGTGCTATACCTTTACGAGTACGAACAACAGACGATTTATAAAGTTGCTCATGTACAATTTTTGTAGCTACAGCACTATCATTATTTGACATATACTGTAGCCTTAAACCACCCAATGGGAGAGTTATCCCTTCACCAACATCAGAATGATCAATATCAATCAGCTCAAGACTTCCACCACCAAGATCCCCAGAAATACCTTTTGGTTGATAAAAAGTAGACACAACTCCATATGCTGAATACATAGCTTCTTCACTTCCTGAAAGAAGATATATTTTACTTTGCAAAATATCTTCAGCATGCTGAATAAATGCTACACCATTCTTTGCATCTCGTGCTGCTGCTGTTGCTAAAGTATAGACCTCATCTGCCCCAATCTGTCGACAAAGCGTACGAAACCGTTTCAGTGTTTGCAACGCCATTTTCATCGATTTTTCTTCTAAAAATCCTGTTTTTGCCACACCATGACCGAGACCACAAAGAATCTTTTCATTAAACAAAACCGTTGGTGAGCGAACAAGCCCCTCATAAATAACCAACCGAACAGAATTTGAGCCAATGTCAATAACAGCAACAGGCTTACGCCCTTTTAACCGACCTTGAGCATCTATATATGTCATTGGATTTTAATCTTTATGTATTTCGGCTTGTTGCCGACGCAACGCAATCAAGCGCGAAACAGAAGATTCAAAGGACTCTTTTCTCCCCGCAAAACTTGTATTAGCCATAAAATACTCCTGCGCATTAAACAGACTTTCACCTATCTGCGGTGTGATACGTTTTGATGTTCCATCCTTAAGTATATCAAAGCTTTGTTGATTATCAATGATATTAGCCAACATAATTTGTAAAAGAATTTTTTGACGCACTATTTTATTAAAAACTGGAACCAATATTTCAATACGATAGTCTAGATTACGAGGCATCATATCAGCAGAGCCTAAGTAAACAAGTGCATTTTCATTAGGCAAATCTTGACCATTCCCAAAACAAAAAATGCGACTATGTTCAAGAAAACGCCCGACTATTGATTTTACACGAATATTATCTGAAATTCCTAGAATACGAGGACGTAAACAACATATCCCCCGCACAACCAAATCAATTTGCACCCCTGCTTGACTGGCACGATATAAAGCATCAATAATTTCAGGATCAACCAATGCATTAACTTTCATCCAAATAGCAGCAAACCTTCCCTGTTGTGCATGAGAAATTTCTCCCTCAATATGCTCTAAGATACGACCACGCAATGTTAAGGGTGAAAAAGCAATCTTCATTGTTTCATTCGGACGCTCATATTGCGCAATATAATTGAACAATAACGCAACATCATGAGCGATATCATCATCCTTGGAAAAAAAAGAAAGATCCGTATAAGTTTTAGCGTTAATGGGATGATAATTTCCTGTTCCAAGATGAACATAAGAGCAAAGACGTTTTCCCTCACGTCTCACAACCAATGACATCTTAGCATGCGTTTTTAATGCAATAAAACCAAAAATAACTTGAACCCCAGCACATTCAAGATCCCGTGCCCAACGAATATTTGCTTCCTCATCAAAACGCGCTTTAAGTTCTACCAAAGCAGTCACAGACTTTCCCTGTTCAGCTGCTTCAATCAAAGCGCCAACAATTGGACTATCATTTGATGTACGATAAAGTGTTTGTTTGATTTCCATAACATCAGGATCGCAAGCAGCTTGACGTAAAAATTGGACAACAACATCAAATGTCTCATAAGGGTGATGAATCACAATATCATTTTCACGAATAGCCGCAAAACAATCCCCTTTATGTTCACGAATACATTTTGGAACACGGGGAATATAAGGAATAAATTTGAGATCATTACGGGGAATAGAAACAATTTCTGATATCATATTAAGCGCTAAAAATCCATCCAGAACATTAATACAATTATCAGGAACAGCAAGACTATTCGCTATAAACTGGCGTAAACTCTCTGGCATTTTTGCGTCAAATTCAACTCGAATAACCTGCCCACGGCGCCGCCTTTTGAGAGCAGTTTCAAAAAAATGAACAAGATCCTCAGCTTCTTCTTCTACTTCAATATCACTATCTCGGATTACTCTAAATGTACCAATTCCTTTAACCTCATAATTAGGAAATACATGTTTAATAAAAAGGCAAATAACATCTTCAGATGCAATAAAACGACAATGACTGCCCTCTTGAGGAAGAAGAATAAAACGCCTTAAAAGCATTGAAATAGACAACAGCACTGTGTGTGAGTTCTGATCAGTTTTTCCAGACAATTGAAGAGCAATAGAAAGCCCTAAATTAGGAATAAATGGAAAAGGATGAGTAGAATCAACAGGCAAAGGTTTTAAAACAGGAAAAATTGTCTCAAGAAAATATTTTTCAAGCCATGATTTTTCAATTTCTGAAAGATCATCAGAACAAATAATTTCAATATCATTCTTTTTTAATTCATCACGTAAAACATTCAATTCTCGTAGTTGGTGAGCCTGCAACTTTGAAATCTCAGCTAATACAATATCAAGTTGTTCCTGTGGAGTGTGTCCATCTGCACTGCACGCTGTAACGCGAGCACGAATTTGAGCTGCTAGTCCTGCAACACGAACCATAAAAAACTCATCAAGATTTGCCGCTGAAATAGAAAGAAATTGTAGACGTTCTAATAAAGGATGTTTAGAATTAGCCGCTTCCATCAAAACACGATTATTAAATTGTAGCCATGAAAACTCTCGATTAATAAACCGTACCGGATTTTTCATTGTTATATTTGATATAGAAATTTTATCTACCACCCTCTGTTCCATATATCCTAAATAATTTTCTTTTATATTTTCTAAAATCCTTGACGAAATATCCCATATAACATTTTATAATGTGTTATCATCATAATAATATATCAATGCCTAACTTTTCTCATCGTGTTTTCATTTAATATTTAAAAATACTTGGAACTATTTCTATGCGCAAAGCGCTAAAAACACGACAGTTATTCTAATATAGCATAAAAGGAGGAGAAATTTGTCTTAAAAAGCAGCTTGCATTATTATAAGCTTTATTACAAACTCACGCCTATAAAATAAAAGAGCCCAATTATAGCTGATGAGACAATTTATTCTGGAGTTTGTACGCCATGGCTGATCACAATATTCCCCATTTCCAAAATGACCTTGGATATAAAACAATCGAAATTGGTGTGAAAGAATTTATGTGTGTAGGCGCTACACAACCATTCGATCATCCTCATATCTTTATCGACATGGGAGAAGCAACTGAGAAAATTTGCCCTTATTGCTCAACCCTTTATCGTTATGTTCCCTCGCTATCATACGATCAAACAAACCCAAAAGGATGTTTATATCATCCAGAAAAGCTATTATAATCGCGTTTTTGGACTTTCTTAATAACTACTCTTTTAATTCTGCTTGTTTAATATGAAATCATTTGTGGACCGATCACCCCTCATTATTGGAGGAGGAATTGCTGGTTTAAGCACCGCTTTAGCACTCGCTCACAAAGGAATTGCAAGCACCATTATCGAAAAGTGTAAGCAACTTGAAACAATAGGCGCTGGTATTCAACTGACACCAAATGCAACATCTATTCTTGCTCGCTGGGAACTTCTTAACAAACTCACTGAAGTCGCGACAATCCCGCATTTTCTTGAGTTAAAAGATGGATTATCTTTAAAAATACATCTACAGGCTCATCTTATCAATCTAACAGAAAAATATTGGAAAGCCCCTTATATGACGATCCACCGCGCGGCTTTACAAAAAATTTTATATAATGCAGTGATTGAAAATCCTTTGATCAAATACAAAGCAGGCGAAACGATTGTATCTTCTACCCAATCTGCAACCAACATTAAAATAACAACAATAAAAACAGATACAACAACAGAACAGCTTCATTCAACGCCCCTTCTGATCGGATGTGATGGAGTTTGGTCAACATTACGGCAACAATCTCCTTTTCATGAAAGAGCAAATTTTAGTGGCTTTATTGCTTGGCGTGCAACAACAACATTTGATAATCTTCCTCAAAAATTTCGTTCTTCGTTGCAAAATATGAATACAATTACAGCTTGGATGGGACCAAAAAATCATCTTGTTGTCTATCCCATTCAATCGTCAGAAAAAATTTTTAATTTTGTCGCCATTACGCATGGAGAAAATTCAAAAGAAGGATGGGCTCATAAAGGAGATAAAGAAAAACTAAAATCTCTTTTTAGAGGTTGGAATTCAAAAATATTACAAATCTTTGATCATATCGATGAATGGAGCTATTGGCCACTCTTTCAAATGAAACAAAATCGTTTTATCGGCTTAGAGAGACAAGTATTTGTTGGCGATTGTGCACATGCAGTCTTACCTTTTGCAGCACAAGGTGCCGCTATGGCAATTGAAGATGCTGCCACATTAGCAGAAGCACTTTCATTGAAAGATTTTTCATTAACGAAAGCACTTTCGCTTTACGAAATAACACGCACCCCCCGTATTGCAGCGGTAAAAAAACGCGGAGATTTCAATAGATTAGCCTATCACGCAACCGGTCCTATAGCAATTGCACGCAATCTTATGATGAAAATTCGTACACCAGAGAGCATTATGTCAGATCTCAATTGGCTTTACATGTATGATGCGATGAATTCCATAAAAAATAATGATAAAAACTTATAAAATTCTTTCAATACTTTGAATATTACGAAAGAAAGAGATTTTTTGACTCTATAACACTAAAAAACCATCATAGTTTACTCAAATAAAAGCCATATTTTCCAAAACCTAAAATCCGATTTTAAAAGCTTAATTTTTAGCTCTCCTAAAAGCAAAAACACCACTCAAAATTAGCTCCCATCTTTAATCTTTCTGTTAACTCAATTCTACATCAACAACACCCTGAATTAATTTCATAGCATTTGCGACATGTGGATTTACCTTATATCGCTTAGGAAGCGCAATTTCGACTTCTCGCAATCCATTCTCTTGAATTAAAATAAGCCCAACCTCTCCATTCCCCCCAAGATTTAAATTTTGTTCAATTTGTGGAAGCATATCAACTGTTTTTATAAAAAGACGCATCATTTTATGCTGTTTTAATGATTCCTTTTCCAACGACTGAATTGTTTCAATTCGCAAACTAACTCCTTCAGAACGATTTTCTGCGCTCACCGTAATAATAAAAGATTTTCCAGGTTCTAGCATCTCTTCATAATCCGCAAGTGCCTCAGAAAAGAGAACTGCTTCATATTGTCCACTTGTATCAGAAAAATGAATAATTCCCATTTTTTTACCAGATTTTGTTTTACGCACGTTTTTTGCCACAACAGTTCCAGCAAGTCGTGCAGCCGTTGCTCCTCCTTTAACGGCATTGGCAAAATTAACCCAAGTCTGAATGCGTTTTTTGTCCAGAATTGCTTGATACTCCTCCAATGGATGCGCAGAAAAGTAAAAACCTATAGCTTGAAATTCTCGATAGAGTTTCTCAGCCGGCAACCAAGGAGTTGTTTGCGATAAAATCAATGGTTCTTTTAATCCGCCTGCCATTCCAAATATATCAACCTGCCCGCTAGAATTGTCATCGAGAATACGAAGTGCACGCGCATGAAGAATTCCAAGATTGGCTAATAAAACCTCACGTGCAATGTTAAAACAATCAAAAGCACCAGCACAAACTAAACTTTCCATCGCACGCTTGTTAACAATACGAGGATCAACACGCGCACAAAAATCTTCCAGATCCTTAAAAATATTATCCCCACGACAAGCAACAATATGATCCACAACAGTTTCTCCCACTCCTTTAATGGCAGCAAGAGAATAATAAATACAGTTATCACCAACCTCAAAAACACGATGAGATGTTTGTATAGAAGGTGCAATAACTTCAATACCCAGCCTTAATGCTTCACGCCGAAAATCATTAAGTTTATCTGTATTCGTCATATCATACGTCATTGAAGCTGCTAAAAACTCAACGGGATAATTTGCTTTCATATAAGCTGTTTGGTAAGAAACAATTGCATAAGCAGCAGCGTGCGATTTATTAAAACCATAATCGGCAAATTTTGCTAAAAGGTCGAAAATAATATCAGCTTGATCTTTATCAACACCACCAGCAACAGCTCCATTGACAAAACGCGTACGCTGTTTTTGCATTTCAGCATGAATTTTTTTTCCCATAGCACGACGTAATAAATCGGCTTCTCCAAGCGAATAGCCAGCAAGCACCTGAGCAATCTGCATTACCTGTTCTTGATAGACAATAACACCTTGTGTTTCTTTGATCAGATGATCTATTTTAGGATGAATAGAAGCAATTTCCTCTTCCCCATGTTTGCGTGCATTATAAGTTGGAATATTCTCCATTGGACCTGGACGATAAAGTGCGACCAGCGCAATAATATCTTCAATACGGTCTGGCTTCATTCCAATCAATGCCTTGCGCATACCAGAACTTTCCACCTGAAACACGCCAACCGTTTCACCACGTGCCATCATAGCATAGGTTGCTTCATCATTCAGAGGGATATTTGATAAATCTATTTTGATCCCCTTTCTGGCAACAAAATCGACTGCCATTTTCAAAACAGTAAGCGTTTTTAATCCAAGAAAATCAAATTTTACCAGCCCTGCCTGTTCAACATATTTCATGTTAAATTGTGTAACAGGCATATCAGAACGAGGATCACGATACATCGGGACAAGCTCCCAAAGCGGACGATCTCCAATAACAATCCCAGCAGCATGAGTCGAAGCATGACGATAAAGTCCCTCCAACTGAAGTGCTATATCTAATGCGCGTCCAACAACGGGATCTTTTTTCTTTTCCTCTTCAAATTTAGGTTCATCCTTAATAGCATCAGCCAATTCTACCTGGCTTCCTGGCGTGGCAGGAATTAATTTTGTAAGATAATCCACCTGACGATAAGGAACTTCTAAAACACGCCCCACATCACGCAAAACTGCACGTGCCTGTAACTTACCAAAAGTAATAATTTGAGCAACTTGATCACGTCCATATTTTTTTTGAACATATTGAATAACTTCTTCGCGCCGCTCCTGACAAAAGTCGATATCAAAATCTGGCATCGAAACACGATCTGGGTTGAGAAAACGCTCAAAGAGAAGAGAAAACCGCAATGGATCAACATCAGTAATCGTCAATGCATAAGCAACAAGTGAACCAGCACCAGAACCCCGTCCTGGTCCAACGGGAATATCATGAACCTTTGCCCATTTTATGAAATCTGAAACGATAAGAAAATATCCAGAAAATTGCATACGCGTAATAACTGAAACTTCATAATCAAGCCGCTGCTCATAATCTGCAATTGTATACCCTTCAGCCAATCCAATTGTTTCAAGCCGCATTTTCAAACCAGCTTTAGCCTGATTTAACAACTCACTATCCTCTACTTCCAAAGTATTTTCTGAATTAGCAGATTGTTCTATAAAACGAGGCAATATCGGTTTTCGAAGAGGCGTGGCAATATGACAACGCAATGCAATTTCAACACTATTTTCTAAAGCTTCTGGAAGATCAGAAAACAGTGTAACCATTTCATCTTGTGACTTCAAATAATGATCTGGCGTCACACGTTTGCGATCTGGATTAGAGACTATTTGTCCTTCTGAAACAGCCATCAGCGCATCATGCGCTTCATACCCTTCTTTCTTCAGAAAAAAGGCTTCATTTGTTGCAACAAGAGGAATTTCATGCGCATAAGCCAATTTAATAAGATCAGCTTCTACTCTCCGATCATAAGAGCCATGCCGTTGTAATTCCACATAAAGACGATCAGCAAAAGATTTTTTCAAATAAATTAAGCGTTCAACAGCATGTTCTTTTTTCTCTTCTGCCAAAGAAAGATTAATAGGTCCTCCCTTGCCTCCCGTTAAAACAATTATTCCTTCACTGTGTGCCGACAACCAATTAGCTTTAATATGAGGAGGATCAGTATCACGTTTATCAAGATAAGCACGGCTTACAAGACGAACCAAATGAGCATAACCGGTTTCACTAGCAGCCAACAGAACAATAGAGCAAAAATCAGAAGGATTACGCCATTTAGCCAAACGTGAATGATCATTTTCATCACAAAAATCAACAGTAAGCTGACAACCAATAATAGGTTGGACCCCATGAGAAAGACAATGCTGTGAAAATTCCAAAGCACCAAATAAATTATTGGTATCGGTAATAGCAACCGCTGGTGCATGATCTGAAATCGCCTGTTGAATAATTTGGGGGATTTTTAAAGCCCCTTCGAGTAAAGAATAAGCTGAATGCACTCTCAAATGAATAAAGCGAGGAAGAGAATTTTTGTTCTCTTGTATTTTATTTTTATTTTTTACCACTCTCACAATTTCCCACTACAAAATAAATGCCAAACAGCACCCCTTATAAAAGAAAAAAACTTCTGTTTATCATAACTTTAAAGCTATAAATCCATCATCCTACATAGGAGCAATATCCCAATTTTATTAATATTTATAAGAGAGTTCTATCAAGAAAATGCTTCTATTCACAGCAAATAAACAGCTAAAATAAAAAGAAAAACAATATACTTCATCTAAGCACTTTAATTTTAGCACCCTTTTATTGTATTTAGCTTTAAATATTAATTTTTCTTCCTAAAATTCAATGTGTAAGTAAAGCAACCTCCTCTTTATGACTTTATCCCCAAAAAGCTCTTCTAAAGGTCTAGAAAAAACAAAAAGAGCAGGTTAAATTTGCTCATGCCTCCAAGTCTTCTTACCCCTCTTTTTAATTCTATTCGAACTCTTTCTGGTATTACACCTAAAGTCTATGGTTTACTGACTAAACTCTTAAATGTTAATCCTACACAACGCGAAGCAACTCTTATTGATCTTCTTCAATTAATGCCTCATTCCGTCATAGACCGCAGAATGCGTCCCAACATTGCTTGTGTAACAGAAGGAGACACTGTTACGCTCGAAATTATCATCGATCAACATCAACCACCGCCTCGTGGTCACAACAAAATCCCCTATCGTGTTATTGCCCATGATCAAACAGGAAAAATAAATTTAGTCTTTTTTCACGCTCAGCCTCTTTGGCTAAAAAAACAACTCCCTGAAGGAAAAAAAGTCACTGTATCAGGAAAAATTGAATGGTTTAATGGGCAATTTTCAATGGCGCATCCCGACTATATTGCTCCAAGCGAACAATCAAATCAGATTCCTCTCATCGAACCTGTCTATCCCTCTACTGCAGGACTAACTGCAAAGACACTAAGACGCGCCATACAAAACGCTCTTGATTTTATTCCTCTGCTCCCAGAATGGATAGATGAAAATGTAAAAAAGCAGCAAAATTTTTCTTCTTTTTCTGTTGCTTTACGCCGTATCCATGCGCCCATTAATCCCAACGATCTATCCCTAGAAAGTACAGCACGCAAACGTCTTGCCTATGATGAATTGCTCGCTTGTCAATTGGCGCTAGGACTCGTGCGTTTGAAAACTAAATCTCTTGTTGGCACTTCTCGACCATCAACAGGAATTTATACTAAAAAATTGCTTAATGTCCTCCCCTTTCAACTCACAACCGGACAAAAAAAAGCAGTAGAAGATATCGCGAATGATCTTGCTTCGCCAGAACCGATGCTAAGACTGCTTCAAGGTGATGTAGGCGCAGGAAAAACTGTTGTTGCATTGATGGCAATGGCACAAATTGCTGAAAATTCAGGACAATCAGCTTTAATGGCACCAACCGAAGTGCTTGCCAGGCAACATTTTTCCACCATTGCTCCTCTTGCCGAAAAGGTCGGATTACAAACAACTCTTTTAACAGGACGAGAAAAAGGGAAATTGCGGACAAATATCTTGAATGATATTCAATCAGGTCAAGTGTCTATTATCATCGGAACCCATGCTCTCATACAAAACAGCATTACTTATAACAATCTTGCCTTAACCATTATCGATGAACAACACCGTTTTGGTGTCCATCAACGTATCGCTCTTACAGAAAAAGGCAATAAACCTGATATGCTGGTTATGACCGCCACGCCCATTCCGCGCACACTTGTCTTAACAGCTTTTGGTGATATGGATGTATCTAAAATTACAGAAAAACCAATGGGACGACAACCCATTACAACAGCAATGCTTTCTTTGAAACGTCTTCATGAGCTTATAGAGCGAATCGCAATTGCATTAGAAAAAGGAGAAAAGCTCTATTGGATTTGTCCTTTAGTGGAGGAATCGACAACTCTTGATCTCACTTCAATTGAAAACCGCTTTGCATTTCTCCATGAACGCTTTGGAGCACACGTTGGTATGATCCACGGAAAAATGTCTACAGCAGAAAAAGAAGCCGCTATGGCATCTTTTAAATGTGGAAATACACGTATTTTAGTTGCAACCACCGTCATTGAAGTGGGAGTAGATATTCCAGATGCTTCAATCATTATCATAGAACACGCGGAACATTTTGGCCTTTCACAACTGCACCAATTGCGTGGACGTGTAGGACGAGGCGATAAAAAATCTTCCTGCATTTTGCTCTATAAAGATCCACTGACTAAAACAGCAGCAACACGTCTTAATATTATCCGCAATACAGAAGATGGTTTTGAAATCGCTGAAGAAGATTGGCGCCTGCGAGGCGAAGGAGAGCTTTTAGGTACAAAACAATCCGGAGTCCCTGAATTTCATATAGCAAACCTTGCAGTTCATAGTGATCTTTTGTCAATGGCAAGAAAAGATGCTCGTTTATTTTTACAACGCGATCCTCATCTTTCTTCTCAGAAAGGACAAGCTTTACGGTTGCTACTTTATCTTTTCGGACACGATGATGCTACACGCCTCTTGCGAGCAGGATAATAAAAACCCTCTAATAAAAAATTAAAATACCTCTCTGTTCAAATACGGTTTTCTCTCTTAAAATAACCCATAAATGATCTATACAATCCCTTACCATCTTTATGCTCCATGAAAGAGTAAGAAGCCAACAACAGCATCTTTTCTTTCAATCTAAATTATTCTTGTATTAAAACAGTAGAAGCAATATTGCGTCTTTTTTATCATTATATTCACATAGCTGATCTATTTTTTGATAGGTAAGAAAATATTTTTTGTTTTATCGTAAAGAATTTAGAAAGAAAAATCCCGTCTCCGATATTCTCATTCAACAGAAAAAAGTGGGAAAAATAAGCTATCATTATAAATCAATTTCTTACACTTGATTATTCTCCAAAAGATTCAGAAATATACTTTTATTCAACCGTGACTGATTTTGCTAAGTTACGGGGTTGATCAACATCTGTTCCTAATAAAACAGCCGTATGATAAGCGATTAACTGAACAGGAAGTGCATAAATAATAGGAGAAATAAATTCTGGAACATCTGGCAAAGTGATCGTTGATAAAGTCTTAAGATAGGCTACTTCTGCTCCTTTTTTATCGGTTATTAAAATAATACGACCATTACGCGCTACCACTTCTTGTATATTAGAAAAAGTTTTTTCAAACCACCGATCATAAGGTGCAACAACAATAACAGGTATTGTTTCATCCACCAAGGCAATTGGTCCATGCTTCAACTCACCCGCCGCATAACCTTCAGCATGAATATAAGAAAGCTCTTTCAGTTTAAGGGCTCCCTCCAAAGCAATCGGATAAGAAGTCCCACGTCCCAGATAAAGAATACTTTTTGCATTCACTAAATCACGACAAACACATTCAATTTTGCTCTCTAATTTTAAGACCTCATTTAAAATACGTGGAACTTCTGCCAACTGTTGTACCAATTGCTGTTCCATTTGAGCCGAGAGATAGCCACGTTGTTTAGCCGCACTAAGTGCTAGTGAAGCAAGCGTTGCCAATTGACAGGTAAAAGCTTTTGTTGACGCAACACCAATTTCCGGTCCGGCAAGTGTTGGGAGAATAAAATCAGCCTCCCTTGCCATTGTTGATTGCTCTACATTCACAATTGTTGCTGTTTTTACACCCCGCTCACGACAATAACGCAAAGAAGCCAATGTATCAGCTGTCTCACCAGATTGAGAAACAAACAGCGACAACACATCGGACGTTATAGGAGGTTCACGATAACGAAACTCCGAAGCAACATCATTATCAACACTTAAAGCGGCAAATTTCTCAAACCAATAGCGCGCAACTAAGGTTGAATAATAAGCCGTCCCACAACTCGCAAAAAGGAGACGATGAATATTTTTCCAATCAATCAAATTCTCAAAGGGGCGAACAGCATAATTTCCAAGATCAAGATAATGCGCCAAATTATGAGAAATCACTTCAGGTTGTTCAAACATTTCCTTGTGCATAAAATGACGATGATTACCCTTAGAAATCAATAAAGCCTCTTCAAGTAATGTTGTCACAGGACGTTTTACCGGTTGATTATATACATCGTAAATTGTGACACCTTCCCGTGTAAGAACAGCCCAATCCCCATCTTCCATATAGCTAATATGATCAACGAATGGTGCCAAAGCAATCGCATCTGACCCCACAAAAAATTCATCTTTTCCATAACCAATTGCCAGAGGTGGACCAGAACGAGCCGCAATCATAAGGTTATCTTCACCTTCGAAAATAAGAGCAATAGCAAAAGCCCCCTGCAGCCTTTTCCAACTGGTACGTATAGCTTCTTGCGGAGAAAGACCATCTTTTAATGCACGCGTTATTAAATGTGCAACAACTTCCGTATCCGTATCTGTTTCAAAGATATAACCATCCTCTATGAGTTCCTTTTGCAATTCTACAAAATTTTCAATAATACCATTATGAACAATCGCAAGCTTTTCAGTCACATGGGGATGCGCATTGCGTTCAACAGCAATTCCATGCGTAGCCCAACGGGTATGACCAATCCCTAAACTTCCCTCCAGAGGTGTTTTTTTTAATTTTTCTTCTAAATGAACAAGCTTCCCCTCAGCACGTACACGATAAAGATGCCCATTATGGACTGTTGCCACCCCAGATGAATCATACCCTCTATATTCAAGACGTTTTAACCCCTCAACCAAAGAGGACGTAACACACCTCTTTCCAAGAATTCCAATAATTCCACACATTAAAAAGCTCCAACCCACATCTTAAAGATTTAAATTTTATAAAACAATCCAACAGCTTTTATTTAAAACTATAAATAATAAAATAATTCAAACATGGAGTACGGCAATCTTTAAGAATAAACATCCTATCCATCGTTAGATTAACACGAAACAAAGAAATAGACTGAAAATAATCATTTTTTATGTTTGTTTTCTAACAAGCGCTCTCGAAATTTTGTCGCATAGCCCTCTTTTATAACCTGTCGTGCACGCCCAAAAGCCATACTGTTCATAGGAATATTTTCAGTAATAACACTTCCTGAAGCAACATAAGAGCCATCCCCTATTACCAATGGTGAAACAAGTGCCGTATTAGACCCAACAAAAGCATAATCACCAATCATGGTTTTATATTTGTTAAATCCATCATAATTGCAAGTAATCGTACCAGCTCCAATATTGGTATGTGCACCAATTTCGGCATCACCAATATAACTTAAATGATTGATTTTAGAAGATTCTCCTACCTTAGCTTGTTTGACTTCACAAAAATTTCCAATCTTTACGGACTTCGCCAACTCTGTTCCAGGACGCAAACGTGCATAAGGACCAATCTGTGCATCCTTACCAACTACAGCACCCTCAAGATAACTAAATGCATGAATAACAGCACCAGATTGTACTTTCACGCTTAATCCAAAATAAACATTTGGTTCTATCACCACCCCTGGTTCAATTTCTGTATCATAAGAAAAATAGAGTGTTTCTGGTTTTAAGAGTGTAACACCTGATAACATTAAATCACGCGCTTTACGTTTTTGCCACAAAGAATCAGCCTCAGAAAGTTCAAGACTGTTATTAATTCCTACAATATCTTCAAAAGGAACTTCAACAACACGCACATTTAATCCTTCGCGTGTTGCAAGAGCAGCAATATCTGTTAAATAATATTCTTTTTTCACATTGTTATTACCAACCTTCTCTAAAAGAGAAAGTGCATGTTTTCCACATATAGCGAGTATTCCACCGTTACAAAAAGAAATCTTTTTTTCTTCATCGCTAGCGCCTTTTTCTTCTACAATTGCGATCAATTGACCATTTTTCTCGATCAAACGCCCATAACCTGTGGGATTTTCGGTATGAAAACCTGCAAAAACAACATCTGCTCCATCAGCAAGCTGTGCACGCATTTGGTGCAATGAATCTTGCTGAATGAGAGGCGTATCCCCAAAAACAATGAGAACATCATCCACTTCCTTTTGCAAAGCTAAACGAGCAGATAAAACAGCATGAGCAGTTCCTAAACGCTCTTTTTGTTCAAAAATCATCACATCTTTTACAAATGACTGAACAACGCGCGTAACCTCCTTAGCACCAAATCCCACAACGACTGCTAATTGTGAAGAGCCTACCAATTCTATTTGTTTTAGAACATGGCATATAAGAGGCAATCCAGCAATTTTATGAAGTACCTTAGGCAGAGACGATTTCATGCGCGTCCCCTCACCTGCAGCAAGAACAATAGAAAGACAACTTCTAACCATAAAAACACATAAGACTAACGAGAAAATCCAAAAAAATTCATAATATCGTGCCAACGAATATCTTCAATATAACTCAACGAAGGATAATGTTCTAAAAGCCAAAATGAAAGATCCTGCATAGAGCCTGTTAAAAACAAAATTCCTGTAAGAATAAGAAAAACACCAATAATTTTTTCAACTTTTCCTAAATGAATACGAAAAGCTCCTAAAAATCGCATAAAACTGCTCGAAAATAAAGCTGCCAACATAAAAGGAATAGCAAGACCTAATGCATAAACCGCTAATAGAATAGCTCCCTCTCCCACAGTTTCTTTTGTTCCAGCAAGCGTTATAATAGGGCCTAAAATGGGGCCAATACACGGTGTCCAACCAAAAGCAAAAGCTAAACCAATAATATACGCGCCTAAAGGGCCAGCAGGTGTTTTTTTGGTCTGAAAACGCGCTTCACGAAATAAAAAAGCGATCTTGAAAATCCCTAAAAAATTTAAACCAAAAATAATAATGACAATTCCAGCAGCAAGAGCAAACCAATCACGATAATAACCGATGAATTTCCCAATTGTGCTAGCACTGGCACCTAAAGCAACAAAAACAGTTGTAAACCCGAGAACAAAAGCAATAACAGAAGACAATAAAGCCCACCGTATAAAGACTTTCTCATCACGATTTTCTGAACGAAAATCATCAATACCAACACCTGCCATATAGCACAAATAAGGAGGAACTAATGGCAAAACACAGGGCGACAAAAAAGAGAGCGCCCCAGCAAAAAACACACCAACTGTTGAAATTTCAATCAAAACTCATACCCCGTCTCTCATCATAGTTACCCCCATAAATAACGATCAATCCACATCTTCATCAATTCGTTGCATATTTTGCTCATTCGCCACCACACTTATATCTTCATCATGACCAGAAACGACTGAAAAAACTTTTTGATAGATTTTATCTTTATTTTTAGCAATTGCAATATACTCTCCCTCCGCTAACACGAGTGAAACATAAGCACCAACTGTTTCATAAACGATATCACCAGAATCATTGGCAAGAGACCAACTTGTATCTGCAAGCGCTTCCCCTCCTTCTTGTCGTACCAGCTTTAAGACAATCTGAGCAGCCTGATGTTCAAGGGTAACTTCTGTCATTTTACCAGCATCCACTTGAATATCCGAACGAGCCGTCGCATTAATAGAACCATAATGGGAAGCAACATGGTAGCGGCCAGCTTTTAAACGTACAACTGATTGGGGTTTAATATTTGATAAAATCACCCCCGTATCATCATTTTCTTTTTCATCCTCATAAATGGTAAAACGTAATTCCTTTTCATTCATTACACCATTGAGCAGTGTTGCATTTAAAATGACACCACCAGCCTCAAGATTAAAGTTTTTTACAAGACTCTGTCCATTTTTTAAACGAATATGGCGCACAGCACTCATATGACCAAATGAGACATGAACAAGATAACTTCCTGGTTCGAGATCAAAACGTGCACTTCCCCCCTTATAGGTTGCCACTAATGGTAATTTATTATCAATCCCTAGAATAGGGACATAAACCCGCCAGATAAGCCCTTTTTCAATATCCGGATGACTATTTGTTAATCGAGCATTCAAAATGAGTTGTGTTTGAGATGCTACATTTTCTTTTTCCTGCTCTTGAGACTTTACAATAAAACTCCTTGATTGTCCCTGCTGCTGATCTTTCCCTTCTCCTTCTTCAGAAAAAGCACAGTGGCTCCAGATCAATAAAGTAAGCACCACGCACAACCATACACATCGGTGCACTATTTTTATAAGAATACCCATTTTCACATTGTTGACCAACATGATATTTTTTTCAAGAAACAATATCACAAAGCCATCATTTTAAATTGAAAAACTCACACCACAACCACATGATGAAACAGCATTGGGATTGTGGATTTGAAAAGACTGCCCCATAAGATCATCAACAAAATCAATCTCAGCTCCTTCCATGAAAGGAAGTGATAGTAAATCAATAAACACAACTGCCCCATCTTTTTTGAGAACGAGGTCATCTTTACACATTTCAGAAACCAAGTCATATTTATAAGAAAAACCAGAACACCCACCACCTTCAACAGAAATACGCAATGCTATTTTATCGGGTTCACGCAAAAGTATCTGTGCAATTTTTTTGGCAGCAACATCTGAAATTTTCACATTCATTTTATATATCCTTGCATTAAACCATCAAGAAAGAGTATTCCATACTCAAAGAGCAGTTTATTTGTCATAAACCACTCTCAATTTTAAGATGATAATGGGCAACTTGCAATGGATATAGGCAATATCAACTTTAATTACCAATCTCGAGCAGTGTACAGTGCTCATCCGCAAACAAGCCGTGGTAGATTATTCCATGAAACGATGAGCACCACACGCTCACCTTTTCAACGAGATAGAGATCGTATTATCCATTCTAATGCATTTCGACGTCTTAAACATAAAACGCAAGTGTTTATTGCTGACGAAAGCGATCATTATCGTACTCGCCTAACCCATTCCATAGAGGTCTCTCAAATTGCAAGAACATTAGCCCGTGCCCTTTGTCTTGATGAAGACCTTGCCGAAGCCATTGCCCTTGTTCACGACTTTGGACACACGCCCTTTGGCCATGCTGGAGAAGATGCACTTAATGAAGCTATGGTACATTATGGCGGCTTTGATCATAATGCACAAGCATTACGCATTGTCACAAAACTAGAACAGCGCTATGCAAATTTTGATGGACTTAACCTTACATGGGAAACCCTCGAAGGACTTGTAAAGCATAATGGTCCCCTTTTAGGTCCTCACGCGAAGAATAAGGAAATTCCTATCGATATTTTACAATACAATGCAGAGCAAGACCTTGCACTCGATTGTTTTGCAGGACTAGAAGCGCAATGTGCTGCTATTGCAGATGATATCGCATACAATGCGCATGATATTGATGATGGTCTACGTTCGCAATTTTTAACACTCGATCAATTTGAAGATGTTTCACTAACAGCAGCAATATTAAAAGATATAACAGATGAGCATCCCCACCTCGACCAAGCGCGTCGCGGTTACACACTTGTACGAAGACAAATAACAACCATGGTTGAAGATGTTATCAAACAATCAGAAGAAAATTTAGCACGCATCAAACCAACATGCATAAACGATATTCACCAAGCAAAACAAACTATTGTCACCTTTTCACCAACAATGACTGTTTATGAAAAAGAACTAAAAAACTTTTTATTTAAAAATCTTTACTACCATAAACAAGTTCTTAGTCGTCGCAATGCAGCAAAATGCATTGTACAAAAATTATTCAATTGTTATTATGAAAAACCAAATACAATGCCTGAAAGTTGGCAGAGCAAAACAGTGCACTTAAAAAATCAAGAGTTAGCACGTTTGATTGCTGACTTTCTTTCAGGCATGACAGATCACTACGCTCTACGTGAATATCACCGGTTATTTGACCATACAGATAATTTCGTCTAATGGCTTTTGGCATCATCATGGAAGCTAAATATGAATATCTTTAAAAACTTCGAAAAAAAAATTAAGAGATCAATTGAATTATCTGATATAAAAGGAAAAAATGGAGAAGATCTAGATTTATCAAAAATCACTGTTGATCCTCCGCGTGATTCCTCCCATGGTCATTTATCAACCAATGCTGCTATGGTGCTTGCAAAATCTATTGGAATCAATCCACGTGCACTTGCAGATAAAATCATAGAACTTCTTAAAAATGATTCCTCTATCGAAAATATAGATGTTGCCGGTCCTGGTTTTATAAATATAAAGCTTACAAAATTATTTTGGCAAGATACTATAAAATCCATGCTTGAATTAGGCACTTCTTATGGTCGTATCCCAATGGGACAAGGAAAACGCGTCAATGTTGAATATGTCTCAGCAAATCCGACAGGACCAATGCATGTAGGACATTGCCGCGGAGCGGTTATTGGAGATGTTCTCTCCAATTTGCTGCAATTTACGGGCTATGACATTACGAAAGAATATTATATCAATGATGCTGGTCAACAAATCGAAGTCCTCGCCCACTCTGTACTATTGCGCTATCGTGAGGCTCTTGGGCAAGAAATTAATGAAATTCCAGAAGGACTCTATCCTGGAGAATACTTGATACCATTGGGACAATCACTTGCTCAAGAGTTTGGTGACCAACTCCTCACGATGGATAAAGATGAAGCCTTATCTCTTGTGAAAGAACGTGCAATTCATGCAATGATGTCCATGATTCGCGAAGATTTGGCTGCTCTTAATATTTATCATGATATCTTTTTCTCTGAGCGAATGCTTTATGCAGATAATGCACGCGCCATTCGTAACACCATCAACGACCTCACTTTAAATGGTTATATCTACAAAGGAAAACTCCCCCCTCCCAAGGGGCAAAATACAGAAGACTGGGAACCAAGTGAACAAACTTTGTTCCGTTCAACAAATGTTGGTGATGACCAAGACCGTGTTTTAGTCAAATCTGATGGTTCTTACACTTACTTTGCTGCTGATGTTGCTTATTTTCGGGATAAATTTAATCGTCATTTTGATGAAATGATTTATATTCTAGGCGCAGACCATGCTGGCTATGTAAAGCGGCTAGAGGCAATGGCAAAAGCAATTTCTGGGGATAAAGCTAAATTAAGCGTCTTCTTATGTCAATTGGTAAAACTTTTTCGCAACGGTCATCCTGTACGCATGTCAAAAAGAGCAGGATCTTTTGTCACTTTACGGGATGTTGTCGAAGAGGTTGGGCGTGATCCTGTGCGTTTTATGATGCTATACCGTAAGTGTGAAGCACCTCTTGATTTTGATTTTGCAAAAGTAACAGAACAATCAAAAGATAACCCCATCTTTTACGTACAATATGCAAGTGCACGCTGTCACTCAGTCTTTCGTCAAGCACAAGAAGCGCTTCATATTAAAAGCTTTTCAAATGATACATTAATCGCCCATCTTCATCGATTAACAGATGACCATGAAATATTGTTAATACGCAAACTTTCTGAATATCCACGTATCATTGAACAGGCCGTCGTTCATAAGGAACCGCATCGATTAGCGTTTTATCTTTATGACCTTGCCTCCAGCTTTCACACCCATTGGAATAAAGGGAGTGAAAGTCTCAATTTACGCTTTATTCAACCTGATGATAAAGAGTTATCCTTTGCAAGATTGGGGTTGATACAAGCTGTTATCAATATTTTATCATCAGGACTTACCATCATAGGAGTCGAAGCACCAATAGAAATGCGTTGAAAAAGTTCTATAAATACATACAATAGGTACTCTATTGATAAACTTTTTCATGTATCCTTGCATGAGAGGGGGAAAATTTATAATTTTAATATAATAAATCAAAATCAACCATTGATTGCACGCAGATGCAAATCACCATGTGAGAAAAGCTATGAGCGATAACGATCGCAAAAATCTACACGAAACAAAACACGATCATGAACACCATGATCCTTTGGAAAGGCTTACGCGCATTTTTAATCCGCACCAACAAAGCGGAAACCAAAATGAGCAATCTTCTTTACAGACAGATCGATCAACATCTCACCCCGAAACATCATCCCATGATGATGATTTTGATTTGTCCTTTCTAGAAGAAGAACTTGAAAATAATTTAGCACATGACTTACCGTTTGATGATCAAAAAAAACAATGGGACTTGCATGCAACCAGCAACGCAACAGCCTCAGATATTGCACAAGCTGCTTCTTTCAACCATTCAAAACAAAATAATTTATCTGAAGAGAAATATTCTTCACCTAGCAGTCATGATGAAGAACAAATTTTAGATGAGCTTTCTCCATTACCAATCCCAAAGAATCAATCCCCTCAACAGAATACAACAGCAACCAGTGCTGATCCTTTTTTTAAAAAAAGTAATCTTATTTCACAATCAGAATCAGAAAATTTCTTTTTTGATAAATCTGAAAGACGCGAAAATAAGAAAGAGATTCCAGAATCTGTTGAACGAACCAAGCGTTTTTCACAAACAAATTCACAACAGCCTGAAACTACGAATATACAACAAACTTATGATGACAATCAAAACCTCTATGTCACTCCCATAAACCATCCCTATAAAATTTCAGCTGATCAAGAAAATTGGATCAAAAAAGATTATCCTGATGTCTCCTCTTCTACAGAGGCAAATGAGTTTTTCTCATCTTCTAACCTTGTGTCAGAAAGACAAAACACTACCAGAAATCAAACAAAAAGTACCTTCTCCTCACCCTTGGATTCTCCACCAGTTGATAGACAATCTTATTTAAAGGGGGCTTCACAAAAAGATCATACAACCAATTATCCCCATTTTTTTGAAGAAAACCCCTCACAACAAGAAACTTATAACGAAAAAGTTCCAATATATAATGAGGCCCAAGCCCAATACATCAATAACACCGAAGATGCCTCTAACCCAAATAGAGAAATTTCATATAATGAAAATAATTCTGATGAGTTTCTTTCCTCATCAGCCTCTTTGAATACAAAACAAACGGATGGCTTTTTTGCCCATAACTATACGCACAGAGATACTCCCCCTCCCAATGTTGATACTTATAAATTTTCAGAGGAAATCGTAGAAAAAACTGGCCCTATTATGGTTCCAGAAGTCCCATATGAAGCGCCAGAATATGATGTGCCAACTAGTGGTGGTTTAGAAGAAGAATTTGCTGATGTACTCAATGTGGGAAATGTCCCAACGGATAACTTTTCTCAAAAACAACAGAAAAATGAGGTTTTTAGTGAAGTTTTTCATCAGTCTATGCAAAATTCAAAAGAAGGTGTTTATATAAACTCTAAAGAACAAAATTCCGACTATTTTTCTTCTGCTAATATGGAATATAATTTTCCCCCTTTTAGCGAGAATTCATCATACACAAGCTCAGATGAGGTTCCCACGCATCCACCAGCTCCTCCTCCCTTAAAAAGTTTTATTTTTGGTAAAACTTTCATTAAAGGTATTTTTATACTTATTTTAATAGGAATTGGATTTGCTGGTTATTCGCACTTTTTTATGCCATCACAAAAAAATGAAGAAACAGTCATTATCCACGCTGATAATGCGCCTTTTAAATTCAAACCAGAAACAACTGAACCGAAAAATGATGTTGCACATAATTTAGATATCTATAAACAAACAACTGAACAAAATGAGAAACAAGAAAATACACAACAATTTCTTATTGATAACTCTGAACAACCTGAAAATTTAAAAGAATTAAACCCTGAAGAATCTTCAAATGTTTCATCTTCTTCTTTAAATGAATCTGATGTTGAAGATGCAGTCACAGAGGCCATAAACCACACTATTCCCACGCAAGAAATACAAACTGTTATTGTAAATCAAGATGGTACAGTTACACTAGCTCCCGTACATCAAACAAAGAGCAAAACTGCTGCTCAATCTGAAGAAAACATTGATCAAACTCCTAATGAACTTCAAGATTCGTCCCTTGTTTCGTCGCATGATTCTGATATAAACAATCAAGAAATAGACCATGATCTCAAGAATAATATTGATAAAATAATAGCAGAAAATACTTCTAGCTCAAATATTGAAGAAAAATTTATCCCTATTCCTTCTCATGCAGAAAGAAATACACAAGTTGAAACACCCACCGCGTCTCGCCCCACATCACCGAACAGAGTCGCAGCACAAAATTCAGAAAGTTATTACGTACAACTTGCATCTCAACCAACGCATGAGCTAGCTAGAGGTTCTTTAAAAAATATGAAATCTAAATTTGGATTCCTTATCGGTGCCCGTTCTTTAAATATTCAACCTGCTTTTATACCAGGAAAAGGTACTTATTACCGTGTTCGGATTCAAACGCAAAGCCGTAACGAAGCCATAAATCTTTGTGAAGACATAAAGAGTTTTGGAGGAAGCTGCTTCATCACACGCTAAACCAACAATGCAACAGTTACTAAAACTGTTGCATTGTTTATTTCCATAACATTTAATTACTTATTGAAAACTTCAGGAATTAAAATCATCCAATCTTTTTTATGCCTTTGTGCTGACTTTATTCTTTAATCTACGTCGATTTTCGTCCCATCTAAAAGATTATATTTATGAAAAAATCACTGCGTACCCTTATAAGTATAAGGTACAGAAGGAAACGAATTTAAATCTTTTTTGGGCGTTGTTACGCTTTGGCTTGTTTCTGGAGTATTATAACGCGAACTATGTTCAGGAGATTTTGCAAAAAAAGATCCTAAAAAACCAAAAATAAACCAGATAATAACGACCGCAAGAAGAATAGCAAAAATACCCTTAGCAATTGAAACACGTTGTTCACTATCTCTTCTTTCTGCGTCCATACGTTCTTCATATGTGTGATAATTTTTATCAATCATGGTAGATTCCTTTTCTCAATTCCCTTACCTTTTAATTTCTAGAAAATATGCATATATGAAATTATTCAGATACTTATTTTGAGAAAACGATAATTATAGACAAAAGTTCCAGCTTACTTCATAAAGTTGAGAAAAAGAGGTGATAATAGAATTAAAATATCTATCATAGCCTTTGAACTCTATAATAAACCTCTTTGTGTTCTATAATAAAACATTGACACAAAGGTTTTGTTAATAATAGAGTTATGATCAAAATATCTCATTATTTTTATTAATAAAAATAAAACATATTCAAAAGGTTTTTTTATGAAATCTCCTATATCGTCGCTTCCCTTTAAAATAGAAAAACACCCATCTCCTCTGTCAGAAGAAAAACGTGAAAAAATTTTAAAAAGTCCCGGTTTTGGTCAATTTTTTACAGACCACATGTGTACTATTCAATGGACTGAAGACAAAGGCTGGCATAATGCCATCATTTCTCAATACAAAGCTTTAGAAATTACCCCTGCAAGTACCGTTTTACATTACGGACAGGAGATTTTTGAGGGTTTAAAAGCATATCGTGCAAAAGATGAGCGCATCTTGCTCTTCCGTCCTGATGCTAATGCACAACGCTTTATAGAATCAGCGAGGCGTTTAGCTATGCCAGAATTGCCAAAAGATATTTTTCTGGATGCCGTTCATCAATTAGTAAAAATTGATCAAAAATGGGTTTCTGATCATCCCAACGCTAGCCTCTATATCCGTCCATTTATGTTTGGCAATGAAAACTTTTTAGGAGTCCGCCCTTCTCAAGAATATCTTTTTTGTATCATAGCTTCTCCAGTTGAATCTTATTTCAAAGGAGAAGAAAAATCTGTCAGTGTATGGATTGAAACAGATTATAGCCGCGCTGGTCCAGGGGGCACAGGGGCTGCAAAATGTGGCGGAAACTATGCAGCAAGCTTACTGGCACAAAAGTGCGCAACGCAAAATAATTGTAGCCAAGTACTCTTTCTTGATATGATTGAACATAAATGGATTGAAGAACTTGGTGGTATGAATGTCTGCTTTATTATGGCAGATAGTACACTTGTAACCCCTGCCCTTAACGGCACTATTCTTCCAGGGATAACTCGTGATTCAATCTTAAGATTAGCTCAACAAATGGGATTAAAAATAGAAGAGCGTCCTTATTCTTTTGCAGCGCTTCAAGAAGATGCAAAGAGTGGACACCTTAAAGAAGTCTTTGCTTGTGGTACAGCTGCCGTTGTCACATCAATTGGTCGTTTTAAATATAAAGGGGGAGAATTTATTATTGGAAATGAAACAGTTGGAGAAATTACAAAGCAGCTTCGTACACAATTGGTTGGCCTTCAAAAAGGGAACATAGAAGATAAAAATGGCTGGGTTCATTCTGTCCAGCTCTCATAATAATAAGATATTCTCATATCTATAAACGCTTCCATGAAAATAGATTCATGGAAGCGTATTTCCTAAAAAACTCCCTCTATTTTTAGTGACGAAAAAAGAAAACATTAATCAAATTTTGAATGATCTCTATGCTGCGCTTTAATATTACGGACTGTACCCGTATGGGAGCGCATTACGAGAGTTTCCGTTTGAATGTAACGAGATGTAAATTTAACACCAGAAAGCATATTGCCATCTGTCACCCCTGTTGCTGCAAACAAAACATCACCCTTTGCCATTTCTTCCATTGTATAAGCTTTATTGGGATCACTAATCCCCATTTTAGCTGCACGAGCAATTTTCTCTTCTGTATCTAGCAGCAAACGACCTTGCATCTGTCCTCCAATACAGCGCAAAGCAGCAGAAGCTAAAACACCTTCAGGTGCTCCCCCAATCCCCATATAGATATCAATACCTGTTTCTTCTGGATCAGTTGTATCAATAACAGCAGCAACATCTCCATCCCCAATCAAGCGAATCGATGCCCCTGTCGCTCGTACTTCATTAATTAACTTTTCATGACGAGGCCTATCCATAATACAAACAACAATCTGATTAACAGCCACTCCTTTAGCCTTCGCAAGAGCATGGATATTATCGGTAGGACAAGCATCTATATCTACTACTCCCTTTGGATAACCAGGACCAATAGCAATTTTTTTCATATAAACATCAGGAGCATAAAGGAGATTACCTTTTTCAGCAATTGCAACTACTGCCAAAGAATTGGCAATATTTTTAGCACAAAGTGTTGTTCCCTCTAGTGGATCAAGTGCAATATCGATCGCCAATCCACTTTGAAGACCTACTTTTTCTCCAATATAAAGCATAGGTGCTTCATCCCGCTCACCTTCACCAATCACCACTGTACCATCAATAGGCAATCGATTAAGTTCCTGCCGCATTGCATCTACAGCAGCCTGATCCGCAGCTTTTTCATCGCCACGTCCGCGCCAGCGTGCAGCAGCAACAGCAGCACGTTCAGTAACACGTACCAATTCAAGCGTCAAAATACGATCAAGTCCATTTAAAATCTTCTGAGTTGTGGGCATATGAAAAAATCCTACCGAATGAATACCAGAAAAAATATGAGTCCTTATTAAATACTAAGAATAAAGTTTTTGGCAAAGATGAAAATTTTCCACAAGAGACAAAAGAACTCAAGCTTGCCTTTTTGTCATTATCAAGAAAGTTATCAATTCTCTGCCATAGGCTCAATACGAATAAATTGAGATTTTGCAACAAGATGTCCATCTTTTTCAATTTCTGCAAGTGCCTGTCGTACATTCACCTCTGTTGTTTCATGCGTAATTAAAATAATTGTTTTTTCAATTTGATCTTCTACAAAAGATCTTTGAACAATCGACTCCAATGAGATGTGATTATCAGCCATATGCCTTGCGACCGCAGCAAAAACACCAGTACGATCATGAACATTTAAACGAATAAAATAACCCCCTGCATGATGCGAAATACGTGCTTTTTTATGAGGAGTAAGTTCTAATGCTGGACGTCTTAAAACAGGTGCATACTGAAAACCAGAACGCGCTTTTGCTATATCAGCCAAATCACCAATAACGGCTGATGCTGTTGCCATTCCTCCGGCGCCAGGACCAGAAAACAGTAATTCACCTA
Source organism: Bartonella sp. TS25HLJMH (assembly GCF_042193505.1). NCBI lineage: Bacteria > Pseudomonadati > Pseudomonadota > Alphaproteobacteria > Hyphomicrobiales > Bartonellaceae > Bartonella > Bartonella sp. TS25HLJMH. The sequence continues at coordinate 27,982 of NZ_JBHILV010000007.1, forward strand.
ATAAATCACTTTGAATAGAAAGAGCATTGGTTACGCCATTTATCTGTGCAATCATTGAAGATGTTGGTACCATTGTTGGATGAACGCGTTGCTCTATTCCAGAATCCGTTTTTAATGCAACCCCTAAAAGCTTAATCCGATACCCTAATTCATCAGCTGCTCGAATATCAATTTGCGAAATATTATGAATTCCTTCAACATAAACATCATCTAACGAAACAGCTGTTCCAAATGCCAAGCTTGTCAACAAAGCTAATTTATGAGCAGTATCATTTCCCTCAATATCAAAACTTGGATCTGCTTCAGCATACCCAAGTCTCTGTGCATCTGCTAAACAATCTTTAAATGAAAGACCTTCCGTAAACATGCGTGTTAATATATAATTACAGGTTCCATTGAGAATACCATAAATTCGCGATATGTGATTACTGACAAGTGATTCTCTCATCGCTTTGATGACAGGAATTCCCCCTGCAACAGCTGCTTCAAAATGAAGAAAAACACCTTTTTTTTCTGCAATTATAGCCAGCTCTACTCCATGTCGAGCAAGAAGAGCTTTATTGGCTGTTACAACGTGATGTCCCGCCTCAAGCGCTCTCTTAACAGCGGTGTACACCACATCCAATTCACCACCAATTAACTCTACAAAAACATCAATCTCATCAGAAGAAGCCAACTCCACAGGTGAATCAAACCATTTTATATCACTGAGATCAATTCCACGATTACGGTTTTTATCGCGCGCACTAACAGCAACGACTTTGATGAATCGCCCACATTGACAAGCTAAACTATTCGCTTTTTCACATAGAGCTCGAACAACTGAAGTACCAACCGTACCAAGTCCTGCAACACCAACTTTTAAAGCTTCTGCCATTATTAACCACTGATCCCTATCTTCACCGAAAAATCGTTTAAATGATGTGCCAAACAACACAAAGAGTACTTACATCAATAAGAACAAAAGAAATACCCCGCTCTATTCACTTCATGTTCTCCAATAGAATTATCCCCGCTTGTTCAATCAACATTCCTAAAAATATAATATTTATTGTCTTCAAAGATTTCAGAATCTTTATAAAATATCTAATTCAGAATGAAAATCTGTAAAACTGATAAATGCAAGTTTCCATAAAAAAAAGTTCTAAAAAATAATCAATAACAAGTTAAAGAGTATTAAGGACTTAGTAAGAAAGAATAAAAACATCTCTTCTAAATCAACAAATATGGAACAAAAAACATTCTTTCATATGATAAATTAAGAGAATGGATAAAACAAAGTAGATCAGTAAATAATAAAACATTCCTTACTACCATTCCATAGTTTGAACTATAAATCTTTAATGCAAAAATCTTAACGCGCTCATATATCAAAATAGAACCTTACATTAAAGTAAAAACAAGACTTAATATGTGTACACCATAATTCTGAAATATTATAAATATGGAGAATAACTTTGCAAAACTCGAATACTTTACCTCAACTTATTGCCACCCCTTTGAAAAACTAGCAAATTGAAATGACAAAAACCTCAATCTGCCCTTTATCCACGCTAATTCATTTTCAAATAAATAACCTTCTCAACATGTGAGGGAACAAGTGAAGAGATTTTAATTTTAAATTTCTTACAAATATGTAAAAGTAAAGATAAGAAAAATATTTTTAATATATTCTGTAAAAATTTCTTTAATATTTCATTTTTACCATAAAAAAATCTATTTATATTATTTAAAACTAAAAGTAATATATGGCTTATGCCTCAAAAAACTTTTTATGATTGTTATTATTTGTTAATTTTGTAATAAATATTTTCTTTTTACTTTATAAATTATACAGTTTTTTGCTTTATGATAAGCTCAAATGAAAAATCTTCTGTATAAAGGCTCTTTCAAGCAAGTTAAATAATATTCTGATGTGCAAGCAAAGATAACAAACGATAAAATATGCAAAAAATAAACACATTTAAAATAATGTTTTGATCATTTTTGCCTACTACTCAAACTGAAAAGAAACAATCCAAACAGGAATTGCTCAAAAATTATTCAATAAAACACACTTTTTTCAAAAAAAATGACACAGAGGGCTTGCGAAGTAAAAAGATCCTCTCTATAAGCCTCATCAATGGTTTGCGCCCATCGTCTAGCGGTTAGGACATCGCCCTTTCACGGCGGAAACAGGGGTTCGATTCCCCTTGGGCGTACCATCATCCTTTTTTCTATGTATAATATATTCATTTTATTTGTATTTTTTAAAATGAGGAATGCATAAATAAAACGAGGGAATAAAATTTTTAAGGGGGTCTCTTCGTAAAAAAGATACGAGAATCATTAGATGATTAATTTCTTTGTTTCATTTCGAGAATAGTGCTTTACTGCGCACAGTTTATAACAATAAAAATTGATAAAATATAAAAATTAGAGGATTCTAGCTCGTTATACGATAAGTTTATAAGCCATATTCTCGCGTATGCCGTTAATTTTTAAATTAAAACCAGCCACATCATTTATACGTTTCTTCCAACCTTCAAAACTGAAATTTACCCCAAAACACATTTTATATGAAGAATTTCTAATTACAGTGCCTTTGTATCACATTAAACTTTTCTATAAACAAACAGACTGTAATCTTAGAATTGAAATGCGATATAAAAATAGATTCTTATTCACCTAACACAACAAATCAAGAAACTATAATTTAGAATACGATCAACTTATTAAATGGAAACTCTGATAATAAAAATGCATAATCCCTGCCCCCCAGTGATCTAACTAATTTATCTATTAAACAGATTCTTCATCAATCATAGAATAATTATAGATTTGCAAACACATCACTTCTTTTCAAAAAACTTCTTTTCAAAAATTAAATCCTCCAATAAAATTTTACACTCTATTGATAATATATTCTAAAAGCTCATATTTGAATGCTTTTTTCCCTTGTTTTTACTTTTCATTATAAACTTTAAAGTGCTATAAAGCAGTATCGCTAAAAAAAGGACTTCTATAAAAAAAGGACTTCTAATGGTAAAGATCAAAGTAGAAAACCCCGTTGTTGAACTTGATGGGGATGAGATGACCCGTATCATCTGGAAATATATCAAAGATAAATTAATCCATCCCTATCTCGACATTGATCTCAAATATTATGATCTTTCCGTCGAAAATCGTGATGCAACCAATGATCAGGTAACAATCGATTCTGCCAATGCTATCAAAAAATATGGAGTTGGTATAAAATGTGCAACCATCACACCTGATGAGGCACGCGTTAAAGAATTTAACCTAAAAAAAATGTGGAAATCACCCAATGGCACAATCCGCAATATTTTAGGAGGGGTCATTTTTCGCGAACCCATTATCTGTAAAAACGTCCCTCGCCTTGTTCCTAACTGGACAAAGCCAATTATTATCGGACGTCACGCTTTTGCTGATCAATACAAGGCAACAGATTTTAAATTTCCAGGAAAAGGGAAATTAAGTATTAAATTTGTAGGTGATGACAATCAAATTATTGAACATGAAGTTTTTGATGCCCCAAGCGCAGGGGTTGCTATGGCTATGTATAACCTTGATGAGTCAATTCGTGATTTTGCCCGCGCATCCTTTAATTATGGACTACAAAGGAATGTTCCAGTTTATCTTTCAACAAAAAATACCATTCTAAAAGCTTACGATGGTCGTTTTAAAGATATCTTTCAAGAAATATTTGATACGGAATTTAAAACTGAATTTGAAAACCGTAAATTATATTACGAACACCGTCTTATTGATGATATGGTTGCTTCTGCATTAAAGTGGTCGGGTGGATACTTATGGGCATGTAAAAACTATGATGGTGATGTTCAATCTGATATTGTTGCCCAAGGCTTTGGTTCTCTCGGTCTCATGACTTCTGTTCTCATGACACCTGACGGTAAAATTGTTGAAGCAGAGGCAGCACACGGCACCGTAACACGCCATTATCGCCAGTATCAAAAAAATGAAGAAACATCAACAAATTCTATTGCATCTATTTTCGCATGGACGCGTGGACTGGCACACCGTGCTAAACTAGATAACAATGAGAAATTAAAAAACTTTTCCACGACTTTGGAAGAAGTTTGTATTAAAACCGTCGAAGAAGGTTTTATGACTAAAGATCTCGCACTTTTGATTGGGCCTAAACAAAAATGGCTTTCTACAACAGGTTTCCTCGACAAAATTGATGAGAATCTCAAAAAAGCAATGGGCAATTAAGTTATTACTTAAATTAAAATTCAAAGCTCTAAACAGAGCTTTGAATTTCTCTTGGCAAATTCAAAGAAGTACCTTATAAGTAAAAAGAGGATGAATTTTTATTAAATAACAAAAAACAGTGAAAAAACAAAGCTGGTCTGCGCTTTTATTAGGTAAAAATGGTCTTTGCTTTTTAACGTTTACAGGTGGTGTTGTATTACATGCCACCAACGTTTATATCGTTATTACTATTTTACCCTCCCTTATAAATCATATTGGCAATGAGATATATTATTCTTGGGTGGCGACTGTCTTTATTATAGCTTCACTCCTTGGTACTTCACTTGCAACAAAAATATTAGGAAAATTAGGTCCTCGCAACGCTTATGTTATCTCTGGACTTATCTTTACCCTAGGCACTTTCCTGTGCAGCATTTCTTCATCTATGTCATTATTTTTAATAGGACGCTTTATTCAAGGATTGGGAAGTGGTTCTTTGTTATCTCTATCCTATTCCATGGTACGTATTGTTTTCAGCCCATCTTTATGGTCACAGGCATTAAGTGTTATCTCTGGAATGTGGGGAATATCAACCTTATTAGGGCCAGCGATAGGAGGAATTTCTGTATATTATGGCCTATGGAGAGCATCCTTTTGGATCATTGGCGCATTAGCTATATTCTTCTTACTCATAGCCTTTAAAATTTTACCTAAAAAGAATGAAAACTTTATTCCAACATCCCCCCTCCCTCTTCTCCAGCTTTTCACACTCACCTTATTGATTTTTATCATTTCTGTCGGAGGAGCTATGGACACAACAATGGCAAAAATTTGCGGATTAGTTATCGGACTTAGTCTTCTCTTTGTTCTAGCAAAAATCGAATCATATAGCTTTCATCCTATGTTGCCGCACAAATCCTTTTCTTTCTCTTCTGAAATTTTTCCCGTTTACGCATTAATACTCGTTATGACAACAGTCGTGTACAGTATAGAACTTTATTTACCACTTTTTCTTCAAGAACTTCATGGACAAGCTCCACTTATAGCCGGTTATATAGCAGCACTTATGAGCCTAGGGTGGACGTGTGGAGCCCTCTCAAGTGCTGCTGTCTCCACAAAAAAAATTCGCAACATCATTATATACTCACCCCTATTTAAACTGTTAGGCATAGCGATTCTTTTATGGCTCATCCCAACAGAAGTTTCCACACTTGAATATATTTTTATTATTTGCTTAGCACTATTTTCTATTGGAATCAGTGCGGGCATAGCATGGCCACATTTGCTCACACGGATCTTACAATGTACAAATGATGAAGATTCTCTACGTGCCAGTGAATCCCTTACCTCCGTACAACTATTTTCAGCTGCATTGAGTGCAACTCTAGCCGGAGTTATCACCAATCTTGCCGGTCTCTTTAATCCTGGAGGAACAATAGGAATGATCTTAGCAGCAAAAACTCTTCTTATAGTGCTCATTGGCTTTTTATTTTGTTTTGCTATTCCATTAGCGCTGCGCATTTCTTACTGCATATTAAAAAATCCAACAGGACATTCCAATAATTAAATAAACATAAAAATACCTTTTTCATTAAAAAAAAATGAAAAGTATTAAGCATGCTTCTCCATATACCATGAGACGCAAAAAATCATTAATCCACACAAAGTTAGAACACTTCCTAAAACAGCTGTATATTCATAACTATAGCCCAATTTTAAAACTAATGCTCCAGATTCTGCACCAAGAGCGTTAGCAATATTAAAAGCAGACTGCATTAATGCTCCTGCCAAAATCTGTCCCTGTAGTGCAACATCCATAATTTTTGTTTGTATAGAAGGCATAGCAGCAAAAGAAGTTCCAACAAAAAAGCATCCTATTGCTGCTGTTAACGGAGCATAGGACAAAAATAAAAAAACAAAAAAAACAAATACACTCCAAAGCATAGAAAAAAATATCATCGGCGAAATACCAATTTTAACAGCTAATTTAGGCCCCAGGAGATTTCCTACCACCATTCCCAATCCAACTAATGGCATGATAAATGGTACCCACTCAAGTGAAACACCAGAAATATGCATTAATGTTGACTTGATATAAGTGAAAACAGAGAATAATCCTGACGCTCCCACCGAAACCATCAACAAAAGAAGCCACACCTGCTTTTGCTTTAATGCACCCATTTCGTGCAAAGGATTCGTTTTTGGAAAACTTAAATCACAAGGCAAAAAATTCCAAATAAGCAAACAACATAATAAAGCAATCATACCCACAAGGACAAAAGCAATCTGCCAACCAATAAGTTGACCAATCCAAGTAGCACTGGGTGCTCCCAAAACGGTTGCAATTGTTAAGCCAAGCATAACATATCCAACAGCTTTAGAACGTTCTTTCATTTCTACCATTGAAGAGGCAACCATAGCCGCAAGTCCAAAATAAATTCCATGAGGAAGTCCACTGAGAAAGCGTAATACTACTAATATGCTAAAATCAGAAACAAAGGCACTAGCAATATTTGCTAAGGCATAAAAAAGCATCAATCCTATCAAAACAATTTTGCGTGATACCTGAGCTGTTGCCACAGCTAAAAGAGGTGCTCCAATCACAACTCCTAATGCATAAGCAGAAATATATTGACCAGCGGTAGGAATATCAACATATGAACTTCGTGCCATCTCTGGCAATAGCCCCATTGCAACAAACTCTGCAGTACCAATAGCAAAACTCCCCACGGCAAGAGCTAAAATTATTAAACGCCGTATTCTCGAATCAATTCCCAATACAAGAACCTTTTGTTTATAAGAATCCCTCATATCATCACTTCTGGATAGGAGTTTTAACTGTAGATATCTGTAATACACACAAACAAAAATTCAAAACATTGTTATACGCATGCCCAATAGTCTCCACTAAAGTTTTAGAAATATTTTGATATATAAAGCATTTTATGAAGTTTTAAGTAAGATTCTTTAGTGGAAAATCTTTGAAACCCTCGAGATTATAGACGTATTCACCTATTTTTATCGGATCTGCCAGATAATAAATTTTGTCTCCTATTTTCAGCAGTTCCAATTTTACAGTGAAAACTTTATTTTGCAACGATATACTATATCCTATAAATAATTCTAAACTTTGTCGAATAATGCACTTCAAACAAGTGAACCACATCTCACCATTATCTTGATACAAAGATCAAACTTCTCCCAAAATTATTGTTGCATTATTTTTGTTATCTAAATGCAGATCCTCCAAATTGATAAGCTATAATTTCAACTTTACGCCATTCTTATAAATTATTATAGAGTTTTTTAAAAATCCTCATGATAATAGTGCTTGGTTTCTAGATTTATTAAATATCCTCTTTTAGGCAGCTTTACCCCTCCCTCCTCTAACAGAGGAATCGCATCAGATATCTAACTCATTATCTTTAAATTAAAATATTCACGTAAATATATTATGATTATTTTCAGATAAATTCTATAAACAGAGCAGAAAAAATATAATAAGTTTTATTTCAATATATATATTTTATAAATAATACTTACTATTAAGATAATAAAAACTTAAAATATACAATTATAATATTTAAAATGTTGTAATATTATTTTATTTTTATTTTAATATACTAAAAAATTATCTATTCGGTTGTATGTAATCCATTCTTTACCTTTAGTAATAAAAAACACAAAGTAGCTCATAAAAATACAATTTTCATACTTCTTTAAGAGTTCGCTAACGCCTCATTAACATTGTTGCTTTAAACAGTCATCAGAAACAGAAATAAACTGTTTTTCTCCGGATCAGGTAGCGCGTACCGGAGTAACAGTTTCTGTTTTTATAGTAATTAGAAAAAGAATATATACCCTATAAAACCGCACTGTTATATCTTAGGATAGTGAAATTTATAATTTTGGAAGGTGTTTCTAATTTCATATTTTTAACTAAATTTGTAAGTACAAGAATAAATTCAATAAGAAAATGAAGCGCCATAGTACGATTAATATTTTAGCGTCCTTGTGCCCATAGAGCACGCGTTTCAGCGCAAAAATCCGCATAACAGCCTTCTTCAATGGCATCACGAATTCCCTGCATCAGTTGTTGATAATAAAAAAGATTATTCCAAGTCAACAACATACCCCCAAGAGATTCACCAGATTTGATCAAATGATGCAAATAAGCACAACTATAATCATGTGCTGCTGGACAAAGTGACTGCGGATCAAGAGGATGTGGATCTTCTGCATAACGCGCATTACGCAAATTAATTCTACCAAAGCGGGTAAAAGCTAAACCATGACGTCCTGCACGCGTCGGCATAACACAATCAAACATATCAACACCACGAGCAACACTTTGTAAAATATCATCAGGTGTCCCTACCCCCATAAGATAGCGTGGTTTATCCTCTGGTAAAATCGGACAAGTAGTATCCAATACTGCTGTCATAACACTCTGCGGCTCACCAACAGCAAGCCCTCCAATAGCGTAACCTTTTAAATCCATTTCTTTTAATGCTTGAGCAGAACGTTCACGCAGTTTCATATTATCACCACCTTGAACAATCCCAAACAATGCTTTATTGGGCTGATCTCCAAAAGCTGTTTTACAACGCTGCGCCCACCGCAATGAAAGTTCCATAGCTTCTTCCATTTCTTTTTCAGTTGCAGGTAATGCAATACATTGATCCAACTGCATCTGGATATCCGCACCAAGAAGTTCTTGAATTTCGATAGAACGCTCTGGACTCATTTCATAGTAAGCTCCATTAATGTAAGAGCGAAAAATCACACCTTGTTCAGTAATTTTACGGATTCCCGCCAATGACATAACCTGAAAGCCACCAGAATCGGTTAAAATAGGTCCACTCCAGCGTGAAAATTCATGTAATCCTCCCAAACGCGCAACACGTTCAGCTCCTGGACGTAACATTAAATGATAAGTATTCCCTAAAATGATATCTGCACCAAGATCACGTATCTGATCCATATACATAGCCTTAACGGTTCCTGCCGTTCCAACAGGCATAAATGCGGGTGTACGAACACATCCTCGCCCCGTTATAATTTCGCCTCGACGTGCATACCCATCTTGAGCAATTTTTCTATAATGAAATGTCTTTATCATAACTCTCGTCTTTTTGATTCCATCAATGCATATCTCTATAGAAAGAAAGAAGATATCCCCTTACGAGCATTGTCATAAGCTTTATGAATTAATTTTTGATTCGCTCAATATTGTAACCAGCATAAAAAATTAAACGAGATAAAAGAACATTTCTTGTTAAGAAATCACCATAATAAAAGTGATAATCTAGCTCCAGAAAAATAGTAAAACCCTTATAATATCATACCTCACAATACCTACGCTTAACGCACTAAAGCCTTAATAGAACTGCAAAATTATTATCACAATAATCTCATCTTCACATACTTCCATAAGCAGTAACTTTGTACGCCTAGAAGAAAATTCTGAACGCATTGTACGGCCTACAATATTGTTTACTTTTACAGATAAAAAATTTTCATCTACTGGGCACGGCGATCCTCACGCTTAATAAAAGCGGAAATGAGCATAATCATTTATCCACTCACAATATTGTGATAGCTCTTGGCAATTGAGATAATTCACAAAAGAAATTAATGTGTAAATAAAAACACTTAAAAAAACTAAAAATGCTTTTTGTAAAGATTCTAAAATACCAAAAGCTCTATCGTAACATTAGAGGCTGAAAAAGCGTATGACGGTCCCCACTTGCTCCTTCACAAGCTTTAAAGATGGTGGTGCATAATAGATTTATACTATTTATAGCTTTAAAACTATACACGCCATGAACGTCATTATGGAAGTGAATGTTGATATGTACTGAGAAATGCTTCTTAAAAAACACGTAAATATGCAATATAAGTATATTCCGTTTGGAGCGTTCCTCTATTAAAAAACGAGAAAAATAAAAGCGTAAGACTATGCATAACCTTCATTGTTTAAATGACATTGCTTTAGATACTTTTTAAAAAAGTAAAGCTGAATTAAAAAGAAGATGACAAGACTAGCCATTTGTTTCACCTCTGCGCCCTTACATTCTTCTAAGATTAAACTGTTTTCTTGTTTTAAAGATGACACCAATGAGATATACATAAACGCTGGTTTTCCACCTTGCCAGGCAAAACTGGAGCAGCTAGTAAGGCTCTTATCCGTATTAATATGTGTGCTGCTACATTAAGATTGGATGTTGATTTACAAACAGCAACAAAAGCACACGCTCTCTCAGGAAAGTAACATCATAAAACCATTAATAGACCGACAATGAATTGAAGAGAAATGCCGAATTTTTTATAAAATACTTTTCCAAACAACAACCATAACACAACAGACTTTGCGTTTTCTTATTCTGACAGGTGTTTGTACAAATCCTTTGCATTATACTCTTCAGGAAGATCCTATTGAAGAAAATATATGGACAATTCTTAGCTCAAAATTATAAAAGGTAAGCGTGATACTACAAAAGAGTTTTGTATGCCTTTATTGATCAGAAAAGAGTATTTTTTCTTAGAAACTTACAATTGAAGCCAGTATAATTTATACTATTTTGCATCCGCAGCAATAACGGCTTTGGTAATTGAATCTGGATCTGCAACAGGTTCACCACGTTTAATTTTATCAACATTTTCCATACCTTCAACAACCTGTCCCCATATGGAATATTGACGATCAAGCCACGGAGCATCTGCAAAACAAATAAAAAACTGAGAATTAGCAGAATTTGGATTCTGACTACGTGCCATAGAAACTGTACCACGCTTATGAGAAAGATTTGAAAACTCTGCTGTTAAATTTGGTTTTTCTGCCCCCCCCATACCCGCACGGGATAAATTGAATTTTTCACTATCCTTCTTTCCAAATTGCACATCCCCAGTTTGCGCCATAAAACCATCAATAACGCGATGGAAAATAACATTATCATAAGCACCTTCACGTACCAATTCTTTAATACGTGCAACATGTTTTGGCGCTAAATCAGCCAAAAACTCAATAACAACTCTGCCCTTTGTTGTTTCAAGAATTAAAGTATTCTCTGGATTTTTATTCTCAGCCATATGGAAAGCTCCTTTGATTCATTTCTCAACTTGTAAAGTAGCAGCATTAATAACATCAGGATTTTTTACAGATCCATTATTACTTGTCGTACCTTTTTTTATTTTATCAACAACATCCATCCCCTTTATAACCTCTCCAACAACCGTATACTGACCATTTAAAAAAGCAGCATCATCAAAACAAATGAAGAATTGAGAATTCGCGGAATCCGGATCTTGTGACCGTGCCATCCCAACAGTACCTCGCTTAAACGGCTGCTTTGAAAACTCTGCCGGTATATTGGGATAATTTGAGCCACCCATACCAACGCGTTTCAGATCAAAATCTCTACTGCCTTTTTTTCCAAACTTTACATCACCAGTTTGTGCCATGAAATTAGGAATAACGCGATGAAACACAACATTATTATAGGCCCCCTCTTCTGTTAATCTTTTAATTTGCGCAACATGTTTTGGCGCCAAATCAGAACGCAAACGAATAATGACATCACCATCTTTGAGAGATAAAATAAGAAGGCTTGCATCACTTGCTGGACTAGAATTACCGGTGACAGCGGACAATGAAAAAAAACAAAACACACATATCAAAACAGCAAAAATTCTACGAAACACAATTATTCTCCCCTAAAAGATTGGAATTTCGAGCTCAAAGCTTGTACAATATTGGGCGGTACAAATGGTGTCACATCACCTCCCATAGAGGCAATTTGGCGTACCAATGTAGAAGTTATCGCACGCCCAGAAACGCTTGCCGGCAAAAAAACAGTTTGCAATTCAGGAGCCATAACGCCATTCATCCCTGCCATTTGCATTTCATAATCAAGATCAGTACCATCACGCAATCCACGAATGAGAAATGAAGCACCAACTTCACGCGCCTTCTCAATTAGAAGGTTGCTAAATGAAAGAACCTGTAATCGATTAGAATCCACACCAAACAAGTCTTTCCCTACCTGCGTAATGAAATCAACACGCTCTTCAAAGCTAAAGAGTGTTTTTTTGTCAGCCTGTATCCCTATAGCGACGACCACCTTATCAGCTAACACAAAACACCCCCTCAAAACATCAAGATGACCATTTGTAAGAGGATCAAAAGAACCTGCGTAAAGAGCAATTTTCATGATTTTACTCCATCCTCTTCAAAATTATTTTTCTTCGCTCATATCAACTGTATCAGAATGCTTCTCACCTTCATCATCTAATGAACTCGTATCATCTTCAGGTTCAGAAATACGTTCAACCGATACGACTCTTTCACCTTTGGCTGTATTAAAAATTGTGACTCCCTTAGTTGAGCGCCCAGCAGTACGAATTCCCTCAACAGGAACACGAATAAGCTGTCCCCCATCTGATACCAACATAATTTGATCTTGCGCCTTCACCGGAAAAGCCGCTACCAATTTACCAATTTCAGCTGTTTTAGATGGATCTGTTGCACGAATCCCTTTTCCGCCACGTCCGGAAATCCGGAACTCATAGGACGAAGAGCGTTTACCATAACCAAACTCACTCACCGTCAAAAGCATTTGTTCACGTGCATGAAGTTCTGCATAACGTTCATCTGTTAACTCTGTTTCAGCACCCCCATCGTCCTCATCAAGAGTTACAATATCTTCAACATCAGCATCTGCACCAGAAGCACGCCGTTCATTCATTACACGTTTAATATAAGCAGAACGCTCAATGGACGTCGCCTCGACATGCTCTAAAATTGTCATCGAAATGACTTTATCGCCTTTAGCTAAATTGATACCACGAACTCCCACAGAATTACGCCCAGCAAAGACACGAACATCAACAACTGGAAAACGGATACATTGTCCATTGGCTGTTGTTAGAACAACATCATCATATTCTGTACAGGTTTCAACAGAAAGAATTTCATCTTCTTCATCAAGTTTCATTGCAATTTTACCATTACGATTAACTTGAACGAAATCTGATAATTTATTACGACGCACAGTTCCACGTGTTGTCGCAAACATAACATCCAATGCACTCCAGCTCGCTTCATCTTCAGGCAAAGGCATAATCGTTGTAATACGCTCACCTTGTTGTAAGGGAAGCATATTGATCAAAGCCCGCCCACGCGATTGGGGTGTCCCCAGCGGCAATCGCCAAACTTTTTCCTTATAAACAATCCCACGCGATGAAAAGAAAAGAACCGGAGTATGCGTATTGACAACAAACAATCGCGTTACAAAATCCTCATCCTTCGTGGACATACCAGAACGCCCCTTACCACCACGTCGCTGTGCACGATAGGTATTAAGAGGCACACGTTTAATATAGCCACTATGGCTCACCGTTACCACCATATCCTCTGGTGCGATCAGATCTTCACTCTCCATCTCAGCGCTACCAAAACCAAAGACGGTACGTCGCGGCGTTGCAAATTCCTCACGAAGAGCACTCAACTCATCCTTAACAATACACATAATGCGTACCCGTGATGCCAAGATATCAAGATAGTCAGCGATATCCACGCCAATTTTATTCAATTCATCAGCGATTTCATCACGCCCAAGAGCTGTCAATCGTTGCAAACGCAATTCTAAAATAGCACGCGCCTGTTCTTCAGAGAGATTATAAGTACCATCCTCATGAATAATATGACGAGGATCATCAATAAGTTTAATCAAAGGCGCGACATCCATTGCTGGCCAGCGTCGCTCCATTAACTGTGCACGTGCTGTCTGCGGATCAGGAGCTTTGCGAATAAGTGCTATAATTTCATCAATATTGGCAACAGCAAGGGCAAGCCCAACCAAAACATGTGCTCGCTCACGCGCCTTACGCAAAAGATATTTTGTTCGCCGACTGACAACTTCTTCCCGAAAAGAAACAAATGCACGAAGCATATCAAGCAACGTCATCTGTTCTGGTTTTCCCCCATTCAAAGCAACCATATTACAACCAAAGGAAGTTTGTAGCGGCGTATACCGATATAATTGATTTAAAACAACCTCCGCAACGACATCTTTCTTCAGCTCAATAACAACCCGATATCCATCACGATCAGATTCGTCACGCAAATCAGAGATTCCCTCAATGCGTTTATCGCGCACCAATTCGGCCATTTTCTCAATCATCGTTGCCTTATTAACTTGATAAGGGATCTCACTCACAATAATTGCTTGTCGACCACTGCGAATTTCTTCGATCTCAACTTTAGCACGCATAATGATTGAGCCACGCCCTGTTTCATAAGCTGCACGAACACCAGAATGGCCGAGGATAATACCCCCTGTAGGAAAATCCGGACCAGGAATAATTTCAATTATTTTATCGAGCGTGATATCGGGATTATCAATCAAAGCGATACAACCATCAACGACTTCACCAAGATTATGGGGAGGAATATTGGTTGCCATTCCCACAGCAATCCCCCCTGACCCATTAACCAAAAGATTGGGAAAACGCGCTGGTAAGACAACAGGTTCGCGCTCACGCCCATCGTAATTATCCTGAAAATCAACAGTATCTTTATCTATATCAGCTAAAAGTTCTTCTGAAACTTTTTCTAAACGACACTCAGTATAGCGCATGGCCGCGGGTGGATCACCATCAACGGAACCAAAATTTCCCTGACCATCAATCAATGGATTTCTTAAAGAAAAGTCCTGCGCCATACGCACTAAAGCATCATAAATTGAAGCATCACCATGGGGATGGAATTTCCCCATAACCTCACCAACAACACCAGCAGATTTACGATATGACTTATTGAAAGAAAGACCCATCTCATTCATAGCATGAAGGATACGTCGATGAACAGGCTTAAGACCATCACGAACATCAGGGAGTGCACGTGAAACAATCACGCTCATCGCATAATCGAGATAGGAGCGTTGCATTTCATCAATAATACTGATTGGTTCAATACCGGTTAGCACATCACGTTCTGGGTGTGGAGTAAGATCGGTCACAATTTCAAAACTTTCAAAAAAGAATCATTTCACTTTAATTTATATCGAAAAATACACTAAAATGCTAATTTCTCCCCCATGACAAAAAAGAAATTTAACAATATTTTTCAAGATGTTATTAATTTATGTTAAAATTACCAATAATAATCAACAATTTCCACTTCGCTAAACTTCAAAAATCTGAAACAAACAAATCATAAAGTAATCATAATACTACAAGTAAAGACTCTTAAAAAGGTACGTCATCATCTAATTTGTGTGAAAAACTTTCTCCCAATTGATTATTATTTTGACCAAACGTATTTCTCTGATTTGAGTTACTATCGGCAAAGCCACCACTATAACTTCCCCCTTGCTCCCCGCCCGCGGCTCCCCGCCCATCAAGCATTTGTAATTCGCCACGGTACTTTTGCAAAACAACCTCTGTTGTATAACGATCATTTCCATTTTGATCTTGCCATTTTCGTGTCTGTAACTGCCCCTCAATGTAAATTTTGCTGCCTTTTTTTAAATATTGCTCTGCAACTTTGACAAGGTTTTCATTAAAAATAACAATATTATGCCACTCAGTGCGTTCTTTTCGCTCATTTGTATTCCGATCACGCCAACTTTCTGAAGTAGCAATACGCAAATTTGCCACTTGATCACCAGAATTCAAACGACGGATTTCAGGATCCGCACCAAGATTACCAATCAAAATAACTTTATTAAGGCTACCAGCCATCGCATAAACTCCAAAATTTTAATTCGTAAAATACTCTGTTTTATAACAGTTATAACCATCTTGACCTTCAATTTACATGTCTGCAATTGACCTTCAATATGGATATTGCTATCCTTTCCCAATATTGTATCCGTGCAATTATAACAAAAGATGATAAAGACGCATAGTTTATTCCACCACGAGAGAATAAAAAGCTGCTCATTTGTATTTTTCTTTTCACAAAACTTATACCTTCTTTTAGCATTAAAGCAGTTAAACACATTGTAATTCTAAAAAAACAGATTTATTCCATTTTAGGTGCTCAGTTTTTGTTACATATGCCAAGGATAAAATATGACTTATCAAAAATATATCTCCATTCGCGGTGCACGTGAGCATAACCTTAAAAATATTGATCTCGATCTGCCTCGTGACAAACTTATTGTTATAACAGGACTTTCTGGATCAGGGAAATCATCCTTAGCTTTTGATACAATTTACGCTGAAGGACAACGCCGCTATGTCGAAAGCCTTTCAGCCTATGCACGCCAATTTTTGGAAGTCATGCAAAAACCCGATGTCGACCGCATAGACGGTCTCTCTCCAGCTATCTCCATTGAACAAAAAACAACCAGTCGCAATCCTCGTTCAACGGTAGGTACCGTTACTGAAATCCACGACTACATGCGTCTTCTCTTTGCACGTATTGGTATTCCTCATTCTCCTGCGACAGGACTTCCTATTGAAAGCCAGACAGTAAGCCAAATGGTCGATCAAATTATGTCCTTACCAGAAGGAACACGAATTTTTATTATGGCACCCTTGGTGCGAGGACGAAAGGGAGAATATAAAAAAGAGCTAATAGAACTTCTAAAAAGAGGATTTCAACGGGCTAAAGTCGATGGCGAATTTTATGAAATCCCTGACATTCCACCTCTTGATAAAAAGTATAAACATGACATAGATGTCGTGGTAGACCGCATTGTTTTACAAAAGAATATCACCTCTCGCTTAGCTGATAGTATAGAAACCTGTTTACAACTAGCAAATGGACTTGCCATAGCTGAAATGGCAGACCAACCCTTGACACAAAAAGAAACAACAAAGGAATCTGCTCATAAATCAAAAAATGATACACACAAACGGCTCATTTTTTCAGAAAAGTTTTCTTGCCCTATATCTGGTTTTTCTATTCCTGAAATTGAACCACGCCTTTTTTCGTTCAATAATCCTTTTGGGGCCTGCCCTCTCTGCGATGGATTGGGTATAAAAAAGGCAATGGATCCACTGAAAATTGTGCCAAATAAAAACCTTACCCTAAAGAATGGAGCCATTGCTCCTTGGGCTAAATCGGATTCACTTTATTATAGACAAACCTTAGAAGCATTAGGAAAAGCTTACGGTTTCAAACTCACAGATCAATGGTGTGAACTCTCTAATGAAGCACAACAGGCTATTCTCTACGGCACAAAAAAAGATGAAATTTCTTTTATCTATAAAAATAATTCTGGTTCGCATAAAACAACCCAACCTTTTGAAGGAATCATCCCCAATATGGAGAGACGCTGGAAAGAAACCGATTCTGCTTGGTCTCGAGAAGAAATCGAACGTTATATGTCTTCTTCGCCTTGCCCAGCTTGTCATGGTTATCGTTTAAAACCAGAGGCACTTGCTGTAAAAATCCACGGAATGCATATTGGGCAAATATCAGATCTTTCTATTCTAAAGGCAGATGATTGGTTTGCCAATATTCATCAATATCTCACAGAAAAACAACGTAATATTGCCATACGTATTTTAAAAGAAATTCGCGAACGCTTAGCTTTTTTAAATCATGTAGGATTGGAATATCTTACCTTGTCTCGAACTTCAGGAACGCTTTCAGGTGGAGAAAGCCAACGCATTCGGTTAGCATCCCAAATTGGTTCTGGTCTTACAGGCGTTCTTTATATTTTAGATGAACCATCTATCGGTTTACACCAACGCGATAATGAACGCCTTTTGGAAATGCTACGCCATTTACGCAATCTTGGCAATACAGTTATTGTCGTTGAACATGATGAAGACGCTATTCTCACAGCAGATCATGTTGTCGATATGGGCCCTGCCGCGGGCGTTCATGGTGGAGAAATCATAGCGCAAGGGACACCACAGGAAATTATAGAAAATTCAGCCTCTCTCACAGGCCAATACCTTTCAGGAAAAATGGCTGTTAAAATACCTGCCAAACGACGTAAAATATCAAAAATGAAAACACTTAAAGTCATCGGCGCCAAAGGAAATAACCTCAAAAATATCAATGCGAACATCCCTCTTGGAACCTTTACATGCGTAACCGGTGTTTCTGGAGGAGGAAAATCAACATTTCTTATTGAAACGCTTTTCAAAGCAGCATCACATCATATCATGGGCTCTCATCACAGCCCTGCCAGTTATGACAAAATTGAAGGATTAGAATTTCTTGATAAAGTCATTGATATCAACCAGTCCCCCATTGGACGCACCCCACGCTCTAATCCCGCAACCTATACAGGCGCTTTTACACCGATTCGTGAGTGGTTTGCCGATCTTCCAGAATCAAAAGCCCGTGGTTACAAAGCTGGGCGTTTTTCATTTAATGTTAAAGGAGGACGTTGCGAAGCATGTCAAGGTGATGGAGTCATAAAAATTGAAATGCACTTTTTACCTGATGTCTATGTTACTTGCGATGTCTGTAAAGGAAAACGCTATAATCGAGAAACACTAGAAATAAAATTCAAAGGACAGTCTATAGCCGATATTTTGGATATGACAATTGAAAAGGCAGAGGAATTTTTCCAAGCTATTCCCGCTATTCATAATAAAATGGAAACTCTCATTAAAGTAGGATTAGGTTACATAAAAGTAGGACAGCAAGCAACCACACTTTCTGGTGGAGAAGCACAACGTGTAAAACTTGCGAAAGAACTTTCACGTAAAACAACGGGACGTACACTCTATATTTTGGATGAACCGACAACAGGTTTACATTTTCACGATATTTCCAAACTTCTTGAAGTGCTGCATGAACTAGTCGAGCAAGGCAACACAGTTATAGTCATTGAACATAACCTTGATGTTATAAAGACAGCCGACTGGATTATTGATTTAGGACCAGAAGGTGGAGATCGTGGTGGCGAAATTGTTGCAATTGGACGCCCTGAAGACATCATTAAGGTTCCCGCTTCCTACACGGGAAAATTTCTAAAAGATGTTTTACTGCGCCCCTCTCTCTATAATTCCAATTCTTAAAAACGCTTTCCATTGTAAAATACAGCATACGAACAAAGCCTGTACTTTTATTTTTACCTGTAAATACCAACACCTAATTCCAGTGGTGCAACATGTTTAAAGCAAAGGCTGAAATAATTTAGCGCTTTATAAGCTGTTTCAGTTTTCGTATTTCCAATAGGAACGCGCGCATAATTGCGTATTTATTCTCTGTTTTTTTAATATCTGAAACGACCAAACAGCCCAATTTGGAAAGAATACGAAGCTTTAAGGGTATAAATAAGTTTCTATCCTTACATCTCCTTTTAATTTATCTTTACGATTTTCAAAGGCATCCGCAGCAGTATCTTATAATGAAGATTGCCTATTGCTTCACGCTTTTGTTTATCGCGTTCCTTAATGGAATCACATTCCTCACGAAGAGACAAAACGCCCCAAACAAAATATATTTGCGTTACCAATTCACACATCTGTTTTAAAGAAATATTCCTCAACGCTCTCAAGCCCATTTCACGACGGAACCTAATGCTATAATGATAAATCCATTATTGTATACCATCATCTTTACGTTTATGAAGGAGCATAATCGGCATCACCACACTCTTTTCCAATATTTGTCTCCCCCTACTCCCTAATATTGCAAAACCTTTAGTTATCGAAAGCTTTCATAAAAAGCATTTTATTTTTTCAAATGTTTTTATCCACACACTCGTACTATTCATGATATAAAAAGGTATCGTTTTGATTGATTGACGATAAAAAGATCTAAAATGAGAAAATCTTACGCTATTAGAGTTTTTTACTCAGTATAGAAAACGTCTAATTATCCTTATAAGTCAGCGTATTATCTAATAAAAAAGAAACAAAACTCTTTTTATTATATTATTTTAATTCTTGTACAAGAATTGTAAGATTTTTTCCAAAAAAACAGTATTTGACTTTATTCTACAAAAGAAACTCTCCTAAAAAGGCATAGAGTGTCATTATTTTCGACTTTTTGTGCACAAAGTATCTGTTGGACATCTTACAGTTGTCAATATAATGTGATGCAGTCTAAAAAGACAAAATAACGTTGGAGATAATTTCAGCATGAAAAAAATTGAAGCCATTATAAAACCTTTCAAACTTGATGAAGTGAAAGAAGCGCTTCAAAAAATTGGGTTACATGGCATTACAGTAACAGAAGCGAAAGGTTTTGGTCGTCAAAGGGAACATACAGAACTTTATCGTGGCACGAAATATGTTGTTGACTTTCTACCTAAAGTAAAGATTGAAATTGTTGTGTCCGATGAAAAACTGGAACAAACTGTTGATGCAATACGTAAAGCAGCTCAAACCAAACATATAGGAGATGGAAAAATATTTGTCTTTTCCATTGATGATGCTATTCGTATAGGCACGGATGAAACCGGTATCGATGCCCTTTAATAAATAACGAGAAAATTCACTTTTTTATCCACCTCAACGCCATATTAAGGAAATTGAATATGACAACCGCATCAGATATTATCAAACAGATTACAAACAACGAAATCCGTTTTGTTGATTTACGTTTTACTGATCCACGAGGAAAATTGCATCATATTACAATGGATATCGCAGAAATCAGCGAGGATACTTTTAGTGATGGTGTCATGTTTGATGGTTCTTCAATTGCTGGTTGGAAAACAATTAATGAATCTGACATGGTTTTAATGCCAGATCCAGAAACAGCACATATTGATCCTTTTTTTGCTCAATCTACTTTGGTCATATTTTGTAATGTACTTGATCCTGTCTCTGGTGAATTTTATCGTAGAGATCCTCGTTCTATCGCCAAAAGGGCTGAGGTTTATATGAAATCTTTAGGCATTGGAGATACAATCAATGTAGGTCCAGAAGCAGAGTTTTTTATCTTTGATGATGTGCGCTATAAAACGGATCCTTACAACACAGGATTTAAACTCGATTCAAGTGAACTTCCCTCCAATGATGATACGGAATATGAAACAGGCAATCTAGGGCATCGCCCACGAATAAAGGGAGGCTACCTTCCTGTTCCGCCGATTGATTCCTGCCAAGATATGCGTTCTGAAATGCTCACAGCACTCAAAGATATGGGCGTACAGGTCGAAAAACACCATCACGAAGTAGCAGCAGGCCAACATGAATTGGGTATTCGTTTTGATACACTCGTTCGCGAGGCTGACAAGATGCAAATTTTTAAATATGTTGTACATCAAATAGCAAACAGTTACGGGAAAACAGCAACCTTCATGCCAAAACCAGTTTTTGGTGATAACGGTTCTGGAATGCATGTCCACATCTCCATTTGGAAAGATGGCAAACCCATTTTTGCAGGAAATGAATATGCCGGACTATCAGAAACCTGTTTATTTTTTATCGGTGGTGTTATTAAGCACGCAAAAGCAATCAATGCTTTTACAAACCCATCCACAAACTCCTATAAACGTTTGGTTCCTGGTTATGAAGCTCCTGTTCTTCTTGCCTATTCAGCACGTAATCGTTCTGCATCTTGCCGTATTCCAATGAGCTCCTCACCAAATTCAAAACGCGTAGAAATTCGTTTTCCAGACCCAACAGCAAATCCCTATTTGGCATTTGCAGCCCTTTTAATGGCTGGTCTTGATGGCATCAAAAACAAAATTCATCCCGGACATGCTATGGATAAAGATCTTTATGATCTTCCCTTAAAAGAACTCAAAGAAATCCCTACTGTTTCAGGAAGTCTGCGTGAAGCGCTTGAAGCACTTGATAAAGATCGTGGCTTTCTTAAAGCCGGCGACGTTTTTGACGATGATCAGATTAATTCCTTCATTCAAGTAAAGATGCAAGAAGTCTTGCGCTACGAAACAACACCCCATCCTGTTGAATTTGATATGTACTATTCTGTTTAAACAATCAATACGCATTCTTTTGATTTTTAAAATGGAGGCAAAAGCCTCCATTTTTGTGGATATTCTTCTCATGCAAAAGCGCAAGAGGCTTTTGCTCATCTGCTTTTCCTTTATAATGTGTTGAATCTCTTCAAATGAATTAACAAGGTTTCTAATGCCGCGAATTTGTTTTCTCGTTCCCGTTCTTTTATGCATTGTCTTTATCACATCAACAACTCAAGCACATACAATAACCAATCAAAAACTCACTGCCCTTGAAAAAGCGACATCCGCTTATAGTAAAGCACTTAAAAATGCCGATGCAAATGCCATCTTAAATGCTATTCCTCCCCAAATCATCAACCGCTTAACCGCCAAAAAAAATCTTAGTCAATCACAATTTCGACAAATCATGAAAAGCCAAATAGAACGGTTGGCAGAAAGTTACAAGATTGAAACAATAAACATTGACCAAAAACAAAAACGTGAAGGTATACTTGATAATGGCACCCCTTATTTTGTTATACCCGTGGAACTTGTAACCACAACAAATGCTGGAAAAAAATGCTCTATTCAAACTGAAATTATTGCCCTATTTCACGATAACCAATGGTATTTTATCCGTGGGAATGACGAAGCGCTCTTAAACATAACCAATGAACTATTTCCTGGACTTGAAAAAGTAAAAACCAATCCTCAAAAAGTCACCAAAATACTCTGAGCAAAAAGAATGCACGTAAATAAAAAATTTAACCCCTATAAACAAGTTGTAGCAATTGTAGCAGCAGCCTTAAATTCAACTTTTTTATGAGCACGACGCACCATTGTTTCTTTATCTATTCCCCATTGTTCCATCATCCAATCTTCATCTAAATGGGCAATAGACCAAGCATGATCAGCATCAATGTTTCCCGCAGCAACAGCAAGAGCAATAAGAGCAGATCCCGTTAAGGTTGTCATCATATGAAGAGCAGCAAGCATATAAGGAGACTCAACGCTACGTAAATAATGACTCACAGCTTGAAGTGCTTCTGGTGATTGTTCCACATGCATCAGCCCTTCTGTCAAATAAAACCTTGCACCCAGTTTTTTTTCTGCCCAATCTAATAAAGGATCCCATTGCTCAGATTGTTTTTGCACCAACTCTTTAGGAGTCTGTGCACGATAAAAGATCATATCACATGCAACGAAACGCAATAAATCTTCAAAAACCACCTGCATATCATCAGCAATACCATCAATAACAGTATTAACCAAACGCGTCATCGGCATTTTTGCAGGATCAACAACGTGCTTTTGGTTCTCAAATTCCTGAGCAACGTACTTAGCAAACACTTCTGTTGGCACATGAAAATGACGCCTTGCGGGCGTTTTTACGGGACGTCCATCCAACAAAATCGTAAAGCCGACCTCCTCACACGCAATCTTCACTTGCTTATAAAACCGTTTTGGATGTGATTGGCATGTAAGATTTTGAATCTTTTGAACAGAACTCTTCTTATTCAATGGCATATCAAAATGATCCAAAATCTCACGCATATTGTTTACCTCTGATCTTTTCAAAAAAACGACTGTTTCTTTAGGTTCTGTAGCTTCAATAAGGTTTAATCTGACCTTCTTAACGATTCCAAAGAAGAAAAAAGACTTTACCACCCCCCACTCTAAAATTTAAGAGTTATATTTCATGTTTCTTTTACAAACAAGACAATGATGATTGCCTTTTATATATTCAATACAATCATAATAGTAAAGCAATTTTTAAAAGTATTATCTTAATTAAGATAATTAAATATATTGAGTTTTATAGCAAAGATGTTCACGCCTTACCAATTTGCTTATTATTCACCTATAATAGTATTATCAATATGAACAGATTCAAAAACGCTTCTCATCCAAAAAATGATAGAGCAGTACGGTTTACGTGTCATTCACCTTCGCTTAACCATTCCAATCATTCGTCTAACATATCCAATAAATACCCTGCATAGAATTTTTCTGCTCAATTACTCCCCTAAACGACGCTGTTTTACGGCATGATAGAATAATGAAAAGACAAAATTTATCGCAAATTTGTTTTCACATATACATATATTTTGTAAAGCACTAAATTACTTAACGTATTGTTCTTGATATACTCTACATATTGCACTAGTTTAAATTTAGGCACATAATTAAAAGAATAGAGATCATACAATCTGAGAATAATACTTTTATCTATACACTTGGCCCTGCAGATACTAACTTACACAGCTGCAGCACAGTGGTGGCTTGACAATCACAATCAAAATATTTCTTCCACTGATTTAGAATCACGTATTATCTTATACGCAACTCTTGAAGAAGCATTTAATGAACTTGCTCAGAAAAAGGATGGATATCTCTTAAGCTGTGCTGCTTACCCTGATTTGCATACACTCATATTCACCCGTTTAGGTGATATGCAATTATTTGACAGCTTTATCATGCCTACTCACTCTATGGTTTTAGCTAAACGCAATAACATTGATGAAATTAAAACCGTAGCGACTCATCCTGCCCCGCAATCTCTGGTAGCTCATCAATATGACAAAGTATTTGCCAACAGCAATGCTGATGCAGCCGTTCTTTGTAAGGCTGAAAGAGCCGATGCTTGTATCACAACATCGGTTGCGGCAAATCGCTATAGGCTGAGTATTGTCGAAAATTTTGGACAAGTGCCAATGGCCTTTTTGCTCCACTCACTAAAGTCAACTCATCATGAAAAAATCTGAAGCGCTTCTTTCCATTGTTAACTTAGTTGACAAATTCCGTATGCGCCAAGAACGAGATGGAAGCATTAAAGAACCAACTTCAGCAGATAATAATATGATCAATGAATTGATCACTCTGCTGAACCACCATGCCAATATTCTTGACGGATTATCTCCAAAACTTTTAGCGACCATTTCTGATGATCTTCATCAGTGGATGATCAGCGGTTTAACGACCCCTCCTCAATTTGATAACACTTTGGCTGCTTTCAAAGCCCCATTACCAGATGCGCCCTTGTTTTTCTTGGCTCCAATGCGTGCAACAAATGGACCTGATCCAGAAGGATTCCGGCTGGAATTAGTTACAGGATATCGTCATGAAACGGCCTATCTTGCTGACGCCTCAAAATATACAAATAATTATGTATCACCATTTCAATGTATAAAAATGGGAATAGCATCAAGAGGTTTTTTAGAAGGCAATTGCATTGTTCTATTCCCAGAATCTGTAGCGGCTGCTCAAAAAATTGATAAGCAAGCATTTGCTTTGTTTTTTTTCAGTAAATTCTTTGATATTTACAACAAGCAAACAATTGTGGAAGCTGAACGTTTACTCGGTCGAGATAGTAAATTCCTGTTCGGTCAATTGCATAGTCGTAACTTATCTAAAGAAGACATTTACGATGCTCGCTGTTTGTGGGGCTATTATCATGACTATGCACATCATACCGGACCGCGGCCATTAGATAAAAATCTGTATATAAAATTAAATTGGTTTACAGGTCTTCTAGAAGAAACTAAAGTTGATTTAATTACAGTGCGTATTATGCTACAAAATCATCCAAAATTTTGGAAAGAAATAACTGAATTTGTCCTATTAGAACGCATATTTCGTTATCCACAAGATTCTGATCAGCATATGACATTCGATGCTGGTACAGGGATCTTGCTTTTTGAAATATTGACGCGGAACAAAGCATTGATTGAAACAAATCAAGGTTATCTTCAATTTGATTTGGAGCGTCTTGAAAAAGTAATAATATTGATGATAGCAGATATAGAAGCACTTGAAGCATTAGATGATGACGCTTATTTGGCAGGAGCTAGGGATTATATCCAAAATAATCTTGGTAAGCCGCAAACTTCACAGTCACGATTTAATTTTTCAACATCATCTTATGCACAGCGAGTGATTAGAGGATTAAATCATTGAGTTTTATAAAAGGACGATTACTATTATTTACTTTTGCCATTCTAGCATTGTTTTCCATAAGTTGGTTATTATCTAAGAATTTGGTTAGCAATATACCCGTCTTGCATGCGGTTGGACTTAGGTTGTTTGCCACCGCTGCCACCTTATGGCTGATTGCAATATTTCGTGAGAAAGCTGTTTTCAGATCCCTACCATTGCTTTCCATGATACCTTCTTTTTTAATTCTCTCAGTGTTAGGATTCTCCCTGTATTTTGTATGCAGCTTTGGTGCATTAAAATCGCTCAAAGCCAGTGATTTAACCATGGTGCTCGCTACTATTCCAGGAATTACTTATATATTAGGTGCATTGACAAATGTCCTTAAATTCTCATGGCTGAAGCTTAGTGGAGTGATAATTGTCAGTGTAGCAGCTGTGGCATTCAATATAAACAGTGGAGAAGGTGGATACAGCCTAATAGGAATAGCTCTTGCCTTAACAGCAGCACTTTCTTATTCTGCTTATGGCTTATTGTCTAAACGTTATCTTAAAAATTTACCTTTGCTCACCTCATTGGCTTGGATCACGACAATTTCTGCAGCATCATTTATGCCATTATTTATTTTTGATCCTGCCCCACTCTTATATCTTAAGTTAGAAGATATATTTAAAATATTGATTTTAGGAACTGTTTGCTCGGCACCAGTTTACGTATTATATCAAAAAGTTTTAGCCGAAGGAGGCGTATTATACGCCAATACTATCGGCGTATTATCCCCTTTTGCAGTGGTTGCATGTGAATGGATAATCGGCTCGAGCCCTTCTCTCAATATTATCAAAATAATTGCTATGATTGTAGTTGTTATAGGGATGACACTCTTATTTATAGATGCATCAAAGGTATCTACATGGCAACAGAAACGTCGTGTCCAAAATTCCAAATTTAATGAGGAAACAAAATGAAAAAACTCGCGTTAGTTTGCCAGCGCAATGCAAAACTACCATTTATATTTGAAGCAGCACAAGCAGCTAATATCGAATTAGTAATGATCTATGATACCGCTGAAAGCGCTCCCTCTCAACACCCCGCAGCAGTCACTTCAACTTGGCAACTTCCTGTTTTTGATAACCCAGAGGCAGCTTTAGACACTTTTGCAACAGGAGCAAAAGAACGCAATATTGCTGGGGTTATGACCCTTCGCGAAGAAGCCATTCTATGGACAGCTTTGGCTGCAAAAAAAATCAATACTCCAAGTATTGAACCAGAAGTAGCAGCATTAACCAGAAATAAATATCTCATGCGTCAAGCTTTTGCTAAAGCAGGCTTAAGAACACCAGGATTCCTTTATATAGATAATCCAGAAGACCTATCACAAGTACATGCCTTAGACTATCCGCTCGTTATTAAACCCGTCTCTGGATGGGCAAGTACAGGCGTCATGTTAGCTAAAAATCCCGCTGAACTTTCTAATCTCATTAAAGCCGTATGGAATGTTCAGCATAAAGACATGGCACGTTTTAATGATAAAAATAAACCTGTAGGTTTAGTCGTAGAACAGTATTTGCCAGGAAAAGAGTTTGTCGTAGAATGCTTTGTTGATACAACAGGTGTACACGTTCTATCCGTTGGAGACAAGGGACAGCCTGAGGGACCATGGTTTGAAGAAACAATTTATCGTCAACGCTGTGATATAGATGATCCTTTAATTATTGCTTTATGTGAGGCTGCATGCTCTGGAGTTAAAGCTCTTGGTATAAATATGGGGGCTGCCCATGTAGAGCTACGCCTAGATGCTAATAATTTACCTTATGTCATTGAGATAGGCGCTCGTATAGGTGGATCGGGTGTCTCCCATTTTATTGTTGAGCAAGGTACAGGGATTTCATTTGCAAAACTATGTATGAATGCCGCTTTAGCTGAAAAAAACTTAGACCTTCCCGATATACTCCCAGCTAAAAAAGTGGCTGCAAATTACATTATTCCTCTTCATGGTTATGGACGGTTTTCTGAATTTTCAGGTCTAGATAAGGTTGCACAGCATCCTCAAACCGCCAGAACTATCATTTTCTTTGAAACCAATCATATTTCACTACCTCCACCAGCATTTGGCGGATATCCTGGTTTTATTTTCTCTGTTCATAACTCAAACGAAGAAGCACACAATTACCATAAATGGCTCGATGACACCTTAAGCATCATATGGAAACACCATGTTTATCAATAGTCCGATAAAGATATTTCTACTGACGCTCAACTTTGATATAAATCTTATCGATATACAAACGAAGTCACAATGAGATTGCCTAAAACTTTGCAAACATTTTTCCATTAAAGATGCATATTTCAAAAAACAGGAATTCAGGAAAATATAATCTACTTTTACACCCCATTTTAATAAAAGCTCTTCAATGTTTCTGTATTGGAAACAATAATAAAAACTTCTAAACGACTTTTTTGATACGCTCAACCTCTTCTCCCCACGTCTCAAAGAAGAAAAAAAGATCTTACCTCCCCCACTTTGATTTAAAACTTATATTTCATATCTATTTAACAAATAAGACATGATCTTGTTTATATATTCAATACAGCCATTAGACCAATTTTTTTAAAGGATTTATTCTTATAAGAACGGAAGATATTGAATTTGATGGTAAAAGTGTTCACGCTTTACCACTTTTCTTATTATCCACCGACAACAATTCAAACGATACAAACAACTTCAAAAACGCTTTTTGCAAAATTTTAAAGCAGAAAAATGCGCATCATCCACGAAACGATAGAGCTGTATATTTTACAAATCCCCTCCTTTGCTTAACAGCAAAAGCTCTTAATCAGCAACCAATATCTCCCTGCCTTTCATAATTGATATCAGCGACCTCAAATGACAGTACTTTACAGCATGATAGGATAATAATGCTACTATTTAAAAAAGCTTATGACGAATACATCCCAAATATTTATAGCCAAAATAACACAAATAGATTTACAGTCTTATTGTCAATTTTTTTGAAGCATTTAAGCATCCCTATCAACCAGATAAAAAATAAATCAACGTGATCCTTTTATACTTATTAAAACTCATGATACCATTATTAAAAGAAGTGATTAAAATTCTGCACCATCAATGCTTTTGACCCCGACAATAAAACAAAACTTTAAAAAGCACATTCATTATTTTTAAAACGATTTATTAAAAATGATAGCGCAAACCACCAGAAAAATGAACTCCAGAAAAACCAGCCTTGGTTAACCTATGCTGATAGCTAAGATCACTGTAAAGTGTAACTTTAGAAGAAAACTGCGCATTAATACCCAAACCTGTTTCTAAAGAAGAACCAAAAGAACCCAACTGGAAAACATCTTTAAAGTGAACAAATTGTTTTTTACCAAAACGATTAGAAAGATGAATATTACCATAAAAACAAATAATATGATCCTTTTCAGATTCTGAAAATGTTTTATTTAAACGCCCACCAATACGCATCAACCATTGACTCATTTTTTTCATCTCAACATCAAATCCATCAATATCACGAAACTTATCAAATTGAAGATGTTGATAAATAAGCTGAATCTGCGGATCAAAAATAAGACCTTCATGTCCTATCATAAACACTTTACCAGCAGAAAACGAAACGTTCAAAGGATTTGCTTTTAATGTCGCCGTCTTCCCCCAAGCATGGGTAAGCACATCCCCTTTAAACAAACCATAAGATAAAAGACCATGTACATAAAAACCAGTGTTGCGTTTCACACTACCGTATGTCGTAAATGACCATTTATTAAACGTACTCTTTTGGCTTTGTTCCACGTTACGAGGTTTTAAGGAAAGCTTTCCATAGGTTCCCATAATCCCAAAAGATGTTGTACTATATGCGTTCTCTATTGTTTTGAGCAAAATGTTTGTTTTTATAGCGTTATAATCAACATTACCATCGTACCCATATTTAAGTGTAGAAAGATCTGAAACATAACGATAACTCCCACCATAACCGTGGACAGATAAAGCAAAATTCCCTTCAACTTTTAATAATTTGCGAGGAATAGACTGCATAACTTGCAATTCTTTTTGTTGATTACTGATATCCATGAGTTCAATATGAAACAAAGCATTTGGTAACAAAAGATAGGTTGGAACTTGTGGAACAACCTCTCTGACCTTTAACTCAGAATGAGGGATAACAGACATTCCCAAAGAAGGCTGAATATACTTACGTTCAAGGCGAAAATCCCAAAAATCTCCATTTCCTTCAACCAATCTTTGAGAAATTTGTGCATTTCCAAGAGTAGAATCTGGACCATAAGCATGAAGATAATATTGGTAAGGCAACCCCTCTAATGCAATATAAGCACGATTTAACTGAAAAGAATCTTCTGCCGCTTTTCCAGAAACCTGAATAAGTGAAATACTATGAGCATTTTCACTGGTTGCTATCTCACCCTGATTTCCTACAACAAATTGCACATAAACTGTCGTTTTTCCAGAAACATCACCATGTATCAAAAGCCGATCAGTCTTTTTATTATCGAGCAAACCATCACTACTGAAATATGTATTGAGATAAATATCTGCCCTATCTTGCGCACTATAAACTTCTTTTTCTCCATTCCCAATATAAAGTGTCTGATACTCCTGAAACATTGGAGTCTCAAAAGCAATAAAACTATCAGAAACTTTCACAAATGAAATAGACGAACTTGTACGGTTTGCAACTTGCAAATCTATCCCTCTTCTTTTTGTCAAAAACCATTTTGATCCCCCTGTCAAATAAAGCTCAGCAATAGAATCATCGGCAACACGAGTCCCTCCTATCAATGAAGAAGAATCAGCCAAAATCGCTACACTCCCCCCTTTTTCAGCTGTTAATAATAAGTCACCAAAAATTTTTGTACCTTCTGTTACTCCAATATAACTACGACTGTTATTACTATGAACGGCTGTTCCATCTGGAACCTCAAAAATCGTCCTTTTCAAAAAGACAAGTCCCTGTTCATACGCATCATTTTTCCCATCCCTCTCAAAATACATACCATGTTTGTTACCTATTGCTTTAATTGTTGAATCTTCAATATTAACCCGCGAAATTAAAATATTTCCTTCCCTGCCGTTATTGGATGGCGTGTTAGAATCTTGTCCAACTGTTAAAACATGAACATCCGTAGAAATAATATTCGTATTTTTTAAATAAACAGAGCCCTGATGTTTTACATTGAAAACTGTATGTGCAATTTTTTCATTTTTATTGTCTTCCGTTTTTTGATATTTTGAAGTAATGGTGACACCATTTAAAATCGCACTCCCCCCTCTCTCCACATAAAGCGCAGCAGCATCATTCACATCAATAAATCCACTTTTCATCTGAATACCCGCATCAGCCCTAACGAAAAGAGCACTCTCTTGACCGATACCCAAACCTTCCACTTTAATTTTTGTATTCGTTAACGTAACAGATGCTCCTCGCTTCTCTGCATAAGCAGCAATCTGAGAAGCCTCAATTGTTCCACGATTAACCTCAATCATTCCACTATCAGCTTTAAGACCTATTGATACATTTTTAAAAGCTGAATCGCTCAAAACAATTTTTCCCCCTTGTGATACAAAAACACCATAAATATCTTCTATACCTGCAGTAGCTTCAACCTCTACACGCATTGCCTGAATAACTGTATTTGGCTCCTGCACTACTATAGCAGCAGGTAACATGAGAGAACTACCCTCCCCATTCTTCTCTTTAACAGGTGCCGTGAATTTATATACTTTATTACTAATTGTATGCTTTGAACCATCACTGCATTCATAAGGTAATTTGTTTTTGTCACATGACAGTGATGTATATGAATGAGAATGTGCCTCAATATTTATATTTAACAAAAAAGAAAAAATAGCTGCTGTAAAAACGCACGAATGCAAGTGATTGTTAGATACCTTGACTATCATTGTTTTTTAAAACTTTCTTTTTTCAACAAAAACAAAAAATGCTGGCAAAAAAAATAAACCACAAATTAAACACAACAAGAATAAAATAAACAAAATTATTTTATTTTTTATGATAAATTACAGAATTTAATAATATGTTTTGTGTTTTATGTAAAGAAAGAACACAAAGTTTTAAAATACCATTTAGGATAACAATCCCTTTAAAGAAGGCATCTCAAAACCCGCTGAAAACTGTAATTACAAAATGCCGAAAAACCAATCTTAAAAAAACGTGAAAAAATGCGAATTTTGAAGAGATATACTATTCAATTTATCTCACCACCGAAAAATAAAAATACAACAAAATGAGAATAACTTTTAAGATTAAACAATTAAAACGTTTTAATAAAACACAGCACAAATAAGATACAGTATACGAAATCTATAACCGCATCATCTCTTCAACCACAACAAAAAAACAAGAAATTGCACACTAATATATAAGCTAATGTACACAATTTCTATATTAAAAATGCTAGATAGCTAACAAAGAAATTTGAATAAATAAAAAACTTCTCCTAATACCCTATCATCAATGATTTGAATTAATTAAGTGTAATACTTTAGAAGATATTATCTCAAAAAATTATCATACAATGAAAAGATATTTATATAAAAATTACTTTCATAATATTTTAGATCTTTTGATAAAATCTAAAATACAGTAAAACACTCACCATCTTGAAATAAAAAAACAAAATAAAATTTCATCAAAATCAGTTCCAAGAAAGCTATCTGTTTATTATCGTTAAAGCAGATATTTTAGCAAAGCTATTATTTGCCATTCTTTATATTGAATAAATTTCTCTAAACAACAACTCACTATCCTCCGCTATCATCATCTGACAATAACACTATTGCTGATCTCGTAGCTGATGAATATAACTACATTGGAAACAAAAGAGCTATATTTCTCTCTTCTCCCGTTTAATATTTTTATTCAATTATTGCTTTACAAATCAACATTCTACTGTTGATGATCACTTGTGCAAAGCTTTTTTTATTTTCTGGCGCTTTTTATCATTTTCAAAACGTAACATCAAATCTCGCTCTTGTTTTGTCGAATTGGTTACACCAAAAGTATCATTGTCCATAACCTGCTGATACCCCGCTACCATTAAATTGACTAAAAATGAATCACTTCGCGGTGCTGATGAAAAATAGATTCCCTTTGAATCTTGTAATTTGTACCGATAACCTGCTTTAGTCATGCACTCATAAACTGCTGCAAAATCACTTGCACGCGAATCCATATTTTCAGAAGAAGCGTAGATTGGTTTCCAACCACATTTTGACAGTGCTTGTTGGACCATAGACTTACTGACACCGGGCTTTTCCCATAATTTCAAGGTAGATGGGGGAGGTTTGCTAATACACCCAGCAGAGCTTAATAAAATTATAGCACTCAATAATTTCAATGTTTTTTTCATTTCCCCCTCGTTCAATATTTACGACAGAAAGTCTGCTAATATTTGCTCACACGCAAGATGACTCTCGTTAGCATATAGATATTAAAGAAACAATCCCCCCATGCAAAAACAAGAATGTAAGGATTTTTGATTACAGCAGTCTCAATACTTAAGGTTGACATTCAGGTTGTTCTTTATGCTCTTCACAATGAGGACTATTCAAACGCCTCTCTACACTTCGTTGAGGAATAACTGCATCAGGCTGACAAATTGGAAGATTTTCATATTTCTCACACCACTTCATTCTTCCCAATTTATCTTGAAAACCTGCTTGAATCATGCATGCATTCACAGACTCCTCGGCATTGAATTTCTCATCAGTACTTATTTCTGTATCAATACGACCATCAAGATTCTGTATTCCACATTCTAACAGAGCTTTTTTTATCTCAAGCTGATCTGCACCGGATTTTTCCCATGCATCTACAGCTGTTCGAGAAGGCTGCTCTGGGTAACATCCAGCCATAACAAATAAGGTTATCCCGCTTAATAATTTTAAAATCTGCTTCATTTTCCTATCCTTGGGTAATTTTGATATTACGAAATAATCTATAAATTATTTTACACGCTGTTTTTTTATTTCCAAAAAAATGATGGACATTATCAACCTTTATTCTTTTTATCTTTCCGAAAATTATACCATTATTATTATATCAAAATACAGTAAAATTATTACTAAAATCATATTCTATCAACGGCATGCTTATAATTATTATCAATATTTTGATTACAACAAAAATAGATATTTTTATATTATTGCGCCTACAGTTGTAGTACCCATAAAATAAATAGCATTGAAATGGTGAATTAAGGACGTCCCCGCACACAGGCATGAGAAACATGAAGGTAGGAATTGTTGATCATCATTAGCAAAAATTAAGGTTGGCATTCAGGTGCGGTTTTATATTTTTTACAAAACGAGCTGTTCAAACGCTTCTTGACACTTCGCTGCGGGATAACAGCACTAGGACGACAAATGGGGAGGTTTTCATCTTTATTAAGTATAACACCAATATAGTCCTCCCCATTTGTAGTGGAATTTTGCTTGGGTCATGCAAGCATCAATGGAAGCCTCTGTATTGATGCTTGACTTTTTATTTTCTGGAAAGACATCATAAGAGGTTAGCATGCCACATTCTAACAGTGCTTTTCCTACCTCAGTAAAGTCTGCTCCAGGCTTCTCTCAAGCACTCAAAACTCCTAGTGGGACTTGTCGATGTTATATCCAGCGATATTTAACAGAATGAGACCACTTAATAATTTTAAGATTTGCTTCATTTTTTTCTCCATAAATAATCTAAATTATCTAAAATCGAATAAATTAGCATAAT
This sequence comes from Bartonella sp. TS25HLJMH, assembly GCF_042193505.1. Classification (NCBI taxonomy): domain Bacteria; kingdom Pseudomonadati; phylum Pseudomonadota; class Alphaproteobacteria; order Hyphomicrobiales; family Bartonellaceae; genus Bartonella; species Bartonella sp. TS25HLJMH. Next base: position 62,744 of record NZ_JBHILV010000007.1, read on the forward strand.
ATGAGGCGCTCCATAGTGCCTTGCACACGTATAACGCGCATGACTATAACAATTCTAGGATCATAGCCGCCTAGCGCTCTCCCCTCCTTTCGCATGGGAATTGCTGGTGGAAATAATACATAGGGAAACTCCAAGGGTACCTTATAAAAAGTAGGTGGATTGTGACTAAATCCTATACCAATAGAGTTAAGTAAATGATTTTGTAGGTAGACATGATCTTTTTCGCTATCATTTACGACATATAATGGATTCTAATGGATTCGCTATCGATAAAGCCTTATCAGCTGTTCCCAAAAGATAGATATCTGTTTTCTTTGCTATATTGTGGATGCCACGCTTTTTAAAGTCACGTAATCCTTTACCTACTGTTATGGCACCTTGGGCTATGTGCACGAACAATCGCTACTGTATTGCCATTTAGTCCGTCAATTAAACCATTGCCGATTTCGTGTTTCACATCCCCATGAGCAAAACATTTTGCTACATCTCTTGTATCTTTTATGGTACCAAGAATGCTCACATTGACAAATCCTGTCACACCAGCAAAGGACTTTTCAGGAATCTCTTGTATCTTAGAGATGTCCTAGTTTTCCGAAAGCGTGATATTATTGCCAGCATCAACGTTGACATCACACTCTGCCGAAACATTTGTCGGGCTTGCATGTTTACATCATGATCAGCAGTAATCTGCACATCTCTGCGCGCTTTAAAATAGGATTGAACAAAGCGATTTCCTATTGATCGCCGGTGTCTTTCGCACTAGCAACCCCAACACTAACAGAAACACCGCTGCTGCTCTTTTCAAACTAAAAGCCAAAGCCTGTGCGCTCCTCCTGTGTACTTGAACTATGATTATTATGACCCACAAACACATTGACATCATGCGCAGCCGAAAGGATAATATCCTCCCTGCAAGATCAAAGTCTACTACACTCACATCTTTTTTCTTGATCGTAATATTGATATTACAGAGAGAAGAGCCTTAATGTTCAAAACTCTCTTCATTTTCTGTCTTTGTTTCGCTCCCGTATATCGAAACAAAATTTTTGCCTGAACCCACATCAAAACCTGTTGCATACGTCTGTGAATGGCTGCTATGATAATCTGTCATGTCAACAATCGTCATACTTTCTCCCATTACATTGATATCTTGACCAAAAATCAGATGAGAAGCAATAATCATAGCATCTCCTTGTACATCCATGTCAACTTTGCCCGTTGCCTCAAGGATAGAGGAAATCGTTATGATGTGCGTTTCAGAGCTATTGGAAGATTTCTCGTGTAAAAAGCCACTTTCCGATGATTGTTTTTGCTGGTCGTAGTGTTCTTGAGCGCCTTTTATAATAATATTGAATAATTTTGCACTACAATACAGCTGCGGAGTGCATTTTGTCCTCCTCCACTTGTGATAAAAATTACCCTCGTATCAATATTATAAAAAATAAGTTTTATACTTGCTCTTTTGATCGCAATAACAACAAGAATCGTAAAACTATCACACGTTCATTGTTCTCTTTAATTTACTCTCCTATGAAATTTTATTGTGATACCTTGCTGCTCTTTATTGAAGTTTTTGCAAACACAATGATACAATGACTTTATTATCCACTATTTTGTACCAATGCCAATCCTCTTTGAGAAAAAAACTTCTCCCTTTTACCCCATAACAACCAAGATATCCTTTTAAAGGATACAGAAGACTCCAACTCTTCTTTTCAAGAAAATACATCAAAAACTTTAACTTCACTTCTAAAAGCAATAGTAGTTTCTTAAACAACAAAATTTAAAAAACCAATTTTTATAAAGAGCTTATAAAACAATAAAAACAATTCTTACAATAACTTCTCTTGTGAAACAGAACTCCATTAATACGTTTAGAAAAAGATATCTGCCTATAATCTTGTATCTAGTAAAATCTATTTGCATTGTTAGGAATTTTAACATGAAAAACTTATATTGTTTGCAGGGCTCACAATCAAAAAACGCCTAATATTTATATGATTTGATCATGACCATAAGCAATGGCTCACAAAAACTTCCAAAGAAAAATAATAACGAGCAGATTTTTTTTCAATCTAAATTGTTCTAATCTTTAGAGAATAACAATCAAACAACTGTTCTCCTGATGACATCAGCTATTTATTTTGAGTTTAATCTCTATTCACATTTTATTGCAGTTTCTTTTGCTTTAAATTATAAAGTTTAAGTGCATAGAAACAAATAACAAGCCAAGCAATCCAACTAAAACCTATAATTAAAACTGGTCGTGTTTCATCAAAATACCATAAGAGAATAAAAATAGAAACCATAAATAAAATAGAAAAAATCGATCCTATTGGCCAAAATGGAATTGGAAATTTTAAACCATTCTGTACTTCTTTAGGCATCTTAATTCGCATAAAAATTTGTGAAAGTAGAATCATCATCCACACAAAAACTGTCGCGAACGTTGCCATTGCAGCAATAAGAAAAAAAAGCTTTTCATGGTAAAAATAATTAAGGACAGCACCAAGAAGAAAAATACCAAAGATCATCAAGATAACAAAAATTGGTATACCATTTTTTGATAAATATTGAAACTTCTTTAAAGCATAACCTTCCTGCGATAAACCATGTATCATGCGACAAGCACCATACATTCCACTATTCATTGCAGAAATAGCCGCTGTAACAACAACAATATTTAAGATATTTGCCGCATATGAAATCCCAAGATTTTCAAAAATGGATACAAAAGGGCTGTCCATAAGACCAATCTCATTCCAAGGATAAAGTGACATTAAAATAGCTAACGTCATGACATAAAAAAGCAAAATACGAACTGGAGTAGAATTAATTGCCTTTGAAATTGTTTGATGAGGGTTTTGAACTTCCATGACTGCCATCCCAATGATTTCTATACCACCAAAAGCAAAGACAACAACACTAAAGCAAGCTAAAAAACCAAACCAACCATTAGGAAAAATACCACCATTCTTCCATAAATTATGAATAGTAACAGTAGAAGAAACTGCACTTTCACCCCAACCACAAAAAATAATTACTATTCCTAAAATAATCATTGCAATGATAGCAATAACTTTAATAGAAGACAGCCAAAACTCTAGTTCACCATATACTTCTACGGCAGCTAAATTAATACCCGTAATAATTAACGTAATACTCAATGCCCATATCCAAGGAGCAACATCAGGATACCAAAACCCCATATAAGTCGCAAAAGCTGTAATATCAGCCAAACCAACAAGAATCATTTCAAATACATATGTCCATCCCGTTAAAAAACCTGCTAATGGCGATATGTAATTTGCCGCATAACGTGCAAAAGAACCAGGTAATGGATTATGAATAATCATCTCTCCTAAAGCCCGCATAACCATAAAAATAGCTAAACCAGCAATACAATAGGCAATCAAAACACTTGGACCCGCAAGCTTAATTGCCTGTGCAGACCCATAAAAAAGACCTGTTCCAATAGCAGAGCCAAGAGCTAAAAAAATAACTTGGCGCTTACTCATACCTCGTTTCAGTTCATTTCGTGCCATTACTTTCCTTCTTTATTGAAATGTTGACGAAAATCCACACCACAATAACAGCTTTATGATAAATAAAGCCTCATGTTTCTCTTTCGAAGATATACTTTAAAAGCATTGAACAATAGCCTTCCAGACGCTCTATCCTAGGCAATGAAAAATACTTTTATTGCGAATGATTCAGCTTTTTATAGCCTAAGTTTTGTATCACTTTATTGAAATTACGTGATAATAAAATTTTTTATAATTGTCATTTAACTCATTTTTATATTTTCTATTTTTCTGCAGAAAATGTGGAATTGAATGCAAGATAATATAAACATTTTATTCATAAGGATAATTTATTGTTTTATATATTGGATTGGCTCCTCAATATCATAAGATTCTCTCTTTTCCAAACCTGTTCATATTGAAGCAATTAAAACTTTTCGTTTACACATTATAAGCGAGATTGATGTGTGAATAAAAAATACGTAAAGAAAGAAATAAAAATGCCTTTTAATAAACTGTCTCAAGTGCAAAAAGCTGTCACAACTCGGAAAATAGATTATCTGATAGTATCAACTCGTATCTTCGTAAAATAAAAATAATGATGCATTATTAATCTTATACATTTCACAAGAGTTTTTAGATTATACCACCCACGGATGCAACCCTGACATGTAAGCTTAAGTATTGAGGAATATTTCCTTAAAACAAACCCGTTAATGCAAAAAACAACACTGTTTTGCATGAGGGGCATATGCTTTCATTCATCATATGTGTTTTTCAAGGCTATAAATAAAAAACTTAAATTGATATCATCATATTCAAGAGGAACATGCGTTAAACTTTCCATTAATACCGTATAAACTTTCTATACTTTTTAGCTTGTCACATCATCATAAATTGCATTCAACACCACGTGCACTCATTTTTTTAACCAATTGATATAGCTTAATCAATGATAATACGAACCTCGCCATTCCTCAAAGGCGTGAGAAATTTTAGCCCCAGCCCATCTTTTAAAAACTCCAGCCGCTTTAAATACAAGCTTTCCAAGCAAAAGAGCAACTGCGGCAAATATCATCTTTTCAACCTTTGGTCCAAAAAGAGAGCGACTATTGTTTTCACTTCTTTGACCTATGAAACATTCATGATCACTCCCCTTGTTACCTGGACAAAAATATCTTTCTCCTGTGCCCATATAGCAACACCTCCCCTCTAGAGACCTTCCTCTCCAAAAATTCGCGTAAGCCTCCACAATTTGCGAAAAACAAACAATAATTGTCATTAAAATACATAATAGACGATTTTTAGATATTTATTTCCTCTTTCTCGTGATTTAAAAGCACAAAAATTATAAACTATCTTTTAAAAAGAGAAATGCTCAATAAAAATATTAATTTTAGTGAGTAATAATAAATATAGTATGCCCATTCATAAACTTATCTAAAATATTTTATATCACAAGACAAGATAAGACAAGATAAGACAAGATAAGATAAGATAAGCGTATTAAAGAGATAATTGTGAGTAAACACAATACATAACAGCCACTAAATGGAAAAATATTTATTAATTATTATAAAGATATATTCATCATATCTCCAATTTTTGTATAAAAAAATCTTATAATTAGCTCTCTCCTTCTCTTTTAAACTCAAAAATAAATATTATTTAGGTTCTAGTGAAGGAAAAATTGTTTCTGGTAAAACAGATAATAAGTGCCCTTCACGCACAAGTATATGCGCTTGATGAAGATCTGGAGCCAGATAGCGATCTTCCTTAAGAGAAGCAACATTTTTGCGCAAACATTCCATAACAGATTGCAAAAAAGCACTTGTTTTTAAAGGTGCACGATATTCAATTCCTTGTGCTGAAACAAGCGTTTCAATGCCAATAAGTGTAAAAAGATTTTCGCTCATTACCAATAACCGACGAGCTCCATGGCAAGCCATTGAAACATGATCTTCTTGATTAGCTGAAGTTGGTGTTGAATCAACGGAAGCAGGATGGGCCATTTGCTTATTTTCAGACATTAAAGCTGCTGCTGTTACTTCAGCAATCATAAAACCTGAATTAAGACCTGCATTATGCGCTAAAAAAGCTGGAAGTCCATAAGAAACTGCTGGATCAACCATCAAAGCAATACGCCGTTGAGAAATAGATCCTATTTCACATAAAGCAAGAGCAATCTGATCAGCAGCAAACGCTACAGGCTCAGCATGAAAATTCCCACCTGATACAACTTCACCATTCCTTAAAATCAATGGATTATCTGTAACAGCATTTGCTTCAATAATCAGTGTTTTTGCTGCTGCTAGCAAAATATCCAAACATGCCCCCATGACCTGTGGCTGGCAACGTATACAATAAGGATCTTGTACACGCTCATCACCACGTAAGTGTGCTGCACGAATTTCTGAATCCTCTACAAGCCTTTCTAATGTTTTCGATACAGCAATCTGCCCATAATGTCCTCGTAAAATATGGATATCAGGATGAAATGGCGCCGTTGATCCCATGATGGCATCTGTCGTCAAAGCCCCTGCCAGCAATCCACCACACAATGCCCGGTAAGCTCGAAAAAGGCCGGCAAGTGCAAGAGCTGTTGATGTTTGAGTCCCATTAATAAGAGCTAGACCTTCCTTTGCCTCTAAAATAATAGGTGACAATCCCGCTTTCTCTAATGCAACCGCTCCACTCATACGAATATTTTGAAAAAATGCTTCTCCTTCTCCCATCATAACAGCCGCCATGTGAGCAAGTGGAGCTAGATCACCTGAAGCACCAACAGACCCTTTTTCAGGGATGACAGGAATGACGCCCTTTGCAAGCATATTTTCCAGCAAATTTACCAATTCTAGACGAACTCCTGAAGCCCCTCTTCCTAAAGAGATAAGCTTTAAGCTCATTATCAAACGCACAATATTTTCAGCTAAAGGCTCTCCTACCCCACAACAATGGGACAAAATAAGATTTCTCTGTAAAACAGCGACATCGTCCGCATCAATTTTAATGGAAGCCAACTTCCCAAAACCAGTATTAATACCGTACACAGGCTTACTTCCAGCAGCAATTTCAGCAATGCGCTGAGCCCCTTTCTCGATAGCTAAATGCGTGTCATTATGAAGTTTACTCACTTCACCATTAAAATAAATAGCTTCAAGTTCACTAAGCGTCACCTCGCTCGGTTTTAGTATAATAGTCATAATTTACTTTCTTTTTTAATCAAAGTGTAATGTTTAGCATTATTGATCCTTCTATAAAACAAAAAAACTATAACGACTCTTTAAAACGAGAATGCTTTCTTAAAGGCATTCCTTACGATGGGGTCATTATCCAAAAGTAGAATAGTTGACGATAAATGAAAATGAAATATTGACAAGCACAACCAAGGTCATGGATTTCAAAAATAGATAACGCATTAATTTATAATCATAATCTAACATTATTTACATTGAATGAGAGAGCCGAACATCTTAAGATTCTCCCATTCTAAATCTGTGTATGTTGAATCAATAAAAAACATTCGCTTGCACATCATAAGCGAGATTGACATATGGATAAAACTGTAAAAAAAGGACTAAAAACTCCTCTTATGAACCGTCTCAAGGGCTGTCGCAACATTGGGAAATAACAAAGTGTGTGATGATGCAGACTTGTTCTTGTGTATGAAGCGTAAAGATGGAGGACTCAATGAATTTATCATTAAGCTATTCCTACTAAACTTATAAAAATCTTAGATAGATAGCTGCCACAATCTATCATGATTGCAAAAATTTAACTCTATAGAAAATTAAAAAACTTATTTAATACATCACAACATAGAAGAAATTAAGCTTATTTGCCACTTCTAAAATTGTATTTAAAGCGCCAGATTGAAACCTGAAAAGCACATCTTCAATAAAACCACACAAGACTCGATCTAACCCGTTATTTAAAATAAAAATAAAAGAAGTTTTCTTATATCAAAAAATTTAATTAACATATTGTTTTTATATTATATCTTTAAAAAAGAGAAATGCTTCATATAACATATTTATATTTTACTTTTTTGCTATATTGAATATGAATTTAGGGATAATTTCAAAAGTAGTTGTTTTTTAAAGGTTCTTCCAAGTCATTACCCTTTTTACTGCAAATTTCTGATTATGATAATTTTGTACTTTTTCAGTTAGTTTTGTTAAAATTTAAGAACTCTCATTTAATAATAAAAAATAATCGTAAAAACAAAGAATTATCAAATATTTCTATTCAATCTACCTCTTCCCCTTTTATAAAATAATCTGTTGTTAAACTACAGTAAAGAAAGCGCTCCGATGCTATAATGCAGTTCATAAATTTTCTATTTAAAACTCTCTCATATCAAGTGAACAATGAAAATAAGATGTCAATTTGAATGCTGAAGAAGAAAAAACTCTCCCTCCTCAAAATCTGCCTTAATAATGCGTTAATCTCCTGAATATCACCTACTCTGATGTGCTAAAAGAGCAAAAGCAATCATCGATATCAGATTATCCTGCATACATATAGAGCTCACTTCGATACAAAAGCTCCAAATTACCTTGCACTTCATATTTCTTTATCAATGTAACCAATTGCCGCAAATATTCTTGCCCATAGCAAGCAATAGCGCGTTGCGCTTGCGTTGAAGAGCGGCTCATTCCAATAAAAGCTTCAGATGGGATCATCATCGTCCAATTGTGCGTATGGAAAAAAATCTTTTCTGGATCTACCCCAAAGCCATCACTCATTTCCTGTAAAAAATCAAATTTACGATAATACCGAGAATAGTTCGAACTCATTTTCTCTAACAATGTCTCATAAGCCTCTAGAAATTCGCTATGCTTGAAATCGCGATTATTTTGAATAACAGCCATGACACCATTGACTCGAAGTTGATCTGAAACAGAACAAAGCAACTTAGGACGATCCATCCACTGAAACGCTTGTGCTGCAATGACAAGATCGACCTCACCAATTTGAGGCAATAGGTCTTCGGCACGACCCTGATACCACTGCACCGTAGGAAATTTTCTTCGCCCCTTCTTAATCATATCTGCCGATACATCGATAGCATGATATTGGTGCTCATTTCCTAAAAATTTAACAATTCCCTCTAATGCGATACCTGTCCCAGCTCCCACATCCACAATGGACAAATGCTTTTTGTTCTTAAAAGGATGGAGCATGGTTTTAAATAAAGTAAGAGGGTAGCGAGGACGATAACGATCATAATCATTAGCCAATCCATCAAACTTTTCACTTTGCCGTTGAACACTTTCTATCACAGGATTTTCCCCTCTTTCACAATTACTACCATACATAATTAAAAAACCCTTTTTTATCCGATGTACTAAGAATAACTTCTAAAGGAGGGAAAATAAGAACTGCCCTTACCGTCTATCTTTCCATAAGATTGATGCTTAAATTTTTCCCGTTTCCTATTGTTATCTGCACGTTGTGAAACACAAAAAATACTACAAAAATAATATAATTTTCTGTAATAATAATTGATATGAATATTATTGATCTTTTATAAGATGACATCTATATAACCATTATTATTTTAATATCAACAAATCACTTAAGCGTGCCTAAAACGCATAGAGTTGTCGATTTGTTGATAAATATACCTGTTTATAAAATTCAAAATACTTTCCACCAAGAAGATAAACCCTATATAATACATAAAATATCTGTGGAGACATCTTTATGTTAAATGTACAAACTTCTTCAATGTTTAAAATATTAAAACAATTTTCAATCGTGATTTTTTTGGCATGGTTAGTCCCATTTTTAAGTGGGTGCGGATTTAATACGATACCAACAAATGAAGAAAAAGCACATGCAGCATGGAGTGAAGTGCTCAATCAATATCAACGTCGTACAGATCTCATCCCCAATCTTGTAGAAACAGTTAAAGCTTACGCAGCTCATGAACAAAGCGTTTTCACAAATGTAATTGAGGCACGTGCCAAAGCAACGCAAGTCAACATTAATGCAGATATGTTGAATAATCCAGAAGTTATGCAGCAATATCTCAAAAATCAAGCAAATTTATCAAGTGCCCTTTCGCGGCTTATGGCTGTCGTCGAAAACTATCCGGATCTTAAAGCAAACCAGAACTTTCTTGCTCTTCAATCACAATTAGAAGGAACAGAAAACCGAATTTCCGTTGCGCGCCGCGATTATATTGAAACAGTACGTGCTTACAATACTGCTCTCAAAACAATGCCGACGATGATTTGGGCAAAGCTATGGTTTCGTGATGCTAAACCTATACCTACTTTTACCATCGATACTGATAGCCAACAAACACCAAAGGTTAATTTTAATTAATGAAAATATTTCAACACTCTATACAACGTCGTACTTTTCTACGTTTATGGGTTCCTTTGAGTATTCTATATTTGATCATTGCATTGGGAAATGTCACTTACGCACACACTAAGTTTCCTCCTTTAACCGGCTATATCAACGATATGGCTCATTTACTTGATCATGCAACACAAAGAAATTTAACGGAAAAGCTAACTACACTGGAAAAGAAAACAGGAGATCAAATCGTTCTTGTGACGCTCCCTACTCTTTCGGGCAATGATATAGAAACATACAGCAATTCTCTTTTTCGTACATGGAGATTAGGCCAAAAACAAATCAATAACGGCATATTAATCGTTATTGCACCAAATGAACGCAAAGCACGTATTGAGGTAGGCTACGGTCTGGAGGGAGAACTAACAGATGCCATTTCCTCTGTCATTATTAATAGCTTCATGATTCCTAATTTTCGTGAAAGAAATTATCAAAAAGGAATTGTCGAATCCGTTCACGCAATTATCAAAGTTATCACACAAAGTGATGCTGATTTTTCTTTTCGAATCAATCAAAAAGCTAAAGCTGTTGAAGAACAACGCAAACAAGCTGAAAAAGAAGAAATGATTATAAATACAACCATCTTTCTCATTCTCTTTATAGTCATTGGTTTGCCCATTCTTGCTATGATTTTTGGTAAAAAAATAGGTCCACGAAAGTATCTTTGGCTAGGTATTGTCTTCACACCTTGGTTTTTAAACTTAAATGCGAGCGGTAGAGGTTCTGGTGGAATCTTTGGTGGACATTCAGGGGGAGGAGGATTCAGAGGTGGTGGTGGATCATCAGGTGGTGGCGGTGCAACAGGAAGATGGTAAAACGAGCATAACGATTTTTTTAATAAAATTCATTGCACTTCTTATGAACTATCTCTTAATTCTTTTTTATTTTTCTGATTATAATACAAACTCAAACATCAAGATAAATATTACCAATGACATTTGAATTAAAACATACAGATCGTAATCGCTTATCACATCATTTTAATGCAATTTTAGGAAATCCACCCGTTGAATGGAAGATAAGTAATCATCTAGTTGAGTATCCTGAAGCTCTGCGTTATATGCAAGAACGTGTAGAAAAAATTCTTGCAAAAACCGCGCATGAACAAGTTTGGCTTCTTGAACACCCTTCCCTTTATACAGCAGGGACGAGTGCAAATAAAAAAGATCTTTTGGCGCCTAATTTATTTCCTGTTTATGAAGCAGGACGTGGAGGTGAATTTACATATCACGGTCCAGGACAGCGTATTGCTTATATCATGCTTGATCTTAAACGCCGAAAACAAGACATCCGTGCTTTCATTAGTGCATTAGAAGAATGGATCATACAGATGCTTGCAAACTTTAATATTAAAGGTGAACGCAGAGAAGATCGCGTTGGTGTCTGGGTTAAACAGTCTCATTGCCCATCAAAACAAAATGATCTTTCTTCCGAAGATAAAATTGCAGCTATTGGCATTCGAGTGCGCAAATGGATAAGTTTTCATGGAGTTTCTATCAATGTTAATCCTAATTTAGCCCATTATTCAGGAATTGTTCCTTGTGGAATTACAAACCACGGTGTAACAAGCTTTCTTGATCTAGGTTACTCTGTAACAATGCATGATATTGATATTGCTCTCAAACACGCTTTTGAACAAATTTTCGGTCCAACAATTGATGTTTCCTAAGTGCATTGATTTTTAAATAAAAAACAGGCATAAAATTACTTTAATAAATATTTTATTTTATGAGGTAGATAGTTAACCGCTATGAGCGATAACAAAAAGGATCTTTTTAGTGTTTTAAATAAAGCCCAATCTCGGGTAAATACAAAAGAAAACACTCTGCAGTCTCCAATGAAATCAAAAGCGATGATTTCAAAAAAAAGTGCAAAAAATACGCAAGAAGACGACTATAATGCCCTCTCTATTCGAGTGCTTGAGGGTTTAGAGCCCGTACGTTTACGCCCTGGAATGTATATTGGTGGAACAGACAGTAAAGCGCTCCATCATTTATTTGCCGAAATTATTGATAACGCGATGGATGAAGCTGTTGCGGGTTATGCAGATTTTATTGAAGTCTCATTAGATAGGAGCGGTTATATAACCGTTACAGATAATGGACGCGGTATTCCTGTCGAAAATCATCCTCAAATGCCTGAGAAATCTACTCTTGAAGTTATTATGACACAACTCCACTCAGGAGGAAAATTTGATGGAAAGGCTTATCAAACTGCGGGGGGACTTCATGGAGTAGGAATTTCTGTCGTCAATGCTCTTTCTGATGATATGGAAGTTGAAGTTGCACGAGAACGAAAACTTTACCGCCAACGTTTCTCACGCGGTATTCCTCAATCTGGATTGGAAGATCTGGGAGATGTTTATAATCGTCGTGGTACGCGCGTTCGCTTTCATCCTGATCGTGAAATTTTTGGTGAAAAAGCAGCTTTTGATCCAGAAAAAATCTATAAGATGGCATGCTCCAAAGCCTATCTTTTTGGTGGCGTAAAAATTCGCTGGACTTGTGATCCCGTCATACTTGAAAGCGCAAAAAATATTCCTGAAAAAGCTGTTTTTCATTTTCCCAATGGGCTTAAAGACTATTTACTCTCGTCACTAAAAGATGAATATAGAGTAACGTCAGAAATTTTTTCTGGCAAAACACAACAAAATAATGGCCATGGCTCCGTTGAATGGGCGATCGCTTGGCATGGTGGTGATTCTTGTGTGCAATCTTATTGCAATACGATTCCTACAGGAGAAGGCGGAACACACGAAATAGGATTACGTCAAGCTCTTTTGCGTGGATTGAAATCCTATGCTGAGTTAATAGGAAACAAACGCGCCGCAATTATTACGTCTGACGATATTATGATTTCAACAGCCGCAATACTTTCAGTCTTTATCAGTAACCCTGAATTTGTTGGACAAACAAAAGATCGATTAGCAACTATTGAAGCACAGCGTATCGTTGAGAATGCAATCCGCGATCCTTTTGATCATTGGTTAGCAAACTCCCCGCAAGAAGCAACAAAACTTCTCGATTGGGTTATTGAACGTGCTGAAGAACGTGTTAAACGACGCCAAGATAGAGAAATAAGTCGAAAAACTGCTGTCCGTAAATTACGTCTGCCCGGTAAACTTGCAGATTGTAGTCAGAACCATGCTGTGGGTGCTGAACTATTCATTGTTGAAGGAGATTCTGCAGGAGGATCTGCTAAACAAGCAAGAAATAGAGCAAACCAAGCAATTTTACCTCTTCGTGGTAAAATCTTAAATGTCGCCAGTGCTGCACATGAAAAAATGAACTCAAGCCAAACAATTAGCGATCTTATCCTTGCTCTTGGATGTGGAACACGCTCCAAGTATCGTGAAAAAGATCTCAGATATGAACGTATTATCATCATGACAGATGCTGATGTTGATGGTGCCCATATTGCGTCACTGCTCATTACCTTCTTTTTTCAAGAAATGCCTGACCTTATTCATCAGGGACATTTATATCTCGCCGTCCCTCCCCTTTATAGAATATCGCAAGGAGGAAAAGTTGCTTATGCTCGTGACGACATTCATAAGGATGAATTGCTCAAAACTGAATTTACTGGAAAAGCTAAAATCGAAATCGGGCGTTTTAAAGGGCTGGGTGAAATGCGCGCTGAACAACTTAAAGAAACGACTATGCATCCTCAAAAACGTACATTGCTTCGTGTTTCTATTAATGCCGTGGAAATGCAAGAAACGAAAAAGACTGTAGAAAGTCTCATGGGAACAAAACCAGAAGCACGATTTCGTTTCATACAAGAAAATTCTACTTTTGCTTCTAATCTAGACATCTAATGTAAAAATATCCCTTTCAAACCACTGCGGCTGCGTCAATCACGCGCAGTTGCGGATTGGTCGTTCCATTCCAATAATTCAAACTAAGATGACCAGCTAAATGAATCATTTCACCAATATTTTCAAAAAGAAAATCACCAAGCGATGTCCCTACAGCACGAAAAGCTATTCCTTGCAGTTTTTTTCCTTCAACATTAGATACAATGAGGCGAAGATGTCCTTTACCAACTTCAGATAGATTCACCAATCGATGAGAGGGAAGAACAAAAACAGGTGTTGCATTCCCTGTCCCAAATGGCCCTGCTTTTTCAAGCAACTCAAACAGCGCTTCATTAACACCAGAAGCAGAAAGAGAACCATCTATACTAAGAGACTTTTTAGCATGCAACTGTGAGACCCTTAAAGAAACTTTTTCTTCTAGCCATTTTCGAAAGATTTCAATTTTTGTTGATTGAATTGTAATTCCTGCTGCCATACTATGTCCCCCTCCTTTTTCTAATAAATTTAATGTAACAGCTTCACGGACGAGTGCTCCTAAATCTATACCATTAATTGAACGTCCCGACCCTACGCCATTTCCATCTTCTTTCAAAGCAATAGCAAAAACAGGACAAAAAAAACGCTCTTTGAGACGGGAAGCAAGAATACCAATAATTCCCGGATGCCATTCTTTATGAGAAATTACAAGGGACAAGGGTATTTCTTGATCTTGATAAAGAGAAGCAATGTAAGATTCCGCTTGTGCTAATTGAATGTTCTCCATTTCTTGGCGTTCTTTATTAAGCCGATCTAATTGTTCTGCTATTCTGTCCGCTTCATCTTTATTCTCACAGCTAAGCAAACGTGCTCCCAAAGCTTGATCACCAATGCGCCCTCCTGCATTAATTCTAGGACCTAACAAAAAACCTAAATGAAAACTATTAAGCGGCTCCCCTATTCGTGCAACCTTTGTTAAAGCTGTTATTCCTGGATTATGCATAGAACGAGCAACTTGAAGCCCTTTTATCACAAAAGCACGGTTAACCCCCTGTAATGGAACGACATCACATATGGTTGCCAATGCAACAAGATCAAGCATACTTAAAAGATCAGGTAGCTGCCCTTGGAATTGTTTTTTCCGCAGCAAATGATGAACCCAAGCTAACGTAACAAAAACAACGCCCGCTGCACATAAATGCCCCTGTTTAGAAAAATCATCAGGGCGATTAGGATTAACAAGAGCAACAGCTTCTTGATGGATCTCTGACATTTGATGATGATCTAAAATCACAACATCAGCACCAGCAAGCCTCGCTGCTTTTACCGCATCTGGACTGTTTGCGCCACAATCAACAGTGATAATTAACCGAGCACCTTCTTGCACAAGCATCCTCATTGCTTGTTCATTCGGACCATAGCCTTCAACAATACGATCAGGAATATAAATTTTGACTTCAATACCAAAATAACGAAAAAAACGCGCTATGAGTGCCGAAGAACAAGCACCATCAACATCATAATCACCAAAAACAGCAACCTGTTCTTGATTAAGAAGAGCCTTAACAATACGCTCTGCAGCGCATTGCATATCCCTAAAACTTTCTGGATCAGGCATAAGCGTACGTAATGTCGGATTAATAAAAGCAACAGCCTCAGCTTCATCTACATCTCTTGCTGAAAGTACTCGAGCTAACTGATCTGGAAAACCAAATTTTTGAGAAATAGCGCGCGCATTATTTATTCCTTGAACACCAAGGGCATCTAACCAAGCTTGACCACAAGCAGAAGATTCAACATTGAGAAAATAACGAGACCACTGCATTATTGCTTATTTTATAATGAAGAAAGATAAAATACAATCATGCGGTAAAGATAAAATAGTCTTTTGCAACATTCATTTTAAGTTTAAATTGTCCACAAACTTCTTTTAATGGGGTATTATAATACCATTCTTATAACATATTGTTTTATAAAGTTTTTATTTTCTCTTGACGTCAATCAAAAGACATTATATCAGAGCAAGTAGTATGCGTTAAATATTTCGCTATGGTAACAATTTTCAACGCAAAACAGTAAAAATTCCCTTATATTAAAAGGGTTCTTATAAAGGATACTTCTATGGCAACTTTTTCACAAAAGCCAACTGAAGTGGTGAAAAAATGGGTTATTATTGACGCAGAAAACCTTGTTTTAGGTCGTCTTGCCGCATTTGTTGCTAACCGCTTACGTGGCAAACATAAAGCTACATTTACTCCACATGTTGATGATGGTGACAACGTTATTGTCATTAATGCAGATAAAATAGCTCTCACTGGCAAAAAATATACGGATAAAAAATATTATTGGCATACCGGTTATATTGGTGGAATCAAACAACGTACAGCACGTCAACTTCTTGAGGGGCGTTTTCCCGAACGCGTTATTGAAAAAGCGGTAGAGCGCATGATTCCTCGTGGTCCCCTTGGTCGCCGTCAATTGAAGAATCTACGTGTTTACGCTGGAAGCCAACATCCACATGAAGCACAACAGCCTGAATCTCTTGATGTTGGTGCTTTAAACTGCAAAAACAAAAGGATTGCTTGATTATGGCTGAAATTAATTCTCTTTCTGAGCTTAGCATAGTAACAAGTATTACAGAAACACATGAAAATGTTGTTCCTGTCCACGTGCAAAAGCTTGATTCACAAGGACGTGCTTATGCAACAGGAAAGCGTAAAGACGCTGTTGCGCGCGTATGGATTAAACCAGGTTCTGGAAAAATCACGATCAACAATAAGGAATTTGATAAATATTTTGCTCGTCCTGTTCTTAGAATGATTCTTCGTCAACCAATTGTTACAACAAACAGAGAGACCCAATTTGATATTATTGCAACCGTTGCAGGTGGTGGTCTTTCCGGGCAAGCCGGTGCAGTACGCCATGGCATTTCCAAAGCTTTAACCTATTATGAACCAGAACTTCGTTCAATCTTGAAAAAAGGTGGTTTTCTTACCCGTGATAGCCGTGTTGTTGAACGTAAAAAATACGGTAAAGCAAAAGCACGTCGTTCTTTCCAATTCTCAAAGCGTTAATTTCAATTTTTGTACAATACATAAAGCCTCGGACAAAAACGGGGCTTTTTTTAACTGCTAAAACAGATTTTTAGTAAAGAAAAATTTACACCTGTTAGAAGAAAACAAGAATGCAAAACAACCCCGTCTCCTTAGACAAGGACTAAAAAAGTAGATCAAAAAATTCAAAACCTCAGTTTCAATCTCTTAAAACTTATATTTTGCTAATAGACCTACCCACATATTAGTAGAATACAAAAATATCTGCAATATAACTTTAGTTATCTCATAAGGTTTTCAATGTCTTTTTCTATCATTATTTAACAAGCTTCAGTCCAAGAAATGCTTTACCATTGTGATAAAATGCGGGACAGAAATAGGTTTTGACATATATTCTTCACATCCACTTGCACGAATTCGTTCTTCATCCCCTTTCATAGCAAAAGCTGTTACAGCAACAACGGGAATCGATCTTAGTTCTTCATCTTCTTTTAATTGTTTAATAACATCTATTCCAGAGACCTCTGGCAACTGGATATCCACAAGAATAAGAGATGGCATTGATGAACGCGCCAAATCTAATGCCATAAGACCATTTCGCGTTTCAATGGTTTCATAGCCACTCGCTTCTACGAGATCACGGAATAGCTTCATATTAAGCTCATTATCTTCCACGATCATAACTTTTTTTGACATTAGTATAACTTCCATCTTTCTTAGACAAAATAGAAATGAATTTACATTCTCTTTGCTTAAGATAAAATGATAAAAAAAATTGTAAACCACAAAGAGACTAAAAGATTCCAATAAAAATTTTTTTACGCAAACATTTGTAATACTCATCACTATGCTTTTTCATTTCATAAAAATGAACCCCACAAATAGTCGTAAGATTGTATTATCGTATATTTTTTGAGTTGATCTGCAAAGTTTATGGATATCTCGATTAATGCATTCGCGTTTTCATCATAAAAAAATATCAGCCACAAACTTAGCTCAAATACGTATTTTAAAGAGGAAAAATTTAAGTAGCCTTTAAAATAGCTGATTAGTTAAATTCAATGTGCCATATATTGCCATCCCCAAAATAATATCTTAAGAATAAACATATCAATATCATTAAGAGTAAAATATGAATAAACCGTGATTAAATATCACGGTTTATTCATATAAAATATTCAAGAACAGAATAATTCAAAGTTCATCAAGTAAAATAACTTTTAATTCAAAGCCCATGCACTATAAGCAAGAGCATCGAATGCTCTTCCACCTGTCTCTCTGCTAGGACTCGGCGGCTTTCTAGTAAAGAAATATACAAAATATGCGATTAAAGCAAAAATCGCTGTCTCGATCCCCATTAAACCCGCAACTTTTTGGACATTTTTCCCAGCCCCTTGTCCTCCAAATTGGCTAATAATCATATCAACAGCTTTAATAACTCTATTTTCCTGTGTCATTACAGAAATGAAACCAGCATTTTGAAATCTACCATTTAAAGAACCGGCATTGGCTCCTAAAACCTGTGAAAAGAAAATAGCGAAAGCAACCACACATACTATACAATGCTTAAATATTTTCATCATAACCACCTAATGTTTAATAAAATAAATTTTCTTTACCACCCCCTCTAAATAGAAAACACTACATCATCTATCGATAAAGTATATTTATATACTTATAATAAAAAATATAATACAAAACTTTAATTAATAATTTTATTTTAATTATTATTTTTATATTATATTACATTTATAATATATCCGTTACATATTTATCTTAAGTTTGTCAATTGTTTTATTTGTGTTTTTATATTATACAATTTAATGCTAAAATTTATTAAATTAGAATTATTTTATTGTTTTTATTATAATTTTAGCTTTATTATCATAAATATTATTATAGTATTACAGTATAAAAATATTAATGTGTTGTTTTTTAGTTACACATATTGTTTTTATTTTTTGTATAGTACAGCAAGATAAATATTTTTAAAATTTACAGAAAACAAAAAAATACTTTATTGAAATATTCTGATAAAATTATTTTGCATTATTATAAATTGAGAAGAAATAGCTGTCCCAGTAAAAAATTAGCGTAAACTCCAGCTTAGCTCTTTGATTGAAAAAGCTAAATCAGATACAATAAGAGATAACTTTTGGTGAACGCGCCAAATCTAATGCCATAAGGACATTACACATTTTGACGATTTCACAGCCTCTCGTTTCTACAAGAACTCGGAATAATTTTAATAAAGTTCTTTAATAAAGTTCATTGTCTTCCACGATTATAACTTTCTGACTTTTATATCATCCCCCTAATCCATTAAATTTACGAATTGTTTTCTTATAACTTATGAAAGTCATGGCAATAAAAAGAAAAGTACTCAACAGAAGATATCCAATATTCCATTCATTTTTACCAAATAACAGTGAAACGGGCAAAGAAGCAGAAAAAGCCATTGGCAGCAGAAACAAAAACCATTTCACGATGCTTGAGGGATAAATTGCAATGGGGATATATGAAAGTTCATAAACCATTGTATGAAAATATTCGACTGGCATCTTACGATTAGTAACAAATGTTATAAAGTTGAACATCATGCAAAAACAGATATTGATGATAAAGACACAAACTATTGCAACGATAAAAGAAAACCATCCCATCTTAATGCTTGAAAGATCCGGTAATGAAACAAAAAAATACGCACTCACACAAAGAACAAATAAATTTATCAGACGAAGAGGATTGCACCAGCCAACCAACATGAATACCCAGATTGAAACAGGCTTTGTCAGATATGATTCAACCTTACCACTCGCGACTTTTTCAAAAAATATTCCAATAGAATTGGTAAAAATACTTAAAAACACTCGGAGTAAAACGAAGACAACAAAGATAAGATGAATTTCATCTGTGCTATAGTTACCGATCTTTCCTGAAAAAGAAGATATTTTATCAATAAATATGAATTGAATAAAATAATAGCAAAGAGAAAGAAGAAACTCCCCAATCAAATTCTTACCGTAAACAATCTGCCGGCGTATATTCATACCAATAAAATGAATAATTATCTTCACCTCAACCACCCGCTCCATGATACGCTTTCATTCCCTTCTTCCAGACAACATGAATAAAGAATAGAAGACACAAAATATAAAAAACACTGCCCACAATAAACTGATGGAAAACCGCCAAATTATGCGTTGCAAGAAACTCAGCAGGAGCAGAGATCATGAAACGATAAGGGTTAAACTGCATGAGCGGAATAAGCCACGTGGGCCAGAAAGAGGGTGGCAAAAGAACACCACCAAGAAGAGCCGAACTAAGGATACTAAAAGAGAGCAAAATACCGTACTCAATCACCCAGAAAATCAATAACGAAATTGCGAAAGAGAGTAAAAAAAGCAATTGAGAGAGAGCAAGAATGAGAAAAAAGAGCAGAAAAGAGAGTATTAATCCCAGAATATTCTCGTAAGATAAAAGAAGCTTTACCATAAAGATCACAAGTAAAGGAGTAGCATATAACACACTCTCACCCAAAAAGGTAAACAGCATTTGTGTCATGTAACTGAATGGCTTTGTGAGAGTGACTTCTAATTTACCTTCTTTAACATATTGAGAGAAAGACTGAATTAAACCATAACCATTATTTAAGCGTGATAAAATTAAAGCCAAGGCATAATAATACATCATATCATGAAAGCTAAAACCGTTTATGGTGCTGCCCATATCAGAAAAAAGTGCGTTCCATAACATGAGTTGAATAACGAATGGCGAAAGAGTCCCCATGACAAAATCAGTAAAGAACATTGCCCTGTCATTGACGATAGTGAGTAATCCATTCTTGGCAAAAAGAAACATGCCAAAGCAATTGTTAGATAAATTCTTTAAATTTAACACGGAGCATCTCTTCGAGGGAGGGAGTGGACAATTTCAATGCAATCTCATCAATTTTTTCTATAACAGCTGAAGGTGCAGCCAAGTGTTCACAAAAAAGCGTCATTCTCACCAAAGAAGGAATGACATTCTTAAGCGCGTGAAGATTGCCATGAAACTGTTTCTTTCCCTTATGCAAGAGAATAATATCGTCGACATATCCATCAATATCCCCCCTATCATGACTTGTGATGATATATCCAGTGCCGCACTCCCTTTTCAGTTTTTTAAGAAGCTCCCTGATTTCATGCTTCGATGTAATATCAAGACCAATACTTGGTTCATTGAGGAACAATAGTTTAGGCCTAAAGGAGAGATTAAATGCCTATTCACTTTTCACTCTTTCACCCAGACTAAGCATCCGCACTGGCTTATCCATAATATGCTCAAGACCCAGCAACTCAGCAATCTCTTTAAGATCACGGGTAAAAGAAGCGCGTTCAAGACCATATAATGGCTGAACCATATCCAGACTGTAGCGTAAGGGTAAATCCCACCACAAACAATTCTTGTGACCAAAGACCACCCCCAAAGACTTGAACAAATCTTTCTTCGCTTTATAAGGATCAACATCAAGGACTTTAACATATCCTTCATCAGCACATTGTATACCAGAAAGTATTTTAATCAGTGTTGATTTACCCGCTCCGTTAGGACCAAGGATTGCTAGAGATTGCCCTGAAAAGAGGGTGAAACTCATATCTTTTAACACATGATGATTTGTATAAACCGGCTTGAAGAGGGAAACCACCTTATTTGTAAAACCAGTTCCTCTGTCTATGTTGCGATATATTTTTGAGATGTTATTAACGTCAATCAATAATGATCCCATCAGTCACTCCTAATTTCAACTTATCCCACCTTTGAATGTTCCCATAATAAATATCTGTTTTGTTCACTAGAAAAAAAGTGTTCAAACTCTCCCTAGAGCAATAAAACGCACCTAACGTTTTATATCCAATTTTTTGTATAGATATTTTTTCAATGCGATGAGCTCACTTCAATGAAGCATTAAGATACTGAAAATTTATTTCTTCTTTTATGAAAGATAATTTTTTGGATAAACTAAGTAAGTAGAAAAATAATTGCTCATTGAAAGGAGAAATTTGCTAATAAGCCTTCATTGTATAAGCAAAAATACAAAGCGTAAATCTATACTATAAGCATATCAAACCACATTGATAACAAAACAAACTTCCTTGACAACAGGAATTCTTTGAGAAAAGACTTTTCCTAAGCATTACTATAAAATGCCTCAATTATCTCCCATAAAAAAATTAAAATTGCCTTCCCTATTTTAGTAAGTATCCTTCAGATTTTATCTAACTCATCTCTCTCAACAGACACACCTCCCCAATATATGACCCTATAGATAATTCAAAGGAGCAGCTTCATCAGCTCAGATTATTAAATAACACACCATATCCAAAAATAACAATACAATCTATATGGATAAAGAGCTGTAGAAAGAAAACTTATGATATTCGAAAATTTCATCACTCAAAAACATAATTTTCTCATAGCAATTTACTTATCAAAAACTTTCTTCAAATAATGCCCTATTCATCTTATCAAATTTATAGACAAAATTTGTATCAATCAAAAAGAACAAATGAAGTTTCTTTATTCTGTTTCAGCATCACGCTCATTAAAAGACAAAAGATTAAAACTTTGGACCATATGAGGTGGTAAAGGTGCAACAATATCCAATATTCCTCCTGAAGGATGAGGAATACGAATACGACGTGCATGAAGATGAAGACGGTTTTGAATTCCTCCTGGCAATGTCCAATTACTATCAGAAAAAAAATACTTTGTATCGCCAATGATCGGATGATCCATATAGGCAGCATGCACACGAAGCTGATGTGTTCTCCCTGTATAGGGTTCCATTTCAAGCCACGAAAGAGCCCGCCCTCGCGTATCTAAAACGCGATAGTAGGAAACCGCATGATGTGAGTCTGGCTCCCCATGTTCACAAACACGCATTTTGTCACCTTGTGCAGTCATTTCCTTAACCATCCACGTTGAAATTTTGTCCTGCTTTTTTTTAGGCACGCCCCGAACCAACGCCCAATAAGTCTTTTTTGTTTCTCGCGCTCTAAAAGCAGCTGTTAAGGACTGAGCAGCTCCCCTTGATCGCGCAACAATAAGGACACCCGACGTCTCACGATCAAGCCGATGAACCAAACGCGGCTTTTCACCTTTTTTATTGCGCCATACCTCAAGCATACTATCCATATGGCGTGTTAAACCAGAGCCTCCTTGTACAGCCAACCCAGCTGGTTTGTTAAAAACAAATACCTTTGGATCTTCATAAAGCAGCATTTTTTTCAAAACGGTTTCATCATCCTGCCCACGAAGTGTTTTATCCGTTATTGAAAGATTTTCCTTGTCATTAATAGGGAGAGGTGGAATACGAACAGCTTGCCCCATACAAAGACGCGCATCGGCTTTAACACGTCCACCATCAACCCGTATCTGACCAGAACGCAACAATTTTTGCAAAGCTCCAAAACCAAGTCCTGGATAATGCACTTTAAACCAGCGATCTAAGCGCATTCCATTTTCATCTACCTCAACTTTTTTTATTTCTATGCCTGCCATGAAAATTCCCTTACCTGATAATTTTATTGATCTATTTTTGCGCCTTTATAAACACAAAAATTCATATTTTAGTTGGCGTTATCACACCATATTACAGTTAGTATCCAAAATTGCCTTTTCTCAACGTCCAAATTTTATTAGCTAAAAACTAAGCGTTATAAAAATCAACAGCCTTTACGCTTAATAGCGAATGGAGATAATTAACCGTGTCCTTATTCAAAACCTATGCACGTGTTCTCACTTACCTAAATAGAGAAAAAAATGCATCCCTTTTAATCTGTACCGCTAATGTTATGTTAGCTATTATCACCATTGCAGAACCTATTTTATTCGGACGTGTTATTGATTCTATTTCAGAAAAATCAGCTATCATTCCTACTCTTACCCTTTGGGTTTGTTTTGGACTTTCACATATTATTGCTTATGTCCTTGTTGCTCGTGGTGCTGACCGCTTAGCCCATAGACGCCGCTTAACGGTTTTAACGGAATCTTTTGAACGTATCATTGCCATGCCTTTAATTTGGCATCAACAACGTGGGACTTCCAACGCACTCCATACACTTTTGCGCGCAATAGATTCCATGTCAACCATATGGCTTGATTTTATGCGCCAACACCTCTCGACGCTTGTCGCCTTATTGGTTCTCATCCCCATAGCGTTTAATATGAATTGGCGTCTTTCAATAGTCTTAGTTGTGCTTGCCATCATCTACGTATTAATTGCACGTTTAGTGATGCGAAAAACAAAAGACGGACAAGCTGCTGTAGAATACTACCACCACAACCTTTTTAAACATGTCAGTGATTCAATCTCTAATGTTTCCATTGTACAAAGTTATAACCGAATAGAAGAAGAAACTTCTATACTGCATCAACATACAAATGCTTTGCTTAAAGCACAAAATCCTGTTCTCAATTGGTGGGCGCTGGCCAGTGGCTTAAATCGAATGGCTTCAACAATTTCAATCGTTTGTGTTCTTCTTCTTGGAGCTTTTTTTGTTGCAAAAGGTCAATTGCGGGTAGGTGAAGTTGTTGCTTTTGTTGGATTTGCACAACTCATGATTAGCCGTCTAGACCAAATGAGCAATTTTATTAATTGTGCAATATCCTCACAAGCAAAACTGCAAGATTTTTTTGAAATGGAAGACTCAACCTTTCATATCAACGAACCACAAAATCTTCCTTCCCTCCAAAATGTTAAAGGCGCCATAGAATTTCATCACGTAACCTATAAATTCGCAAATTCTTCTCAAGGTGTTTTTGATATTTCCTTTGAGGTTAAAGCAGGACAAACTGTTGCGATTGTAGGACCAACAGGGGCTGGAAAGACAACACTGATCAATCTGTTGCAGCGCGTATACGACCCTGCCTTTGGGCATATCTCCATTGATGGAATAAATATATGCTCGATCAATCGCGAATCTTTGCGCAAATCTCTAGCAACAGTATTTCAAGACTCGGGTCTTTTCAACCGTACTATTCATGACAATATTTCAATAGGAAAAGCGAGCGCAACAAATGAGGAACTTTATGAAGCAGCAAAAATAGCAGAAGCTCACGATTTTATTCTAAAAAAAGCTGAGCATTATAACACAATAGTGGGCGAACGAGGATCTCAATTATCAGGTGGAGAAAAACAGCGACTAGCAATTGCACGCGCTGTTTTAAAAAATGCCGCTATTCTCATTCTAGATGAAGCAACAAGCGCTCTTGATGTTGAAACAGAAGCACGTGTCAAAGATGCTCTCGATTCCATACGCCGTAACCGCACTACTTTTATTATAGCACATCGCCTCTCAACAGTACGCAATGCTGATGTGATACTCTTTCTGGAACATGGTTACTTAATGGAAAAAGGAAACTTTCAAGAATTGATCGATAAAGGAGGGCGTTTCTCTAAATTTTTAAAGGCAAGTGGTTTAACAATCAAACCACCAGAAAGAGAAGGAGAAAATGTTATCCCCTTACATGAAGCCATAGCTTCATAAAAACGATACTCTTCATAGATCTTATGCAAAAAAAATCCTCGTCAATATAACAAGAGTGCTTATATATAATAAATAAAAAGATTTCTAAAAATGCCACAAACCATTTTAGATATTTAAGACAAATATTAAAACAGTTTAGTATTTTCTCTGCTATTGCAATTCTACTAGATTGGGACAAAAATATTTCCCTATATCTGTGCATATTGACGAGTACACACTCTCATTTAGGGAAAATGTAAAGGTAAAAACAATTTCCAGTTTTACCGTCTTCTTTTAACTCAGCTTTACGAATTTCAAAACGAACTAAAGAAATATCTTTTAAATAATGAATATTATGTATTGCTTTGCACTTTTGTTTATCACTTTCTTTATAGTCCTCTCATAACGAACAGAACATCATTGTTTTACACATTCATATGACTTTTTTTAAGAAACATTTCTCAATGCTCTTAAGCCCATTTCACAACGACATTCGTGAGTGGTTTTGATTAATTTAACATACACAGAATTTGAAATAATAAAATCCTACGAATATTCGTAGCTCTTATTCAAAAGATAAAACAATAAATTATCATTATAACTCAATGTATTAAAGCAATTTTATCATAAAAATAAATTAGATATTAATCTAAATCCTTAGATTTATATGATATTCCTTTGATTTATATTGATAATTCATTACTTTATAACTTGAAATAAAGATTTATAAAGATAGGAGAATATTCTTTTCAAAACCTTTTAATAATAAACCAAAAAACTGTTTTCTTGTACATAACAAGCAAAATGAAAACAATAGCTCTAAGATATAACAACGCTTTTATAAAGAAAGGGATTTTAGTCATTTGAAAGCTAGTAGAATAATGACAGCTTATAACTTTATAAGGATAATTGTATGCAATAAATCTTGTATTATTCCTTTCATAAAAAGAGATAGTTTTTCAAAAAAATCTATAAGAACAACACAATAACTAGTCTTCCTAGTAAAAGAATACACAGCAAAGCATGAAATGCTGCATAATCTATCTTATCTTAAAAAGGTGACTCCTGAAACGCTTGGAAGCTATAAAGCCAAATGAAAAAGTGATAATAAAGACAAACACTGTTTTTATCTTTACAATTGTATTTTCCCCCAATTACGCTGTATCTTGATTTCAGAAACACACCAGACAGATGTTCGTGATATTTAGATTCCAACCCAATATAAAAATGTAAAAAACACCTATGCAGAATGATTTTATTCTTTAATTTTTCCCAGAAAATCTTTTAGTGCCGCAAATGCCTCATCAGCTTTGTTCCCCTCAGGACCACCAGCCTGTGCCATATCAGGACGGCCACCTCCACCTTTACCACCAAGCATCACTGAAAGAATACGAACGAGATCAACAGCATTGAACTTATCCGTTAAATCATCCGTAACACCGACAACAGCACTCCCTTTTCCATCCTCCGAGACACTAATAAAAGCAACCACTCCAGATCCGATTTGTTTTTTCTCAGAATCGACGAGCGCCTTAAGATCCCGTGGTAAAATATTTTTAACAACACGTCCGGTAAAAGAAAGTCCATTAATGATGGTAATATCACCTTGGCCCCTTTCTGTTATTCCACCACTCAACATCATTTTCTTGCGTACATCATTCAATTCTTTTTCAAGTTTACGACGATCATCAAGCAAAATTCGCACCCGTTCTTCTACGTCAGCAGAAGAAGTTTTTAAAAGATCAGCAATTTCATGAATACGTTCATCTTGGCGGCTAAGATAAAGACGTGCTTCTTTTCCTGTTAAAGCTTCAATACGCCGCACTCCAGCTGAAACAGAACTTTCAGAAAAAATATGAATCAAACCAATATCACCTGTTCGCTCCACATGTGTGCCTCCACAAAGCTCTATTGACCAATGCTTTTTTAATCTTCGCTGTTCAAGTGGCTCCCCCATAGAAACAACGCGAACTTCATCACCATATTTCTCACCAAATAATGCCATTGCACCTTCAGAAATTGCATCATCTACAGCCATGAGGCGCGTTATCACTCTACTATTTTGCAAAATAATCTCATTTGCTAAATCTTCTATTTTTTTCAGTTCTTCTGGTGAAACAGATTTTGGATGAGAAAAATCAAAACGCAACCGATCTGGCGATACAAGAGAGCCTTTTTGTGTAACATGAGATCCCAAAACTTGTCGTAAAGCTTCGTGTAACAAATGAGTAGCAGAATGATTTCCACGAATTTTTTTACGACGAACAACATCAACGGTTAATTCTACATAATCAGACCTCGATGCCTGACCAGATTTCACCTCCCCAATATGGATAAAAACACCATCACCCTTTCTTTGGGTATCATGCACCTCAAAAATAAAATTTTCACCAGAAATGATACCACTATCACCAATTTGCCCACCAGATTCACCATAAAAAGGTGTCTGATTAACAACAAGCATAGCTTTCTGACCTGAGGAAATATGATCAACGAGTTTACCATCACACACGAGAGCTGTAAGAATGCCTTTAGCCGTTTCGGTTTCATAACCCAAAAATTCTGTAGCCCCCACTTTATCACGAATAGAAAACCAGATCTTTTCTGTTACAGCTTCCCCAGAACCAGACCAATTGGCACGCGCTTCCTCTTTTTGACGTTCCATCGCTTTATCAAAGGTATCAACATCAACAGATATTCCACGACGCCGCAAAACATCCTGCGTTAAATCAAGCGGAAAACCATAGGTATCATAAAGCTTGAAAGCAACTTCACCATTTAAATGATCTCCTTCTTTAAGATCGGTACTCGCTTCATTTAACAAACCAAGTCCTCGTTCAAGCGTTTTACGAAAACGTATTTCTTCTAACCTTAAAGTTTCTGAAATCAAAGATTCAGCACGCACCAATTCAGGATAGGCTTGTCCCATTTCGCGGTTTAAAGCAGGCAAAAGTCGCCACATTAAGGGCTCTTTAGCACCAAGAAGATGCGCATGACGCATAGCACGACGCATAACACGACGTAAAACATATCCTCTACCTTCATTAGAAGGAAGCACACCATCAGCAATCAAAAATGCAGATGAACGAAGATGATCAGCAATGACACGATGGCTGGCAATAAAATCACCCTTTGCCTCAATCCCTGTAATTTCTTCTGATGCAGCAATTAATGCACGAAAAAGATCAATGTCATAATTATCATGAACGCCCTGTAAAACAGCAGCAATACGCTCTAATCCCATACCGGTATCAATAGAAGGATGAGGCAAGTCAACACGTTCTTCCTGAGAAATCTGCTCATATTGCATAAAAACAAGATTCCAAATCTCAATAAAGCGATCGCCATCTTCTTCCATACTTCCAGGAGGACCGCCCCAGATTTCATCGCCATGATCATAAAAAATCTCCGAACAAGGCCCACAAGGTCCTGTTTCTCCCATCGACCAAAAATTATCAGCCGTCGCAATACGGACAATTTTTTCATCTGGAAGACCTGAAATTCTACGCCACAATTCAGCAGCAAGATCATCACTCTGGTAAACTGTCACCAACAATTTATCTTTTGGTAGGCAAAATTCCTTCGTTAAAAGATTCCATGATAAAAAAATGGCTTCTTCTTTGAAATAATCACCGAAAGAAAAATTACCCAGCATTTCAAAAAATGTATGATGGCGTGCCGTATAACCAACATTATCAAGATCATTATGCTTTCCACCCGCACGAACACATTTTTGTGCTGTTGTTGCCTGCTTATAAGGAGGTTGTTCAAGTCCAGTAAAAACATTTTTAAACTGCACCATCCCTGCATTTGTAAACATAAGTGTAGGATCATTTCGCGGAACAAGCGGACTAGAAGAAAGAACTTTATGCCCATTACGATGAAAATAATCCAAAAATATTGACCGAATATTATTAACACTATTCATACTGACACCTGCTCAATACAGCACAAAACCATAAAAATCCCCCTCATTAAATATCCTCTTCGCCACGCATGGAGTCAATTTAATCAAAGAATGAAATATTTGTTTTAAAAAATTGAGAAAAAATGACTGCGTATTTAAAAACTCAAACAAAAAAACAGAAAAATCTTAAAGGAAAAAATTATAGACGAAAAAAACGCTCCATCAAATGGCTTCATCACTTTCTATATTTTCTGACCCTGCATTTTCTAACAATTCAATTGCAATCAAACCAGCATTTTGGCGCAAAGCTGCTTCAATCTCTGTAGCTATTTCCGCATGTTCACGCAAAAACTGCTTTGCATTCTCACGCCCCTGTCCTAAACGCTGAGAATTATAAGAAAACCATGCGCCAGATTTTTCCACAATACCAACCTTGACACCCAAATCAATCAATTCACCTACTTTGGAAATACCTTCACCATAAATAATATCAAACTCAACCTGTTTGAATGGAGGTGCCAGTTTATTCTTCACCACTTTAACGCGCGTCTGATTACCAACGATTGCATCCCTATCTTTAATGGATCCAATGCGACGAATATCCAAACGAACAGAAGCATAAAACTTTAAAGCGTTTCCACCCGTTGTCGTTTCGGGAGAACCAAACATCACACCAATTTTCATGCGAATTTGATTAATAAAGACAACCATACAGTTAGAGCGAAAAATTGCTGCTGTTAATTTTCGCAACGCTTTACTCATTAACCGAGCTTGCAATCCGGGCAAAGCATCACCCATTTCACCATCAATTTCTGCTCGTGGTGTTAAAGCTGCAACAGAATCCACAACAAGCACATCAACTGCACCAGAACGAACCAACGTTTCTGTAATTTCCAATGCCTGTTCACCGGTATCTGGCTGAGAAATGAACAAATTTTCTAAATCAACACCAAGCTTACGCGCATAAATAGGATCAAGCGCATGCTCTGCATCAATAAAAGCACAAATTCCACCCCCTTTCTGTGCTTCAGCTATAGCATGTAGAGCCAACGTTGTTTTCCCAGAACTTTCTGGTCCATAAATCTCAACAATACGCCCCTTCGGTAACCCACCAATCCCTAAAGCAATATCCAAAGATAACGACCCTGTTGGAACTGTTTCAATTTCAACAACCTGCTCTTTTTGCCCAAGACGCATAATCGAGCCTTTACCAAAAGAACGTTCAATTTGTGAGAGAGCAGCATCGAGAGCTTTTGTTTTATCCACGATTATATCCTTGACCGATTCATAATAATCTGAAACTTAAGTGTACACTGTACTTTTAATTTAACTAAAGGCTTGAGTTTAGATTTTCACAGACTATTTCCATTCCTATCTCCACATTATGCCCATAACATTCATGACCATCACAATAAAGAATTAGCATTGCTTATCTTATGACACATAATAAACTCCAATAAAATAATATCACCATGAGAGCATAGTTAACATATTTATATCTCTCTAGAAAAGGAACAATTTAAATTTAAACACAATGTTCTACAGCCCTTCTGCTTATCCCTTTGATTAAGGACTTAAGAGACTAAGAGTTCTCCTGCTATTGATCACACAAAAATGCATTATCAATCAACCTCATACCCTATTGCATCGAAGAACAAAACGCCATTGTGTTGCATATTCATACACTTGATTTAAGAAACATCTCTCAACACTACCAAGCTCACTTCGTGACAACACCCTTGAATGCGGTATACTGTAAAACCCTTTGGGTGCCACCATCTTTACACTAAAGAAGGAGCAAATCGGCGCACCATCACACTATTCATCATCCCCCAATGTTGCGACAGCTCTCGGCACTTGAGACGCTTCATAAGAGGAATTTTTAGTTCTTTCTTGCACAGTTTTTATCACACGCTAATCCTTCTTATAACATACAAGCGAATGATTTGATTGATTCAACAAATAACAGGCTTGGAATGAGTAAAATTCACGGTATTTAGGATTTTCATTCAACTTACAAAACAGTGAATTATCGTTATAAATAAATATATTATTTAATAAAACCACAAAAATAAAGCAGCTTAAAAGTTGAATGACACATTTAAATTTAATAAAAAATATGCACTTTTGAGGATATCAAAAAATATCTACGAGCAACGCAATAAATGTTTAAAATACAAGCTAAATTGCTCATATAATAGCATAAGAGATAAAAAATAAATCCAAGATCAATAAAACATGTATTTCTACTCAAATTTTATTTTTGATCTTTACGTTTTTTGCGCAATTGTTTCCACCACTCAAGACGTTTCATAATTTCACGCTCAAAACCACGCTCAACTGGCTTATAATAACTCTGACGCCCAAGTTTTTCGGGAAAATATTCTTGTCCTGAAAAAGCGTCTGGTTCATCATGGTCATAACAATAACCATTTCCATACCCTTCCTCCTTCATAAATTTCGTAGGAGCATTAAGAATATGCTTAGGAGGTGATAAAGAGCCATTTTTGCGCGCACAACGCAGTGCTGCTTTATACGCGAGATATGTTGCATTTGACTTTGGCGCAGTTGCAACATAAAGACATGCTTGCGCCAAAGCCAATTCTCCTTCTGGTGATCCTAAATAATCATAGGCATCTTTTGCTGCATTACAAATGACAAGAGCTTGAGGATCCGCCAAACCAACATCTTCAACGGCCATACGAACCAATCTTCGCCCAATATAGAGAGGATCTTCACCAGCATCCAACATACGTGCCAAATAATAAAGCGCAGCATCAGGATCAGATCCACGAACGGATTTATGCAACGCTGAAATGAGATTATAATGCCCATCTCGTCCTTTATCATAAATAGGCACACGACGCTGAATAACTTTTTGCAAAGCAACAACATCAAGAATCTCTCCCAATGGGGCAATAGACCAAACTTCCTCTGCCAATGTTAAAGCTACCCGCGCATCACCATCAGACATCTCTATCAAAACGTCTCTGGCATCATTATCCAAGGGAAGAGTTTTTCCCTCCACTTCTTCAGCACGCTTCAAAAGCATGTCCAAACTTTCATGATCATGTGAAAGAAATGTTAAAACACGTGCACGCGAAAGAAGAGCAGCATTAAGTTCAAAAGAAGGATTTTCGGTTGTTGCACCTATAAGTAACACAGTACCATCTTCCATCACAGAAAGAAAACTATCCTGCTGTGCACGATTAAACCGATGAATTTCATCAACAAAGAGAAGTGTTTTATCTCCAGATATAAAACGCCTCTGCGCAACTTCAAAAATCTTTTTAAGTTCAGAAACTCCTGTAAAAATAGCAGAAACCTGTTCAAACGCGAAATTTGTTTCAAGTGCTAACAAACGTGCAACAGTTGTTTTTCCCGTCCCTGGAGGCCCCCAAAAAATCATCGATCCAATTGAGCCAGTTGCCACCATACGTGAAAGCAAACCATCCTCTCCAATCAAATGCTTTTGTCCCACAACATCATTGAGAGAACAGGGGCGCATTCTTTCTGCAAGTGGCTGATTTTTATTAACTTGAAAATCAAACGACGAAGTAAAAAAATCTTTCTTCAAAAAAAAACCTCAACGAATAAATTGGCGAATATACATACCGTCACGTTCATATTCCAATTGCCAAGTACGCGAACGAGCTTGCATAAGAACCTTTTTCAACTGATGAACTGTTTGAATTTTATGACCATTTACAACACGTAGAATATCTCCTGACTGAAAAATTCCAGCTGCATTGCTCATGTCATCAAGGTTGGTAATCACAACCCCTTTTGCAGATATAGGAAGATGAAAACGTCGACTATTTTGCGGTGTTAAATCTAACACTTCAGCACCAGCAAGAGGACTGTCACCCGTGATTTTTTCAGATTTTAAAAATGCAGTTTCTGATATCGATGAAACTGTTATTTGTGTTTTTAAAGTTTTTCCATTTCGTAAATACTCCAAAGCAAGACTATGCTTAACGCCAGCTGTCATCAAACGATACCCAAGACTATCTGGACTATCAACACGTACCCCTTGCACACTCAAAATAACATCACCTACTTTCAATCCAGCTTTTTCAGCAGGACTATCTTTGATAACTTCAATAATCAGAGCACCATAAGGACGTTCTAAACCTAAACCACCAGCAATATCAGGTGTAACATTTTGAAAAGAAGCCCCAATATAAGGCGGCACAAAATATTTTCCACCGCGTTTAACAGTATCAAGCATCACTTTTACAAGATTAACTGGAATAGCAAAACCAATTCCTACAGAACCACCGGAACGCGAATAAATAGCCGTATTAATTCCGATTAATTGACCTTTCATATCAATTAAAGCGCCACCAGAATTCCCTGGATTAATGGCAGCGTCTGTTTGAATAAAAAAGTCAAAATCAGAAATCCCAACACGTGTACGCGCTTGCGCTGAAACAATACCACTTGTAACTGTTTGACCAACACCAAAAGGATTACCAATAGCAAGAACAAGATCACCAACTTCAACAGCATCAGAATTTCCCAAAGAAAGAACAGGGAATTGAGCATCTTTTTCCTCAACTTCAAGAATTGCAATATCCGTTGCTTCATCTTTGAGCACGACCTTACTCTCAAACTCCCGCCCATCAGAAAAAGCCACTTTAATTTCGCTTGCATCTTTAATGACGTGGTAATTTGTAACAATCAAACCACGTGCATCAACAATCACCCCTGATCCTAATGACGATTGCTTGCGAACAGGAAAATTATTTTGAAAACGACCAAAAAATTGCTCAAAAAATGGATCGCCTTCAAAAGGTGAGCGTGCTCTAATTTGTCGAGCTGCATAAATATTTACAACAGATGGAACTGTCTTTTTAACTAAAGGAGCAAATGAAAGAGTGATTTCTGTTTGTGTTTGAGGAATATGAGCATATACATGATCAAATGATATCTGCATCATAATTGCAAAAAAAATCCGCACCCAAAAAGAATATCTCATAATACACTCCTTATAAAATCAGCACATTCTGTTGAAGATTAATAGAATAAAAAAACTCATCCCCGCAAATTAAGGATCTCTATTAATATTTCATAATAGAGAATAAAAACAACCTATTTGAACAATAAATATTATAAAAATCAGATAATTCAATGTCCTATAATTTTCTCTCTGCATCTATTTCTCAACTAAAGCAAACTTTAAAATGCTCACAAAAAAACCGCCTAAGACAAGGCGGCCTTTAAAAATCTAACAGAATTAAAAAAACTCTACGAAGATGTCCCCTTTTCATTCTCAGAAACCTCCATGCGAGCACGATCCCCAGCACCCTTCGCTTCAACATCACGATCAACAAATTCTATAACAGCCATAGGCGCATTATCACCGGTACGAAACCCTGCTTTCATAATACGCAAATATCCACCGTTGCGTGATGCATAACGTGGCGCAAGCGTATCAAATAATTTTGCAACCTTTCCTGCATCACGAAGTGCCGCAATTGCTTGCCGACGCGCATGCAAACCACCACGCTTACCAAGAGTAACGAGTTTTTCAACAATAGGACGAATTTCTTTAGCCTTTGGAAGCGTTGTCACAATCTGCTCATGCTCGATCAACGAAGTTGCCATATTTGCAAACATCGCTTTACGGTGACTGGCAGTACGATTCAACTTGCGTCCTGACTTACTGTGGCGCATAAGCACTCTCCTTAAATTCTAATTTTAATATTGATCTTCATAACGCTTTGCAAGATCATCAATGTTTTCAGGCGGCCACGCAGGAATTTCCATCCCAAGATGTAAGCCCATACATGCCAAAACTTCTTTAATCTCATTCAACGATTTGCGACCAAAATTCGGTGTCCGAAGCATTTCAGATTCTGTTTTTTGAATAAGATCACCAATATAGACAATATTATCATTCTTAAGACAATTTGCCGAACGAACTGAAAGTTCTAATTCATCCACTTTTTTGAGAAGAGCAGGATTAAAAGAAAGCTCAGAATCAGCCTCTTCAACAGGCTCCTTCTGTGGCTCTTCAAAGTTAATAAATAACGATAATTGATCCTGAAGAATGCGTGCTGCAAAAGCAACAGCATCCTCTCCATTAACAGCACCATTCGTTTCAATCGTTAAAGTCAACTTATCATAATCCAAAACTTGACCTTCACGCGTATTTTCCACTTTATAAGACACTTTACGAATTGGTGAATAAAGACTATCAATTGGAATAAGCCCTATACGTGCATCATCAACACAATTACGATCAGATGGAACATACCCCTTCCCTGTGTTGACAATAAATTCCATACGAATTTCAGCATCTTCATCAAGAGTACAAATAACATGATCTGGATTTAGAATTTCCATATCCCCAACGGTACTGATATCTCCCGCTTTCACGACACCAGGCCCCTCTTTATAAACAACGACACGTTTAGGACCTTCTTCTTCCATACGAAGCGCAATTTCTTTTATATTCAGAATAATATCCGTAACATCCTCACGCACACCTGGAATCGATGAAAATTCATGTAAGACACCGTCAATCTGCACAGCAGTAATAGCAGCACCACGAAGCGAAGATAACAACACGCGACGAAGTGCATTTCCTAACGTTAAGCCAAAACCCCGCTCAAGAGGTTCAGCAATCACACTTATAACATTTGGATTATCATGCGCACATGATTCAACCTTATTGGGTTTAATAAGTTCCTGCCAGTTTTTCTGGATCATATTTTTATTCCCGTTCTTTAGTTCCGTTACCATTCAATCGTAACGACCAATGTGAACATCAGAGAAATCTCCGACAACAAAAAACAACACCCAATTAAACACGCCGCCTTTTCCGCGGACGACATCCATTATGAGGAATTGGTGTTACATCACGAATAGAAGTAATGACAAAACCAACAGATTGCAATGCACGAAGAGCAGATTCACGCCCTGATCCAGGCCCACAAACTTCAACTTCCAAAGAACGCATACCATGCTCTTGCGCTTTTCTTGCACAATCCTCCGCAGCAACTTGAGCAGCAAAAGGTGTCGATTTACGCGCACCTTTAAACCCTTGGGCCCCCGCAGATGACCAAGCAATTGCATTACCCTGAGCATCAGTAATAGTAATCATTGTGTTATTAAATGTTGAATTAATATGCACAACACCCGATGAAATATTTTTACGTTCGCGACGACGAACACGTGTGGCTTCCTTGGCCATAATTTCCCTTTCAACGATCTCATCACTGCCGTAACATCAGCAGCTCCACCTTCTTTTCCTTGTCAAACAAATCAAACAAGAAACAGAATATATAAAAACCTTCCAAAAAGGCTCTTATTTCTTTTTACCAGCAATTGCCTTAGCTGGTCCTTTACGCGTACGAGCATTTGTATGTGTACGCTGCCCTCGGACAGGCAAAGACCGGCGATGACGCAATCCTCTATAACAACCAAGGTCCATCAAACGCTTAACATTCATAGCAACCTCACGACGAAGATCACCTTCAACTTGATAGCCTTGATCTATCGCCTCACGAATCTGCAACACCTCAGCATCTGAAAGTTCATGGACACGACGCCCCAAGGGAATGCCAACTCTTTCAATAATTTCTTGAGCAAATTTTGGTCCAATCCCGTGGATATATTGAAGCGCAATAATTACACGCTTATTTGTCGGGATATTGACGCCAGCAATACGAGCCACGCCTACTCTCCTTAGTTATTTTGACAAATTGTTATAAAATACCTGATATACCTTACAGAAAAAAATAGACTCAGAAAAAATTCTTCCGAATCCTATTATTTCACTAATAATAAATTAAATTCATTTGTGATAGATTTCATCTCAAAAGTCAACTCTTTTCATTTATTTCTAAAAAAAATCTCATGAAAGAAAAACTCTAATCATACGTGTCACTTCAGCAATACCAATCATTCCATCAATGACCTTCAACATTCCCCTCTCTGAATAAAATTTTGATAAGGGAGCTGTTTTTTCACGATATTCTACTAATCTTTTTGCAAAAGCAACAGGATTGTCATCTAAACGAACCTGTCCACCAGCCGCTATTGTCTCCTCAACGCGCTTCTTCATACGTTCAATCAACACGTCTTCATCAACACACAACTCAATAACAGCATCAAGCCGCATATTTTTTGACTGCAAAATCTGTTGTAACGCTTCTGCCTGCCCCACAGTTCGAGGATATCCATCCAAAACAAAACCATTTACACAATCAGTTTCACCAATCCGATCTGATACGATTTGATTAACAATATTATCAGGAACCAAAGCACCAGAACTTATAATAGCTTTAGCTTTTTTACCAATCTCCGTTTCTTTGGCAATCACCTCACGCAACATATCCCCTGTTGACAAATGAGGAATGTTATATTCCTCAGTCAACATTTTTGCTTGCGTACCTTTTCCCGCTCCAGGAGGACCTAAAAGAATAACTCTCATCGATTCCTTCTACCTCCACGAAGTTTTGATTTTTTTATCAACCCTTCATATTGGTGAGCAACAAGATACCCCTGAATTTGAGCAACCGTATCAAGCGTAACAGTAACAACAATCAACAAGGATGTTCCCCCAAGATAAAAAGGAACCTGTAATGCAGATATCATAAATTCAGGTAACAAACAAACCAAGATAATATAAACAGCGCCCACAACAGTAATACGCGTCAAAACGTAATCAATATATTCGGCTGTACGTTCACCTGGACGAATCCCTGGAATAAAACCAGAATGTTTTTTCAACTGATCTGCAGTATCACTTGGATTAAACACAATAGCTGTATAAAAAAAGCAAAAAAACGCCATTAAAAATGCATAAACAATCATATAAAGTGGCTGTCCATGACCAAGAGCATAAGAAATCGCCTGAACCCATTGTGGCATTTTATCAGAAAAATTATTAATAGTGGCAGGTAATAATAATAAAGATGAAGCAAAAATAGGTGGAATAACACCAGCAGTATTCAACTTTAAAGGAAGATGCGACATATCTCCTTGAAACATTTGATTCCCAACCTGACGTTTCGGATACTGGATAAGAATTCGCCGTTGTGCACGCTCTATAAAAACAATAAGCCCAATAACCAAAACAGCAATAAGAACAATTCCTATTAAAAGAAATGTTGATAAATCAGCGTGACTATGAGCTGTCAAAAGCTGAGCAAAAGTAGAAGGAAAATTGGCTACAATCCCTGTAAAAATGATAAGAGAAACCCCATTACCAACACCACGTGACGTAATTTGCTCACCAAGCCACATGAGAAACATCGTTCCGCCAACAAGTGTAATAACAGAAGAAACACGAAACATAAGACCTGGTTCTAAAACAATTTGAAGCCCCGTCCCTATACCGCTTTCAAGCGCAACCGCAATACCAAAAGCTTGTAGAATTGCCAATACTACTGTTACATAACGCGTATATTGATTGATAATCTTACGACCTAATTCCCCTTCTTTTTTAAGAGTTTCCAAAGAAGGAATAATAGATGTTAACAATTGCACAATAATAGATGCCGATATATAAGGCATGATACCCAGCGCAAAAATAGCCATACGCCCAACGGCACCCCCAGCAAACATATTAAAGAGTCCTAATACACCCGACGCGTGATGTTCGAATGTTTGCCGCAAAGCATCGATATTAATACCTGGAAGAGAGATGTAAGTGCCAAAGCGATATACAAGAAGCGCCGCCAGAGTAAACCAGATGCGTTTCTTTAATTCAGTCGCACGAGAAAAGGTACCGAAGTTTATATTGGAAGCAAATTGCTCTGCTGCTGATGCCATAAAACGTCTCCACTTCACACTCCAGTTCTTTAAATCACAGAAGTATAACCTTAAAATTCATATATGCATACATAAATAAATGCAGAACTTAAAAAATTCTCCACAAAAGCCCCCACCGAACAGATGTAACTCTTCTTTAGGTCTCTACTCATATTAAAAAATTATCGAGCACTATCAGGAAAAATAACCTGACCACCCACTTTTTCAATCTTACCACGAGCAGCTTGTGAAGCACCAGAAACATGAAAGGTAATCTTAGCCTTCAACTCACCATCAGAAAGAAGACGAGCCCCATCTTTTTCACGACGAATAATACCAGCTTCTTTCAAAGCAATCATATCAACAGGCTTTTCAATATCCAACTTACCTGCATCAACTGCCAACTGAATACGTCCTAGTGAAACCTCATTGTAGGTTTTGGCAAAGAAATTTCTAAATCCACGTTTTGGCAAACGACGATAGATAGGCATTTGCCCACCTTCAAAACCATTAAGGGAAACACCAGAACGCGACTTTTGCCCTTTTACACCACGACCACCAGTCTTACCCGTACCGGAACCAATACCACGCCCAATACGCTTACGATTTTTTGTTGCGCCTTCGCAATCACGCAGTTCATTGAGTTTCATATCTAATACTCCCGCAACCCTTAACCTTCATCTATAACGCGAACAAGATGCCGAACCTGAGCAATCATACCCCGCACACAAAGTGTATCATCTAAAACGCGCCGACGACGCATTTTATTTAATCCAAGCCCCTTTAAGGTTGCACGCTGAATCTGTGAGTTTCGAATAGGGCTTCCAATTTGCTCCACCGTGATAGTTTTACCACTCTGAGATTTTTTCTGAACCATTTCCTAATTCCTTTTCTGATAATCTCAGAAACTATCCTTCTAGGTCAACTAAATGGCGACGACGCGCCTGCAAAGTCGAATATTTTATACCGCGTTGAGCAGCAATATCTCTAGGATGCATTTGATGTTTCAATGCATCAAATGTTGCACGAACCATGTTATAAGGATTCGATGATCCTAGTGATTTTGCAACGACATCCTGCATACCAAGAGCTTCAAAAATAGCACGCATCGGTCCCCCAGCAATAATACCAGTACCAGCAGAAGCCGAACGTAGCAAAACACGGCCCGCTCCGTGACGCCCTTCAAGATCATGATGCAATGTACGTCCAGAGCGAAGCGGAACATAAATCATCCCACGTTTTGCAGATTCCGTTGCTTTACGAACGGCTTCTGGAACTTCACGGGCTTTACCATGTCCAAAACCTACACGCCCTTTTTGATCTCCAACAACAACAAGAGCAGCAAAACCAAAACGCCGACCACCCTTTACAACTTTAGCAACACGATTGATATGAACTAGCCTATCGACAAACTCATTATCGCGTTCTTCTCTCTCACCACGTTCTTTTTGTGCCATTCCTCATTCCTTTTTCTTTTCCGGAAGCACGATAACAAAGTCCCTCATCAAACTGGAAGAACTTAAACGAAATATTCTAAACTCTCCTTACTCATTAAATAAGAAATTTTAGAAATTCAAACCACCTTCACGAGCAGCTTCAGCTAAAGCTTTGACTCGACCATGGTACACATACGCTCCACGATCAAAAACCACTTCATTAACACCCGCTTGCTTCGCACGCTCAGCAATTAACTTACCAACAGCAAAAGCTGCTTTTTTATCAGCACCACTCTTTAACGACTTTTTTAAATCACTTTCAAGAGTAGAGGCTGAAACAAGTGTACATCCCCGCAAATCATCGATAACTTGAGCATAAATGTTCTGATTTGAACGATAAACACTAAGCCGAGGACGATCATGAGAAACCATTTTAATTCTACGACGAACACGCCTTGCACGACGTTGGATAATGTCCTTAGATGAAACCATAATACAAAATCCTTATTTCTTTTTACCTTCTTTACGGAAAATACGTTCATCTGCATGCTTAACACCTTTACCTTTATAAGGCTCAGGTCTACGATACTCACGAATCTCCGCTGCAACTTGTCCAACTTGCTGTTTATCAATTCCAGAAACAACAATTTCTGTCGGCTTAGGAACAGTTACAGTAACACCCGATGGAACTTTATAAACCACATCATGGGAAAAGCCTAGAGATAGTTGGACATCCTTACCCTGCAAAGCAGCACGATAACCAACCCCATTAATCTCCAACCTCTTTTCAAAACCATCTTTCACACCACAAAAAATGTTCTCAATCATTGAGCGCGACATACCCCATTTAGAACGCGCATCTTTTGACTGATCCCGCGGCATAACTGATATGATATTTTCCTCAAACTTGACTAAGACTTCATCATTGACGACGTAGCTCAGCTCACCTTTTGGACCTTTTGCCTTAACCAGCTGACCTTCAACAGTAGCAGTAACTCCAGAAGGAATTGAAATGGGTTTCTTTCCAATACGAGACATTGTTCTAACCTACTTTTTCTTCCGTTTTCTTGACATAACTTAGAAAACACGACAAAGGAGTTCTCCACCAACATTCTGTTCACGCGCCTCATGATCTGCCATGACGCCTTTAGGAGTCGATAAAATCGAAATACCAAGACCATTTGCCACCTGTGGAAGTGACTTAGCAGAAACATACACACGACGACCTGGCTTTGATACACGTAAAATCTCACGAATAGCAGCCAGCCCTTCAAAATACTTCAATTCGATTTCAATTTCAGCTTTCCCATCACCTAAATCAATTTGATTATATCCACGAATATAACCTTCCGACTGAAGAACATCAAGAACGTGCGCACGAAGCTTCGAAGCTGGAGTAACTACTTTACCTTTTTTACGACCAAGTGCATTACGAATACGTGTTAACATATCACCAAGAGGATCTGACATAGACATTAAATAATCTCCTCTTACCAACTAGACTTTACAATACCAGGAATATGGCCAATAGAGCCAAGCTCACGCAACGCAATTCGCGACATTTTTAATTTACGATAATAAGCCCGCGGACGACCTGAAACCTCACAGCGATTACGAATACGAACTTTCGAAGAATTACGTGGCAACTCTGCCAACTGAACAGAAGCTTTAAAACGTTCTTCAAGAGAAACCTTCTGATCCATAACTATTGCTTTCAAACGTGCACGACGGGCAGCATAACGCTTTACCATCACCTCACGACGCTTATTTTTTTCAACGGCACTTACTTTGGCCATACTTTCACCTCACTATGTCTGCCGTTACGAACGAAAAGGAAAATTAAAAGCACGCAATAACTCACGAGCTTCATCATCCGTTTTTGCTGTCGTACAAACAATAATATCCATGCCCCAAATTTGATCAACTTTATCATAGTTGATTTCTGGAAACACAATGTGTTCTTTAATACCCATAGCAAAATTGCCACGACCATCAAAACTCTTTGGATTCAAACCACGAAAGTCACGAACCCGTGGAAGAGCAATCGTAACAAGACGATCTAAAAACTCAAACATACGATCTTTACGCAATGTAACTTTAGCCCCAAGAGGCATTCCTTCACGAACCTTAAAGGTCGCAATAGAATTACGCGCACGTGTAACAACAGCCTTCTGACCTGTTATTAGCCCTAAATCCTCAGCAGCAAGGGAAGGCTTCTTCGAATCAGCAGTTGCTTCACCTATCCCCATATTTATTACAATTTTATCAATCCGCGGAATTTGCATCGCATTTCTGTAATTAAACTTCTCTTGAAGCGCTTTACGAATCACTTCAAAATAATGCACTTTCATACGCGGTATTTGTCTTTCCTCAGCCATTAATCAACTCTCCCGAACGCTTGGCAAAACGCACTTTATTACCATCTGCATTCATACGAAAGCCTACACGTGTAGGCTTACCATCTTTAGGATCAGCAATCGCCAAATTAGACAGATGAATCGGAGCTTCTTTAGAAATAATTCCAGCTTCTTGCTTCTGCGTTTGACGTTGATGACGTTTAATCATATTAATCCCACGAACAAAAGCCTTATTCTCTTTTGGACTAACCTTAATTACTTCACCACTACATCCTTTATCCTTACCGGATAAAACAACAACTTTATCACCTTTTCGAATCTTCTGCATAACATTTACTCCTTACAGAACTTCAGGAGCGAGCGAGATGATCTTCATATGATTCCTACCACGCAATTCGCGGGGAACAGGTCCAAAGATACGAGTACCGATCGGCTCTTTTTTATTATCCACTAAAACCGCAGCATTACTATCAAAACGAATGACACTACCATCTGCGCGACGAATATCCTTAGCAGTACGAACCACAACAGCTTTCATAACATCACCTTTTTTAACACGGCCACGAGGAATAGCATCCTTAACCGAAACAACAATAATGTCACCGACCGAAGCATATTTCCGCTTTGAACCGCCTAACACCTTGATGCACATGACACGACGAGCACCAGAATTATCAGCAACGTCGAGGTTTGTTTGCATCTGAATCATGACTGGCCACCTTCTCTTAACACATATATCCGATTGTACCTTTTATACACTCGGATTTGCCTGCCAAATAACGATAAAGTCATCGCCTTTAAATTTATCAATGATAAAAACACTGTTAAATTCTAAAACAATAAACTTAACTCATTACGCTACATTGTCTTTTACAACAATCCAACATTTATCTTTCGAAATTGGTCTAGATTCTTGAATAGAAACCTGATCCCCAATCTTGAATTGGTTGTTTTCGTCATGCGCTTTATAATTTTTAGACTGCCGAACAGTCTTCTTAAGAAGCGGATGAGAATAACGGCGCTCAACTTTGACAACAACAGTCTTATCACTTTTGTCGCTAATAACAACACCCTGCAAAACGCGTTTAGGCATCTCTCATTTCCTTAAACCTTACTTTCACTTACCTTTTGACGAAGAAAAGTTTTAATACGCGCAATATCACGACGAACTTGTCTAACACGCGCAGTCTTTTCTAATTGACCTGTTGCTTTTTGAAAACGCAAATTAAATTGCTCTTTCTTTAACTTAGCCAATTCATCTTTCATTTGGTCGAGCGTTTGCGCCCGTAATTCTGTGGCTTTCATCGCTTAACCTCATTATTCAGCAATACGCTGGATGAAACGCGTTTTTATAGGCAACTTTGCAGCACCCAATCTTAGTGCTTCACGTGCAACATCCTCAGGAACTCCATCAAGCTCAAACATGATGCGTCCAGGAGCAACACGTGCAGCCCAATAATCGACACTTCCCTTACCTTTACCCATACGAACTTCAGTCGGTTTAGATGTAACCGGAAGATCTGGAAAAATGCGAATCCACACACGACCAGAACGCTTCATATAACGCGTAATCGCACGGCGCGCCGCTTCAATTTGACGAGCAGTAATCCGCTCCGGCTCAACAGCCTTCAAACCGTAGGCACCGAAATTCAAATCCGTACCACCCTTCGCAACACCGTGAATACGGCCCTTGAACTGTTTACGGAACTTTG
Organism: Bartonella sp. TS25HLJMH; assembly: GCF_042193505.1. Lineage (NCBI taxonomy): Bacteria > Pseudomonadati > Pseudomonadota > Alphaproteobacteria > Hyphomicrobiales > Bartonellaceae > Bartonella > Bartonella sp. TS25HLJMH. The sequence continues at coordinate 107,173 of NZ_JBHILV010000007.1, forward strand.
TGCGCTTTGGCTGCAACATTGTTCTCTACTCCAAATTTTAGTTCAATCTCAAAAACTAAGCATTTTCACGGCGACGATTCGATGAAGAACCAGATTGATCAACTTCCGTAGCACGACGTTCTGAAGCCATCGGATCATGCTCAAGAATCTCACCCTTAAAGACCCAAACTTTAATACCACAAATACCATAAGCGGTCTTAGCTTCTGCTGTACCGTAATCAACATCAGAACGCAAGGTATGAAGTGGAACACGACCTTCACGATACCATTCCATACGAGCAATTTCAGCACCACCAAGACGGCCAGAACAATTGATACGAATACCTTCCGCACCAAGACGCATAGCAGACTGAACAGCACGCTTCATTGCACGACGAAAAGCAACACGACGCTCTAACTGTTGAGCAATTGATTGCGCAATAATCGTGGCATCAATCTCCGGTTTACGAATCTCCACAATATTTAATGAAGTTTCAGCATCCGTCATTTCTGAGAGCTTACGACGAAGCTTTTCGATATCAGCACCCTTTTTACCAATAATCAAACCAGGACGTGCAGAATGAATCGTAATACGACACTTCTTATGAGGACGCTCAATAACAACCTTCGAAATAGCCGCCTGTTTAAGCTCCTCCAGCACATATGAACGAATTTTCAAATCTTCATGAAGAAGGCGCCCATATTCACCACTATCAGCATACCAACGAGAATCCCAAGTCCGATTAACACCAAGACGAAGTCCTATTGGATTGATCTTCTGACCCATTACGCGGCCTCCACTTTTTCGGTAACTTCACGAACAATAACAGTAAGATGCGAAAATGGACGTTCAATTCTACTAGCACGCCCTCGACCACGAACATGAAAGCGCTTCATCACTATCGACTTACCAACATAAGCTTCCGCCACAATAAGCGAATCAATATCAAGATCGTGGTTATTCTCTGCATTTGCAATTGCTGATTCAAGCGTTTTTTTCACAGTAGCAGCAATACGCTTGCGTGAAAACATCAAATCAGCGAGTGCTACATTAACTCTTTTACCACGAATCATTGCAGCAACTAAATTAAGCTTCTGCGGACTAACACGAATTTTCCGCGTGACAGCTCTTGCTTCATTATCCCTAAGCTGGCGCGAAACTTTAGCTTTTCCCATTCCTACTTCCTCTTCGCTTTTTTATCGGCACCATGACCATAATAAGTCCGGGTAGGAGCGAACTCACCAAACTTATGTCCAACCATCTCTTCAGAAACAGAAACAGGAATATGCTTATTACCGTTGTAAACACCAAAAGTTAAACCAACAAATTGCGGTAAAATAGTAGAGCGACGACTCCATATTTTTATAACTTCATTGCGCCCACTTGCACGTACCTTCTCTGCTTTACCAAGAAGATAGCCGTCAACAAACGGACCTTTCCACACTGAACGAACCACTTCAGACTACCTTTCTCATTTCTTGCGTTGATGACGCGTACGCATAATAAATTTATCAGTGGCTTTATTGGAGCGCGTACGCTTACCTTTCGTAGGCTTACCCCAAGGAGATACTGGATGGCGCCCCCCCGATGTACGACCTTCACCACCACCGTGCGGATGATCAACGGGGTTCATAGCAACACCACGAACATGTGGACGTTTACCACGCCAACGTGACCGACCTGCCTTACCATCATTAATATTCCCATGATCAGGATTTGAAACAGCACCAACAGTTGCAAAACAGCTACTAGGAACCAAACGCTGTTCACCAGAATTTAAACGAAGAATAGCCATACCATGATCTCGTCCAACCAACTGCGCATAAGTACCCGCTGAACGTGCAATCTGCCCCCCTTTTCCTGGCTTCATCTCAACATTATGAATAATTGTACCTACAGGCATATTAGCAAGAGGCATAGCATTACCTGGTTTAACATCCACATTTAAACCAGCCATAACAGAATCACCAACCGCAAGACGCTGTGGTGCAAGAATATAACTCAATTGCCCGTCCTCATAGCGAATTAAAGCAATAAAAGCAGTACGGTTAGGATCATATTCTAAACGCTCAACCTTTGCTGAAACATCACGTTTAAGACGCTTAAAGTCGACAAACCGATAACTACGTTTATGTCCACCACCCTGAAAACGAGCAGTAACACGACCGCGATTATTACGTCCACCCTTTGAAGACAAACCTTCAGTCAACATCTTTATAGGTTTTCCCTTATAAAGACAAGAACGTTCCACAATAACAAGCTGACGCTGCCCAGGTGTCGTTGGATTAAATTGCTTAAGTGCCATTATTCCTATCTCCGAGCCTCTTTAAAGACCTGTCGAAACGTCGATAGTCTGACCACTGGCCAGAGTTACGATCGCTTTTTTGACATCACTTTGCCGACCAACTATACCTTTGAAACGCTTCACTTTACCCTTACGGACTATCGTGTTAACTGCTTTAACTTTTACGCTAAAAAGCGCTTCAATAGCAGCCTTAATCTCAGGCTTAGTCGCTTTCGGCGCGACATTAAAAGCAACTTGATTATATTCAGAAATCATAGTCGACTTTTCAGTAATAACTGGACTAATAATTATATCATAATGGCGAAGATCTGTCATTTAAAACGCTCCTCAAGAGCCTCAACAGCTGCCTTTGATAAAACAAGTTTGCTGCGACGCAAAATATCATAAACATTAATTCCCTGAATAGGCAAAATATCGATATTAGGGATATTAGAGACTGCACGAAAAAAGTTAATATCAATCTCTTTACCACCAATCAAGAGAGCGTTATTAAATCCAAGCTTAGAAAAATGAGAAACAAGCATTTTCGTTTTAGCATCCTTAACAGTCAACTCATCCACAATAATTAAGTCTTTTGCTTTTAATTTTGCAGATAAAGCAAAACGTAACCCAAGAGCACGAATCTTTTTAGGAAGATCATGCGCATGGCTACGAACCACCGGTCCATGTGCCTTACCCCCACCTCTAAACTGCGGTGCGCGTGCAGATGAATGTCGAGCACGCCCAGTTCCTTTCTGTTTAAACATTTTTGCCCCTGTTCGCGACACATCAGAACGACCTTGGGATTGATGACTCCCCTGCTGACGACGTGCAAGCTGCCAACGAACAACACGTTGTAAAATATCCTCACGTGGAACAAGATCAAAAATAGCTTCAGAAACCTTTAATTTGCCAGCTTCATTACCATCAAGAGTTTTAATTACAAGATCCATTATTAGGCTCCCTCAACTTCAGAGCTTTCCGTCACCGGAGTAACCATTTCCGTTTTCTCCTTCACAAGACGGCGGATACCAGCAGGCTTTGGAGCATTATCAGGAAGACGCTTCTTCACAGCATCTCGTATCAAAATCCAAGAACCTTTAGAACCAGAAACAGCACCACGCACTAAAATTAAACCACGCTCACTATCCGTGGAAATAACTTCAATATTCTGTGTTGTTACACGCACTTGCCCCATATGGCCAGCCATTTTTTTACCTTTAAAAACTTTACCAGGATCTTGACACTGCCCTGTAGAACCATGAGCACGATGTGTGATCGAATTGCCATGGGAAGCACGATGCCCACCAAAGTTATGCCGTTTCATAACACCAGCAAACCCCTTACCAATACTGGTACCAGTCACATCAACTCTTTGTCCTGGAACAAAATGTTCCACCGTAATCTCAGTACCAACATCAAGAAGATTATCGGGACTCACACGAAACTCTGCTATTTTAGCTTTAGGCTCAACAGAAGCCTTAGCAAAATGTCCACGAAGAGCTTGTGAAGTATTCTTAACCTTAGCAAAGCCTACACCTAATTGAACAGCAGTATAACCATTCTTTTCAACTGTACGCTGAGCAACGACTTGACAATTCTCCAAACGAAGTACGGTCACCGGCACATGTTCACCAGCATCATTATAAATACGGGTCATGCCCAGCTTCTGTGCTATTACACCTGAACGCATCGGGTCTGTTCCTTCTGTCCTCAAACCTCAGAGCTTAATTTCTACATCCACACCAGCAGAAAGATCGAGCTTCATAAGCGCATCCACTGTTTGCGGCGTTGGATCAACAATATCAAGAAGACGCTTATGTGTTCGCATCTCAAACTGCTCACGACTCTTCTTATCGATATGCGGTCCACGATTGACCGTAAACTTCTCAATCCGCGTCGGAAGCGGAATGGGACCACGGACATTTGCACCGGTACGTTTAGCAGTCGATACAATTTCACGCGTCGACGTATCAAGAATTCTATGATCAAACGCTTTTAAGCGAATGCGAATATTTTGACTGTTCATGCTCTTTATTTCCCTGTTATACAGAGTGCCTTCAAGAATGAAAGCACTCAACAAGCATTATTTATTCGATGATCTTAGAGACGATACCGGCACCAACAGTACGACCACCTTCACGAATAGCAAAAC
>NZ_JBHILV010000070.1:0-1177 GCF_042193505.1 Bartonella sp. TS25HLJMH
GCACGAGCAATAGCTGGCTGCGTGATAGTAGGTGGGCGGTGTGGCATGTTTATTCCCCTTCATTTTAGATGTAATTCACCCTTGGCGTGAATCACGCTGGTGTTAAAAGTTTGTTTGTGTTGCTAGAAACGGCTTATAGAGAGACTATAAGATTAGTCGTTCATATTTTTTCATCTGGTCTTTTCTCCAGTTGATATGGCGTTATAGTCATCAACGTGTGCGCTACGGTAAACTTCTGCATCACCGTAAACTTTTGCTTCTCCGTAAATTTCTGCCTTATCGTAAACACGTGCTTCATCGAAAACGCGTGCATCATTGTAAACTTTTGCACGCCCATGAACATGTGCATTGCCAAAAACCAAGGCATCACCAAAAACCTTGGCATAACCGTAAACCTCTGCATTATGGGAAACGCATGCATTACCGTAAACTTCTGCATGATCATAAATTTTAGCATCACCATAAATCCTTGCACTATCGCACACATCTCCGTCTTTAATTTTTGCATTGCCATAAACTTCTGCCTTATCGGAAACATATGCATAACCGTAAACATGTGCATTTTCTAAAACTTTTGCATAATCGTAAACGCGTGCAAAACCGTAAACCTCTGCCTTATCGTAAACACGTGCTTCATCGAAAACGCGTGCACAATCGTAAACCTCTGCCCTACCGTAAACGCATGCCTCACCGTAAACTTTTGCTTCTCCGTAAATTTCTGCACGACCGTAAACGCGCGCTTCATCGAAAACGTGTGCGCTCTCGTAAACATGTGCATTATCGGAAACTTTTGCTTCATCGAAAACAAGTGCATTGCCATAAACACGGGCATCTCCAAAAACACAAGCCTTATACCAAATCCAACAATTGCCCTCATGGGATAAGTTGCCTTCATGCTCTATAAGACCGCCTAGGTCGTCTGCTTTAATACCACCAAAGTCTCGTAAGGCACGAATGCGGTGGAGAGTTTTGCCATCAACTTCAGTTGTTTCATCAGTAAGTTCATATTTCTTTTCCATGGTTTATTTCCTTGATTTGCGCACAATCCACCCGTAGCGTGAATCATGCATTACTTAAAAGTTGTTAGGAAAGGGTGGGGATGCTGGGAGGAGAGAGCACCCCCATAGGTTTAAGCAGCTTTTGTCAAAATCTTTTGCATCTCTTGTTCTATTTCCCC
>NZ_JBHILV010000071.1:0-1176 GCF_042193505.1 Bartonella sp. TS25HLJMH
AACAAGCATTATTTATTCGATGATCTTAGAGACGATACCGGCACCAACAGTACGACCACCTTCACGAATAGCAAAACGAAGCTTCTCTTCCATCGCTATCGGAACAATCAATGAAACATCCATGGCAACATTGTCTCCTGGCATAACCATTTCCGTTCCTTCTGGAAGCGTAACAATACCTGTAACATCCGTCGTACGGAAGTAAAACTGAGGACGATAATTCGTGAAAAATGGTGTATGACGTCCACCTTCATCTTTCGTCAAAATGTAAGCTTCTGCTTTAAAACGTGTATGAGGCGTAACAGACCCTGGCTTCGCCAATACTTGACCACGCTCAATCCCTTCACGGTCAACACCACGAAGCAGAGCTCCTATATTATCACCCGCTTGACCCTGATCTAAAAGCTTGCGGAACATTTCAACGCCTGTAACCGTCGTCTTAGACGTTGGACGAATACCGATAATCTCGATTTCCTCTCCAACTTTAATAACACCACGCTCAACACGACCCGTAACAACGGTTCCACGACCCGAAATCGAAAATACATCCTCTATCGGCATCAAAAATGGTTGATCAACAGGACGTTCAGGCGTTGGAATATAATTATCAACTTCACTCATTAAAAGACGAACAGCATCTTCACCAATGCTTTTATCCTTATCCTCAAGAGCTGCCAACGCAGAACCTTTAACAATTGGTATATCATCGCCTGGAAAATCATATTTGGATAAAAGTTCCCGAACCTCAAGCTCTACAAGCTCCAAAAGTTCTGCATCATCAACCTGATCAACTTTATTAAGAAAAACAACAATTGCTGGAACACCAACCTGACGCGCAAGCAAAATATGCTCACGTGTCTGAGGCATTGGACCATCAGCTGCTGAAACAACCAAAATAGCACCATCCATCTGTGCCGCACCTGTGATCATGTTCTTTACATAATCAGCGTGTCCTGGACAATCAACATGCGCATAGTGACGATTTTCCGTTTCATACTCAACGTGTGCTGTAGAAATAGTAATTCCACGTGCGCGTTCCTCTGGGGCAGCATCAATTTGATCATAGGCTTTAAATTCACCAAAATATTTCGTAATCGCTGCTGTCAACGAGGTCTTCCCATGATCAACGTGACCAATCGTACCAATATTAACATGCGGTTTTGTTCGTTCAAACTT
>NZ_JBHILV010000072.1:0-1160 GCF_042193505.1 Bartonella sp. TS25HLJMH
TCATTTTGGGATTGGATATGTATTTAAATCGATAAAAAGATACCATACAAAGCGATTTAAAGATTTTACGATGAAAAACCATATCTCTAATATAAAACGCTCTGTACGGTCAAATTTTAGGTAAATAGACCAATTGGTAAAATTATGGACTAAAAACATGAGAATATTAAAAGACCTGTTCTTAAAAAAGCGTAAACAACCCATGCAAAAAGAGTTTGTTGCAACAGCTGTTGGTTATGTTCCTTGGGGAGACGGAGCAGAGGAGTATTTTTACAACCTCTACGAATATGAAGACGGTACAAGAGAGTGTGAAAAGTTTGATGGCGGCCAGTATTACAAAACACCTAAGAATGCAGATTTTAGTACCAAAGCGCAAGTGAAAGCGTGGGTTTACGGTGGTGCTATTCCGAAAAGCATTCTCAATTACGAACCTCTCATAGATGAAATCAACAAAAACATCAAAAAATCATTGAAAACCACTTGATTGCATTAATAGGAGCTTGAATCAAATGCTTACACCATTTGGCAAAACCTTACGTAAAATTCGTATTGATCGAACAGAACGTTTATTAGATATGGCTAATAAATTAGGCGTATCTATAGCATTTTTATCTTCTGTAGAAATTGGCAAAAAGCCTATACCTGCTGACATGGAAGAAAAGATCATTGAGAAATATGCTTTAGATGAAGAAACGGCTTCTATCTTGAGAAGAGAAGCAAATATTTGTCGTAAGAATTTTACAATGAACTCTTCTGACCCACTTAACCATGAAATTTCTAACACGTTTGTTAGAATGTTTAAGTCTCTTTCACAACAAGATCTGACAAAGTGCAAGGAACTCATGGAGAAAGTAGAGAAAAAACGGTGCTTGCAGAATAGAATACCTTGATCTCCTTATTTTATACACCGTAAACATAATTTTATATATTAAAAAACAATAATATCCTTTTGAAATAATTGAATAAATATGCAAATTATGCTAAGATTTTTCATGTATAAATTGCTAATCTAATGGGGCTACAAATATGCTAAATAAAGTGACGTTAATCGGGCGCCTTGGTGCTAATCCCGAAAGCAAAACAATGAATTCTGGAGCAGAAATAGTTAATTTTAGTATAGCGACTTCTGAGAGCTATACAGATAAAAAAACCAATCAAAA
>NZ_JBHILV010000073.1:0-1139 GCF_042193505.1 Bartonella sp. TS25HLJMH
GCACGAGCAATAGCTGGCTGCGTGATAGTAGGTGGGCGGTGTGGCATGTTTATTCCCCTTCATTTTAGATGTAATTCTCCCGTGGCGTGAATCACGCTGGTGTTAAAAGGCTGGTTGGTTGTTAAATTTTTATGTCTTGAGGAATTCTCGTGTTTCCGCGAATATTAGCTAATCCACGAATTTCGGCATTTCTAAAAATCTTGACTGCGTCATAAATGCGAGCACTATCATAAACTTTTGCATCTCCAAAAATCTCAACATTTCCATAATTAACATCATCCTCATACGTGAAATTGGAGCATGATATAATGACATCACCATAAACCTTGGCTTTGTCATAAATTCTTGCATGACCATCTACACGAGCGTTTCCATAAACATGTGCATCACCAAAAACCTTGGCATAACCATAGACTTTTGCATCATCACTTACCCAGCAATTGCCATCATGACTTAGATTGTCTTCTTTCTCGATATAGCCGCCAAGATCACCTTTCTTGACGTCCCCCAAATCTCTCAATGCACGAATGCGGCGGAGCGTTTTGCGCCCAACTTCGATTGTTTCATCAGTAAGTTCGTATTTTCTCATCTGGTCTTTTCTCCAGTTGAGATGAGGTCAGTATCATCAACATGCCCATAAGTACCTGCATCATTGCCAATGCATATAGCATCGCAGTCACCAAAAACACGTACATCACCGTAAACTTCTGCAAATCCATAAAAATGTACATCCTCGTAAACTTCTGCATTACCAAAAACCTTAGCATTATCAGAAATTTGTGCATCATCATAAACACGGGCACCTTCATAAACCAGTGCATCATCACCAACCCAACAATCCCCCTCATGACTTAAATTGTCTTCATTCTCTATAAAGCCCCCTAAATCGCCTTTCTCGACGTTTCCAAAGTCTCGTAAGGCACGAATGCGGTGGAGAGTTTTGCCATCAACCTCAGTTGTTTCATCAGTAAGTTCATATTTCTTTTCCATGGTTTATTTCCTTGATTTGCGTACAATCCACCCGTAGCGTGAATCATGCATTACTTAAAAGTTGTTAGGAAAGGGTGGGGGTGCTGGGAGGAGAGAGCACCCCCATAGGTTTAAGCAGCTTTTGTCAAAATCTTTTGCATCTCTTGTTC
>NZ_JBHILV010000074.1:0-1137 GCF_042193505.1 Bartonella sp. TS25HLJMH
TCCTATACGGATATGAAGTTTGAGACGTTAAATTATGCTATTGAGGATGTTCGCAAGGAAGCAAGACAAGCAGCAGCTGTTGGTTTAGCGGTAGCTGGTTTACGCTATAGTGATATTCCTGGAAAATTAACACTCGCATTTGGTAGTGGTGTATGGCGCAGTCAATCCGCGTTTGCTGTTGGGGCTGGTTATACTTCAGAGAACGGTGATATTGGTTCCAACTTGTCAATTACCACTTCTGGAGGTCACTGGGGTATAAGTGCTGGATTTAGGATAATACTGAATTAACAATAGAAAATTCGAAATAAATTTTCCTTCTCTTATCAAATGCATTACATGTGGCATTTTAAGAGAAGGAAAGTTATTCTCAGCATAAATGAATAGCAATAGAAGATAAGGGCGTATTTCGAGTAAAAATGTATTTTTTATTGTGAAGTTTTATACGAAAAAATCATTTATCATTTCCAAAAGGAATTATTTGAGTAATCGATATTTATTTTTGAGAGAGTTTTTTCCTTATAAGAGAAATATATATTATAATAGTATTATTAATGAATGCGGCATTATTTTTTATGACAAGATAGAGGGGGATGTTATTTTGTACGATTCTACTTCTGATAAGATTATTATTGGATTGCATAATGCCTAAAAGGTGATCAATTACATGACAGTAAGCAGCAGATTAAGACAGTTCAGAAAGAAGCAAGACAGGCGTCCTCTGTTGGTTTAGCGGTATCGAATTTAGGTTATTTTGATATCCTTTGGTCTTTAAGTGTCTCATTTGGTAGTGGTTTATGGCGTAGTCGATCGGCTTTTGCTATTGGAGCTGGTTATATGTCAGAAGATGGAAATATTCGCTCTAATATATCCGCAACGAGTTCTGGCGGAGATTGGGGAAGAGGTGCTGTCTTAAGATTAAAGCTGAATTGATGATAGTAAGGGATTCTTTTAACAATATTCATTCTTATTTTATTGAAATGAGGGTGAATATTTTTTTACAGATGCACAGTATTTACCTAGAGATAAGCATAATATTTGATAACGCTATAAACTTTGAGGCTTTATAGAAGATTTTTCTATATTTTTGTTGAAAAAAGATCACAGTAGAATCCATATTGCTAAAAAGTCATATTTTTA
>NZ_JBHILV010000075.1:0-1111 GCF_042193505.1 Bartonella sp. TS25HLJMH
GAAGATGAGAAGCAGAAATCTTGGCTTCTCCTTGTGCGTCTAACACGATGTTTCCCGTCGCCCCAAGGATAGAGGAGACCGTTGTGGTATGCGATTGAGAACTATCGGACGATTTCTCATGCAAAAAGCCACTTGATGACGATTGCGCTTGTTGATCCAAGTGTTCTTGGGCGCCTTTGATAGTAATCTTTCCCCCAGAGTGAATAGTAATATCCGCTTGTTTCTGTTCTCCTGGTGCTTTCTCTCCTGACGTTTCCTCTGCCTTACCGGCTATGAGCGTCGAGGCTACAACTTCCGTGTTGTTTCCGGAATCAATGGCAATGCCTTCACCCCCTGTTATGCTTGACCCCACAACTTGGCGCACATCCATCTTGTTATGCTCAGATTTGCTGCTACTAAATGCTCCACCCTCTTTATGGTACGACATCTCATAATGTAAGCTATCCTCTGCATTATTGATCAGGACATCGTTGCTGGCTTTCAGCCCTACCTTGCCATCAGCCGCAATGGAACTGCCTGTGATGCTAAGATCATGCGGTTTGCCATCCTGCCCTGCAATGACAGTGGTGTCACCTCCCGATTTTATCGAAGATCCAACGGCATGAGAGGCTTGCATATCCACTTTCGTGTTTTTGGTGCGAAGATGATATTCCACTTCATCGTTTCTTACCCCTATTGTTACCTCCCCTTGGGCGCCAAGAGCAACATTGCCCTTGGCATCTATATCGGAAGCAGCCATATGGATATCTTTTCCAGAGAGAACAGTGGTCTCTTTTCCAGAACTTAAATGAGAGCCATTGTGTAAAGCAACATGAGATGTTTCACTCCCATTCGCACTGTTGCGTGTGGCATCAATCGAAACATTCCTCTCAGCTTGTAAGAGAAGTTTATCCGTTGCTTGAACATCTGAGCCTAGAATATTCAAATCTTTTCCAGAGGAAAGCGTTGTTGAGCCACCAGAGTTGACTTCTGATTTATGATGCATGGTGGCATCACCCTGTTCATCATGGTAATGGGTTTCTGCTGAACCGATCGTCAAGTTACCTTGTTCTGTAGCCATGGCAAGATCACCTCCGGTAGTGATCCCCACCCCTGAGGCTGTAATATCTTG
>NZ_JBHILV010000076.1:0-1097 GCF_042193505.1 Bartonella sp. TS25HLJMH
AAGCTTTTGTAGCTAAGCATGGAGAAAAAGATGGAGAGAAGACAAACAGCAAAATCACATCACTTGCGGCTGGTTCTATAGCATCAGGTTCGAGTGATGCGGTTAATGGCGGACAGATTTATGATCTGAATCAGTCGCTAGCAAAGTATTTTGGTGGTGATGCTAAGTATGATGGTGATGGCTGGGTTCTTCCAGGTTTCAAGATAATGACTTTCCAAGAAGATGGCAGCTTTGAAGAGGAGGATTATGATAGCATTGCAGCCGCGTTTGCCGGTATCAATAAGGTCTTCAAGAATCTTCATAATGAGATTTCAGAAAACATTGAGCAAAATGCGTTGTTGTGGAGTGATGATGCCGGTGCGTTTGTAGCACAGCATGAGAAGGAAGGTAAAAAGGACAACAGCAAGATCACGTTCCTTGCGGAAGGAAAGATATCAGAAGATTCGACGGATGCGATTAATGGAGGTCAGATTTATACTCTACAACAGAGCTTTGCCTCATATTTTGGTGGAGGAGCTGGTTATGATAAGGAAGGAAACTGGCAAGGCCCCAAATTCTACGTTCAGGTTTTCAATGAGGATGGTACGAAAGGAGATAAAGAGGAGCGTACTAATGTCTCTGAAGCATTTGATGTTGTTAATGACAGCATGAGCACTATCAACGATCGTATAAAAGAAGTTGAAAAGGATGTTGCTTCGAATGGTCTGAATTGGAATGAAGAAAAAGGAAGCTATGATGCCTCTCACGTTGATGATGAGGGCGTTAAGAGCCCCAGTAAGATTATCAATGTAGAGGATGGTAAGGTAGAGCAAGATTCCAAAGAAGCTGTGAATGGAGGACAGCTTTGGGAAACTCAGCAGATGATTACAGATCAGGTCAAGGATATTGAAACTAAGGTTACGGAGGGATCTGTACAATATGATAGAGATGAAGCAGGTAAAAAGACCAATAAAGTTACGTTAATTGGTGGAGATGACAGTTCTCCAGTATTAATAGACAATGTAGCGGATGGAAAGATTGAAAAGGATTCGAAAGAAGCTGTTAATGGAGGTCAGTTACATGATTACACAGAACAGCAGATGAAGACGGTTCTTGAA
>NZ_JBHILV010000077.1:0-1092 GCF_042193505.1 Bartonella sp. TS25HLJMH
TGTGCAATGGCTTCACGAAAAGAAGCCCTTAAACCTTCATAAGAGGTTAGCCCCGATAAAGCCCCAAGCCATGCACCACGGCGCACAAGCGTGCCATGAACTGGTAGGATAGCAACATTGTTTTGTACTACATAAGTTTCAGGTGGTCTTAAAGCTTCCGTATCCCCTTGCGCAAAAGCCTTAGGGGGAAACTTTTCTCCCTCAAAAAGACGCGGCGCAAGAGCATTCAAAATGATATCAAGCTTTGTCGAGGCAAGCATATGTGGAACCCCAAAAAGCCGTGATGCCAAAAACGGCATGTCGAGATTATTCACCATTTGTATGTGCCTCACTGCCTTGGTTACTTTCATAAGTTTCAGAAGGTTCTGAATCTGCGGTATCAATTACTTGATTGTTACCAGAGGGCGCTGCCATATCCGTGTCAAAAGATAAGCCGCGCGCACGAGCGTCTGTGTGCTCTTCTTGCAGTTCGGCATGAATGCTGTCGATATCAAAGCCGCGCTCGGCAAGTGCCATGCGTCGTGTTTTCAAGCCTGCACGGATTTCTTCTTTTTCCGCTGAGATATCCTTGTTTGGATCAATCATTTCAAGCGGGGGCGCAAAGCTTTCACATTGAAGCCATGGCAAGGAATTTTCTTCCCACCCTGGCAAATTGACGCATTTGACAAGCACTGCCATTTCAACAAAACGCTCCCAAACAATGCGGTTAAACTGAAAGGCAATGATATGTTCACGCCATTGTTTGACGTGCCGTCTAAACTGAATGATGGAGGTACGCACATTTGAAAAATTCCCCCGCGTAACGTCTCCAGTCACAACGGCATAAGGCATATTAAGTGCTGCACAAATTTTCAAGATATTGCGAAATTGAAAAGCCTCATAAGAGCCACCAACCTCAACAGGATTTGAGAATGTAACCTCTTTATTCTCTCCTAAATAAAGAGATGCACCGGGCGCAATGACAGGTGCTTTGTATTCTTCTTCAACGTTGTTTTTATCACGATTATCGGATAATTTTTCGACGTTTGGGGAACTGTCCTTGACAAACGCCGCGAAAAGAGCCGCCGTCCTTTTTCTATCGAGTTCTGCGTC
>NZ_JBHILV010000078.1:0-1071 GCF_042193505.1 Bartonella sp. TS25HLJMH
ACATGAACGCGATATGCTGATGGCAGAATGGTTTCATGGTCGCACGCTTTATCTCGTGTTAAGAGACAGCCAAGATGCCGTGATTGGCACTCGCAGATGCTCTGCTGTAGCGCCTGTCGAACAGGCTTTGGGGGGGTTTATAACCATTCAGGCAATCACTATCAGCCCTCCCCGATGGGCACAGCGCTTTTTCTAGCTGCACGAACAGATTTTCACGATGTTGATGGGAAACAAGCAGCTTTTGTTTCCATTCTCGTTCACGCTACCCCCGCAGAAAACATAGCGGTTGGCAAGCTTTGGTTGGAGCCTGATGAACTCAATGGCGGTGTCGAGATACTCAAAACGCCCATTAATATTCCTTTGCGTGCCGATGTTCGCGAACAATTCACAATTTTATTGAGGTTTTAAGATGAAGCATGAAAGTGGACTACCCTTTGCAATTGACAGATCTCGCGGCAAAGAGGAACAACAAAGCGTTGTCTTTTACGGCACGCGTCCCTTTATTCAAAGTGGTGAACTGAATGAAGTTCAAACCATCATCAGGGGGCGTCATGACCGCTTGGGGCGCCTTGTGGCACAAGAAGGAGACCGCGTTGAACGGGCTGATGCTTTTGTCAACAAAGAAACACAAACCGTCACATTAACGGATGGCAAGATTTATATCGCAGGCGATATTTTCCCCGTTGCACCCGCTGTACTCAACAATGTTGCCATGATTGGGCGCTTGGAAATTGGTGTGAAGCTACAAAAAAAATGGATAACCCATGAGGATGATCCAGAGCTGTTGGGGCAAGTCCCTGGCACTTTGGCAGAAGGAGAGCCTGGTGCCGCACGCGAAACAGCACAGCTTGTTTGGGCACTAAAAGAGGATGCGCAAAGTGGCACTTTCTTTCCCGTTTATATTTTACAAGATGGCGTTTTGATTGATCAAAAATCACCCTCACTCCTTGAACCTGCCATGCAAGCTATTGCGACGTATGACCGTGCCCATGGACATTATATCGTGAGTGGCTGCCGTGTGAGCGCATTGGGAGCAAATAACGGTTGCCAAGTCTTTAGCATTCAAGAAGG
>NZ_JBHILV010000079.1:0-1058 GCF_042193505.1 Bartonella sp. TS25HLJMH
GTTGCGTGAACACTGTAAAGTCCATGGAATTCCTCTTTAACGAAGTTTCAACTTTTTATCACCTTGAAACATAGATACATGCTAAACGCGTTATTCGCATTTATACATTACCTAAGTATTTGCATTACGATATCTTGGCTTTGATAAAACCTTTATGCCCTTCTGAATTGTTCAGATAGTACTAAACTTTCTACATGGTTTTTGTTTTCATGAAAAAAAGCAAATATTGTAAAGAGCTTTATTAGTTAAATTTTATTCTAGGCACACCTAGGTTGTTAGAGTTTATAATTTTTCCATACAATTTACGTTTTTGTATTTCGATAAGACTCTCTTCGTTATCGCTTAAATTTCTGACCATTTGTAGCTTTGTATATTCATTTTGGAGCATGGCTGACATGGTCTTGATGACTGTTTGCAGTTCAAAAACTTCTTTCAGATCTTTTGTTTTATTTACCTTATCTAAGAAATCGACGATTTGTATAAAGCGGTTCTCTGCGTCTTGGAAAGTTTGCAAACTTACAGCTTTAGCGACAATTCCACTATATTTAAGACGCGTATTGATTATGTCGCGCATCTCATGATTCGGCAAGTTCCAGAAGTTGGTTCTTTTCTCTTGCCCAAGAATAGAATTGACAAGATTTTGAAATTGCTCAACAATCAGGCCTTCGTAGTTTTGCCTCGTTTCTGGGTAGATAGAAGGCGAATCTTGTATGAAAAAACTCTTATTCTCTCCTATTGTTGGTTTTTGTATTCTATTTCCTGTTATAGACTGATGGATTTTTTTTGCGTTTTCGATTTGGTTTTCGTTTGTTTTAATTTGTTGTTTTAATAATTCAATAATTGTCAGATATTCTGCTTTTGAAACAGGTAGAGGATTTTGAACAGTTGAATCTTGAGTCCCAGAACCCCAACTAAAGTTAGACGTTAGAGTTAAATTTATTATTCCCAAAAGGATAATCATTCCTGTTATAATAAATCGCTTTTTCATCTGTCTCCTCGCTTGATTTCGGCAGGGATTGTTTTATTAATAGGCACACGGTTCCTATCATTGGGCTGTT
>NZ_JBHILV010000008.1:0-17513 GCF_042193505.1 Bartonella sp. TS25HLJMH
AAAACAGGAAGCCTCCGATAAACAGCCAAAACCTGTTACAAGCCTATCATCAGCCTATTCATTGCCATCAGCTCTTTCCCCCAGAGATCAGCGTAAAATGAGAAAAACAATCGATGCCCTCCTCTCAAGCCATGAAGCAATGGCATGATCTAAAACTTATGCCTCCCCCATGATACGAGCACTACATGCGCTTTTTCAGCGCTGCATTTAATTGTTTCGTAACCTTGTAATACGAGATCAAACGCTTGATAAAAGAAATATACAGTGCCACAATGGGTATTGTTAAGAAAAAATCAAAAACACCCCCCAGCAGAATGATCAAAATCACCGTCCAAGCTGCCGCCATTCCGTAATGCATTTTATCCCCTTCTCTTTATAAATTGATTGATTGGGTTACTTCAATCACTTCTTCTAATTGCTGAATCTTCTTTTTCAATCGATGGGTTAAAATTTCACGAAGGATCACAACAACAGGCATCGTTGCAAAAATACATACCGATAAAAAAAACCAGAAAAACAAAAGAGTGAGAATATATTCAAATCTGCTCTCATCTATCTCAGCAGCTAGCCCTTTAGAGCAAATCACATAGACATAAGCTTTGAAAAACATAATGATGAAAGAGAGGCACGCGTGGAGGATATAATCTTTGCGTGAAAAAGCGAGCCATTTTTTTAACGAATGGGAACTTATCTGTGTTTCTAGTGCTAAGTTTTGCAGCACTCTCTCTTTCTCTTTTCCGCTTTTTTCAAAGAAACAAAAACGCTGTGGATGTTCTTTCATCAAACGTCTTTGTTTTTTCACTCTGTAATAGAGCCTCAAACGCTTGATTAAAGAATAATAAGGCGCCACAATAATCATATTCACAAAAATGGCAAAAACTGTAACTGCATTTAGAAGAAAATATCCAACCGGCAGAAACAACATAAAAACCGCGGCCTCACCCCTCATGCGTATAACCTCATTGATTAATCTTTTGTTGCTTTGTTTTTGCTTTTAGTTTTTTCTTTATTTTTTCCAATCTGCGCTCTTTAAAACGATAAAGCCCCCAAAGGATCGGAAGAGGAGTAAGAAGACAAAACCAAATCAACACCGGTAAGAGAAAAATAAGAGAACCAATTCCTTCCCATCTTGTCCATTGCAACGGCTGTACCAGAGATTTTGCACCAACAGGAACGTCTAAAGCCATCATGATAAGGCATGTGCAAAACATAGTGAAAAAGCGGCGCCCTATTATTTCACAACTCCCCACCCCTTTACGCCTTTCCCCTGAAGACACCATAAATTTTCTAAATGAAAAGAAAGACTCTCCAAATATTGCTTTTTTCTCCTGCATTGTTCCCCTCTGTTTTTACGCTGCGCGCTTTTTACGCATTATTTTTAGGTTTAAGCTCTTTTTAATTTATCTAAACTCTTTATTTTTCTCAATAAATTTTTTCATCAATCCCAATTTCTACATCCATATATCTTACTTCCCCATCCTTTATGTAAAGAATATGGGGTCGATAATTTTTTCCATCAACCTCACAAATCGCGTCCTTTTCATAAACAAAATATCCCTGTTGCCTTAATTCTTCTCTTTTTTCCTCGATCAAATTTTCGTAAATATATCTTCTTCTATTGCAAAAATTTGGATCTGAGGCTCTAAAATATTCATAGCTCTCCACCTCCATGGAAAAATCCTTTGCCGCCTGTTTAAGTAAATCGTAACTGGGTTGCTTTGTTTTTTCTACCGCCTTAGCGATGATCATCGCGCGTTCCAGATGCTCCTCTTTGATGCTTGTCTCAAAGCCCAGCGTCTCACCTTCCAGAAAGCTTTTGTGATAAGAGTGTAAGGTTTCAACATCGCCCATCAAAGCCAGAGCTGCAAGATAGCGCAGCGAATAAGGAGTCAATTGAGGAACTACAATTTTGTTTTCCCAAGGAAGGATGCGATATTGAGAGCGAAGCATATTGCCAAGATCAACATCTGTCATTGCCTTTTCTAAAGCTTTCTCGAGAGCACAGCATAAACGCCGGGCGCTTACCTTTTCTTCAAAAATTTCCAACCCCTTCACATCAAAACTCAATTCAAGAGCAATCAAGCCTCCAGAATTATAAGGGTCTATCGTTTGGCAAACCGCCGCATGGATACCAGAGCCCACCGCAATTGCACAATCAAATTGCGGATACCCCTTCTCAGCATTATAAAGAAACTGCACTTCACGATCTGGTAAATAATAGGTGGCCAAATGATCCCCTTTTCCTTCAATTTCCACCTTCCACCCCAAACTCTTTAACAGCGCCGTTGCACTTTCCATCGTTAGGATTTCCTCATCAGAAAGAGAAAACTCTTTGAACTCTTTTACCTCAGATAACGGCTTAATCATCGGCATTTCCCCACTAGACGGCTCAAAAGCGACAGGTTGTTTAAGCACGCGTCTTAATTCTTTTGTCACTTGGCAATATAGTCTCACCCGCTTGAAAGTAGAATAATACAATGCCCAAATAAACATCATGACTACAGCAGAAAGCAGCATGAAAAGCGTCAAGCCCGCACCCCACGAGAGTACAACAATAATATCCATCATTTTAATATCTATCATTTTCCCCACCCCTTATTCACTTTTTTGTCGATACGTAGCAGCTACCCGCTTCCAGATTGTTTGCTCCAACTTATCGATCTTTTTTTTCAACAAATGCGTAAAAATGATACGGACTACAAAGACAACAGGGATGAACACAAAAGTTAAATCTAATATAAACTCCCCAATAGAAAAGAGAGCTGCTATGACATTCCCTTTCCACTCACGCCACATTAGTACGAAGAGAACCATTCTCAAAGTTACCACAATGAAAGCAATACAAAAGATGACTTTATAATTTTTGCGTGTCAGAAACGCTTCTTCAAGCGAAAACGACCGTGGTTCTTCATCCAATATTGCATTTTTTCCATTGCCCCTCATTTTTTATCCCTCATTTGTCTCAATTTTTAAGCCATTTTCATAAATCGAAGCTTTCGTCCTCACAATGAATGAGGGTTCATCAATATCAAGCGCTTGTATCCCTCATCTTGTATGAAAACAATATCAGGGTTGCATTTTTTTCCATTACCTTCAGACATCGCACGAATAGAAGTGCTCCTACAACGCATGAGAATATGTAAAGACCGGTATTCATTTTCTGCCCTCCCTTCACGCACTGTTTTGTTGAGAAGCGGTTTTGCTCCGCTGCCAGATTTCTTGCTCCAACTTATCGATCTTTTTTTTCAACAAACGCGTAAAGATGATACGAACCACAAAGGCAACAGGAATAAACACAAAAAGAAGCACTGATATAAAAACCAATATTAATGTTAAAATGAACAGGATATAATTCCACCACTCTGTCAAATCCCACTCAAAAAATATAAAGAGTGCCACTTTAAAAGCGCTAATAATGAAAGCAATGCAAAAGATGATTTTATAATTTTTGCTTGTCAAAAACGCTTCTTCAAGCGAAAACGACCGTGGTTCTTCATCCAATGATGCATTTTTTCCATTGCACCTCATTTTTTACCCCTCATTTGTCTCAATTTTTAAGCCATTTTCATGAACCGAAGCTTTCGTCCTCACAATGAATGAGGGTTCATCAATACCAAGCGCTTGTATCTCTCATCTTTTATGAAAACAATATCAGCGGTGCATTTTTTTCCATCACCTTCAAACATCATGTTTTCATCACTCACAGTGTACCCCCTATTGTCTTAAGGCTTCTCTTTTCTCGTCGATTAAATTTTCATAAAAATATCTTCTTCTATTGCACAAATTTGGGTCTATGGCTCTAAAATTCTAATCACTGCTCTTTTTATTTCCAAGAGATAAGCTTCTTTCCAAAGAAGAAACAAACTAGTGCAAGAAAATCATAACGAAGTTGCTTTGTCTTTATGACGATTTGAACCACCAAAAAAGCCGCCCAAATGGACTTTTTTGATATTTTTTTTCAAAGCCCAAACTTTCATCTTCCATAAAGCTTTTGTGAGAAGGGCGTAAAATTTTAACATCAGCCCTCAATACCAAAGCTCCAAGGGTGCACAGCAAAGACCACTTGAGAGATATCATAATTTCCTTTTTCCAAGGCGGTGCCCCCATTTTGAAAGCCAAGCACACTGCCAAAATCAACCTCGTTCCCAGATCAATCTCGTTCATCGCCCTTATCTAAAGCTTCCTCAAGCACACGGCGTAATCACCAAAGGCTTACCTCTTCCTCAAAACTTTTTAATCCCTTTGCCTTAAAATCCACCCCTTTGCTTCAAAGCCCAGTTGTCAATCTAGCAAAGCCCTAAAATGATAAGGATTAATATTTGGCAAGCAGCAGCATATATACCAGCGCCTCCCACAATTCCATAATCAAATTGCACAAAACCTTTTTCATCCAGAGATGAGAAACTGCCCTTCGCGGTCTCGTAAATAAATAGGTGTCCCCCTTTTCTTTCAATTTCTCTCCTCCAACCCAAGCTCTTTAAAAGCACTGTTGCACTTTCCATGGGGAAAAACGTCTTAATCAAAACTTGAGCTTTTGGCGCGCCTTCTTTATGCGCCTTGTCTCTCCACATGCAAAAAATGGGCTCTTCTTCCCCAAACACCAGAATATCTTTTGCTTTAAGTATAGATTTTTTGCTCTCAATATCGCTTGGTAAGGCACATTTTTATACTTGATAAAAAGAAAATAAGTTACAAGATTTTCTCTCTTAAAGAAAACACCAACAGCAAGTGAAGCCCAAGAACAATAACAGCCTCTCTTCACTTTTCGTCACAACCCACGCAAGCAAAAACCTTACTCAAGCAAGAGCCTCAATTTTTCTCAAAAACACGACACAAATATAAAAAAGCATAAAACGAGAAGCACACCCATGCTCCTTAATGAACAAGTCAAAAGCAAGGCTTATGGCAACAAAAGCCTCTCTTCACTTTTTCCCCTCGCTCACTTTTCCCTCGCTCACATCGTATAACATGACTGGAGCTCCTTTCTGCTCAACCTCTTCTTCTAATTGCCGCACCATTTTCTTCAACTGACGAGTCACGATAAAACGCATAATAAAAACAATCGGTAAGAATAAAAAAGTACAGGCAAGCATCCATGCCAGTGGCTCGAATACGACAAGAGAAACAAAGTCCTCCCCTCTCCATATCTTAACAACAGCAGTTATAACTATTGGAGCAGTCGCCATGACTGTAGAAATATAAAATATTTTTTTATAGTCTTGCCAAACAAGAGAAAGCTGTTTTTTATCAAACATTCTACTGCTTTTTTATTTTGGGGAGATCTGTTTTAAGGCAATATCGCGTTCATTCAGCACGCATTTCAGTTCCTTTTTCACACGACAATACAACCTCGCACGCTTGATAAACAGGTAATAAACGGCAAAGAGCGGCCCCCATATTAAAACATTTAAGAGCGTAAAAAACAGGGAATAATAGGCTATTAATGTTATAAGACTACTCGTCATTTTGTCCCCCTTCCACATTCTGCATACGCATTGCCTGATCACGTTGTTTTATCGCTTCTTCCAATTGTTGAAGTGTTTTGTTCAATTTTCTCGTTAATTTTATGCACATCATCCCAATGATCGGAGAAAAGAGAAGAAGTCCAAAACATAAAAGACCATAAATAATGCGACCTATTGAAAACCGCGGTATCATAAAGCTGGCCATATCACTCTTCCACCATACCAAATGTACGATAAAGAAAGCAAATTGCAAAATGGTAAAGAGGATACAAATAAAAAGAATTATTTTACATTCTTTTGAATAAAGAGGCAGAGATTCTTTAAAGTTAAGAAAGCGTATTTTCGCATCAAGTGTCTCAAGCGCGAGATTGCGTCTTTTCATTTCTCCCAGATCGTTGCGCAATTGTTGTATGGCTTGCTTTTGTTGCGTCGTACTCTTTTTCACGTCTTGAGCGAGTTTAAAAGACAACTTCATATGTTTGATCAACAGATAAGGAATCCTGATCATAACCACAACCATTAAAATGGCAATAATGATGCCCCCTAAAAAAGCCAAATATTCTATGATGCTGCCCACTTTTTTCCCCTATCGTATTGATGTGAAATTATCATTTTTATTCTCTTCAAACAAATGTTTCTAATCTCTTTGCTGTTTTTTTCACGCCATAATGAAGGAAACTATGGAGAATTAAAATAACAGGCAAAGTGATAGCACTACAGACCAAAATAAACAAAAACGGCAATGCATCAATAAATAACAAAAAAAACAACGGATTATTGTGTGAAACAGTCGCATATCGTGCAGTAAAAGACAAAAAAAGCACAGCATGTACAAAAAGCGCAACTGCAATGAAAGCCATCCAAGAGATTATTTTATAATCTTTTTTTGAGAGAAGCAAAGATTCTTGAAAAGAAAAAACACTGAACTGTGTTGCAAGAACTGTATTCTGTCCTCTGCCCTCTACCTGATTATGCCTCAAATTCTGTGCTGCACCCTTTTTTAATTTTCTTCGCATCTTACATAACAATACTGCCCGTTTTATCAAAGAATAATAAATGGCCAAGATGATCTTCACGGTAGAAAAGAGTATCATGCTCCACGCAGAATACATAACGATAACTATCCCTAAGGAGATCAATAATGTAGTTATTAAAAGAGGCATTATAGAAGTGATCACTTTTCCCCCCTATCATATTTTGTTGAGAGATTGGTTGTCTAGCTGTTGCTGCTCTGGCAAGGTTTCCCGCAGCTTCATCATTTCCTTCGCATCCCGTTTAAATACGGCGTTAAAAATAGAAAAGAGCGGAAACAACACGAAAAGAAAACCAAAAATTATTTGCGGTAAGAGACATAAAAAAGCCCAAACACCATTCCACCCGAAGTTACGAAGAAATTCGATCGCAGGAATCTTTATAAAACTCTGACTCATTTCTTGAAAATCTTCTTGTTTCATTTGTCCCAGTGCTTTGAACTGTTCTTTGGACATAATGTGAAAAAAATCCAGAGGATCCATATAAACAGTTGCGACAAAAAGCACCAACAAGAGGATAGCCAAACAACAAATGATGATATAATCACCTGTTGAGAGAGCCATCCATTTTTTGAAAGTTGCCGATTGATCCAACACTGGCTTCGATACAAAAGCCTTATCTCCCTTATGGGCAGATTGGTGTTGTGATTTATCTTCGATCATACGGATACTCCCCCACTTCTAAAATTCCCACTCTTCAATATTTGATAGCACGCCACCAAGGCGGTGAATTCGCTTAGCACTCTTCTCAGAGTAAAGCAAGCACTATAAATCCCCTCTAAATATTTTATTCACTTAAGGCCCTATACGCGCTTATACATGACGCGCTTACAAGCCCAAACACCCCTTTCCCTCTCTTTATCGATCACATACCCCTAAAAGACACCGTTTTACAAAAATCAAACAAATATTTAATCTAAAAAACATCCCATGTGGAAAACTGACATGCCCACCATAAACGACAGTGTTTTCACCGCTTAAATGAAGCCGAGTATATATAAAGCAAAGGATGATGATATTCCCTCCCACATCTCAAAGAATGAAGATTTTAAAACCCACCTCAGTTTGTAAACAATCCCATTGCTCTTAAGTGCACTCCGCCTGCTGAGCACTTATGGGTTCCACTTGCATAAAGCGCTCTACGGAAAACTCCTTCCTTAACATTGGCACCTAATTTTTAACACTTAATGCGTCAAGCATTGTAATGCCTCATAAACCTTCCCATCCCCGCCTCAAATGACAGTATTTTATGGCATAACAAGATAAAAAACATTTTCACAAGCGCTTCGTGTCTTGATCATCAACACATCCTAAATGCTGTAAGATTCTCTCATTTCAAATCTACTCCCTGTTGAATCAATCAAATTTATTTGCTTGTACGTAAAAAGTGGGGGAGCCATGCGGAGTGAAATTGTACAATGAAAATGCCTCTTATAAACCATCTCAAGTGCCAAGAGCTTGTAATACACCATATTGGGATTGGCAAAGTATATAATAATACCAGCTTACGCTTTTATGAAGCCTAAAAATGATGACACTTAATAAAGTTATATTATCAAAGCTTTACCATGATACCCTTCTTGAGCCACCGTCGTGAAATGGGCTCGAGCACATGTAAGAGATGACTCTTAAAACAAGCGCGTGAATATGCAACAATAAGTATATTCCATTTGGGGCATTATGTATGACATGAGAAATGTGCCCCCAGAATGTGAGAAATAAGAATGCGATAAACAAAAGCGTGAAGCAATAAGCACGCCCTACAAACCAAACCAAACAACCGATTATCTAAAATGCGCCCACAACAGCTTTGCAATTTTTCAATTCTCATTTTAAAATTTCTTGATTAAAAAAGCCCCTATTTTAAAATTAAAAAAGAAATGTCTCACACCTCATAGCCCCCACCTTTATAAAAGCATCTCTTAATAAACGCCTCTTTTATCAAGCTACCTGCCACTTATAAAGCTTCTTTGGATATTGAATCCCGTCATTTAACCATTTAAGTGACCACTTCCCTTTTTTATGATGAAATCCATTAAAACAGCAAAAACAAAAATATCCTCCATAAAAGATGATCCTAAATTGCTTGATCCTCCACAGTTTATTTTGTTATTTTGAACTAATGAACCATATTTTATTTGAAAAGATAAGGATCTTATGCTATTATAAGCACATTGAAAAGTTTGTTTTTTTAAGCTCTGTGCCGCTCAAAAAAAAGATAAAGTCCTCTATAAAGGATAAATGTATATTTCGCAGCTTAATCTACATCAGACATCTTGGTACAGCGCCCGATAAGAAAACCCCAATATGCCTCCCAATAACAAAGATCAACGGATGATAAAAATCCACGAATAATAAAAACGATGACTTTTCAAAGGTGAAACTGAAAAGTTTCCACAAAGCGCTCATGAGAAAGAAGGCAAATGATCCTATGAGAAAAGACTTCCTGTTAGAAAGATGACGACATACCCATAAAACATCATTCTTGTTTATTTATTCACATGTGACAAAAGTTTCTTTTCAACTGTTCCAGAGAAGTTGAGAAATCTTTAGAGAGCAAATAATCCGCTATCCATGATAAAAATAAGCATGATAGGGGCGAGAAATAAGACTGATAGGGATAAGATAAAAATGGCAAGAAACACCTTAAAGATGATTTTTTCTCCCCACACCGTTGCTGTTCTTTGTGCTGAAAGACGCCTTTAGTATCCGTTTCTCCTTTGATCTGCAACGGCTCATATTCCACCAATATTTGCTCCCCTCAGTATTTGCTCCCCAGTATTTGCTCAAAGTGCTTTTTACATCACTGTCCCCCATCAACAGACAGTTTATTTTTCATTTAAATGGTTAAGTTCATGAAAATACGTAAAAAACGCGGTAGACCGAGAATAACAGGCAAACTCAGAGAATCCAAAGGCCGTATTTCACGTGCCCAAAACCCCAGCGAATCTGCGCTTCAATCTGCAATTGAAATGCGTGCAAAACACTTTGGTTTAAGCCTTGAAGAAGCGAAAAATCCGCTTGTCGGAACCTATATTGGGCGTCTTTGTTTGCTTGGCTATAAAGGGGATTCATCAGGCATTAGTAAAGAGCAATATGACACGGCGCAACGATACTTGCAAATCAGAAACGACTATTTATGTGCAAAAGGCTTACCAAACGGCTATTATGATGGTTTTACGCACAGCGCATCAGATGAGAAAACAAAAAAGCAATGGATTCAAAGAGCAACGAATTGCTATGAAGATATGCAAGAAGCGATTAAAGAAGCGCAATATTTTCATCGTCAACACAACTTTCATGCGGCATTACAATATCTTGTTATAGAAGATCAACCGCTGCCTAATCTTGTTGGTTCGTTGCGTATTATTCTTGATGCCCTTTATAAACATTTTGACTGTTCTAGCAAAAAGAGCATTGGCTAAAAACACCCATCGTTTTCTCTTCCTCACAGGATCAAGATTACAAAACCTCCTTTGTAACATGCCTCTTTGTAACCAGCTCCGTTGTAAAGAAATAATCCTTCTTGGCAAGTTACACTTGAGATCCACCGAACTTGCCTTTCATAGAATTTCATGGGATTGACGAGCTTAAAGCACACAACAAACAAGCTTTAAAATATCCACCACGCCCTTTAAAAAACGCTTCAACCTGTCAAAGAGACTTATCACCATACCTCAAACTATATACCTACCCATGCCTCAAAGGACAATAATTCACGGCATATCTCACGACATCGGCAAAATAAATATTGTCTCCCCTCTCCAGACAGCAACATTTTCCCCATCACCTCCCCATCACCTCCCCATCACCTCCCCCTCCCCATCACCTCCCATTGTAACAAACAGCCCTCATCATCCACTTTTCCCCAATATCGCGACATCCTTAGTTTTTGAGACAATTCATTATAGTCATTGTGCGTCTTTTCTTGTACAATTCTATACGGCTTTCCTGATCTTATGACGAACAAGAGACATGGCTTTGACTGCAGCATAATCTGGATTTCTCATTCAAGATCAATAACGACAAAAACATCATTATAAATCAATAGCTTATTATTAAAACGCCCCATTGATTTTTTTACAAAATTAAAAGCATCATCCCTTAAACGAAAGAAAAAGCCCCCACCAATAATCTCCTCCCTCATCAACAAGTTATACCGGTAACCATCCCCTCATCACACCACTACTAATACGACAGCCAGCACAGCCCCAATCGCCACCACAATCACCAACACCTATGCTTTGCCCCCGCAATATCTTCTAACCATCGCCCTCTCAATTCCATCAATAAAATACCACGGATTTCAAAACCACAATTCTCTCCTCTCCCTTCACCTTGCCCCCTCCTTTTCTCAAAGGAGAAAATGTTTTTTGCCACATCAAAAACTTTCCCATTAAAACAACATATTTTACTGCATAGCTAATGAATGAGCTTTTTTCTGTAAATTTTTTCCCGCGATAAAAAAGGAAAAATCGTCGTTTTGCTGTTGACAGAATATGAAAAATCGTATTTAATGACAGGTGCGGTAAGGGGTTTTCTGCGTCCAGATTTCATCATAAAATTTTCGCATTATTATAGACTGTTATAAACAGTGTGTTTCGCGACAATGTTTAAAACTTTACGGTTTGAAAGTATTTTTCGTCTTTCTCTGACTGTTTTCTTCTGCATCATCCAATTTGCATCACCAACAACTCTATAATTTTGAGATTTTCAAAACAAGCCGTATTCACGGGCTCCCAATAGAACGCCCTAATAATCCCCCCATAAAATACCAATATCATACATCACAGCAATGATGAGCAATACACGCATAAAAATATGAAAACGGCATCATTATGCTCTCATCGCCTCACCTTTCAAGATGCAAAGGCTTGTTTTTCAAAACATTGTTTAGCCAGAATTGAAGAAGATAATATCACCTATCGATCATCAACATGGAGGCTAAGATTATGAAGCCACAAGATTTCCCCCCACCTCATTCCTCACAAACCCCAGAAGGGGCAAGTGCACCAGAAGGGGCGCATGCAAATGCATCATTAGACACTCTTACTGCACATTTAGAACAGCTTAACATTGAAAAAATAAAAAACACCCCTTTCAATCGTGCAGAGTTAAAAGATATTGTTGCTGGTTTAGAACAGCATAATGCCGATGGCAGTTGGATCAAAAATTATTATGATATTTTAGATCTTTACATGATGCCAGCCTTGGTCGATCAAGCAAATCGTAAATATCCAGAGATGAATCTCAAACTTACAAGCCCCCCAGACGGCTTTGCCCTTGCACTCAAAGACACTTTCGAGCGCGGTATAACATCTTCCAGATTTATTGTTAACGCACAAGATAGGGGAATTCATTTTGCGGTTGTCGATCATCAAACCATTGATAATAAAACATCTTTGATCTTTTTTGAACCGACCTTGCTGCGTGACACGCTTCCCGCATTACTTGCATTAAGGACGCGACAATCCATTGAACATCACCAATTTCCGAATATTCATTTTGCCATGGTAGAAATGGATATTCAACGAAGCTCCTCTGAATGTGGGATGTTCAGCTTAAGCCTTGCCAAAAAGCTTTATCTCGAAGCTCAAAAATTAGAAAGACTACACAAAGATAATATTAAGGGTGTGTTATGTGAACCAGATACGCCTTTACCTGCTGAAAAATTAGATCCATATCTTCCAGCCCGTTTATACAAACACGTGCAAGGCAGAAAACGTCTTCGGGAATATCTAAAAGCCAACCCAGAAGCAGCACATGAAAAAGTAAACAAAAAAGGTGAAACCCTAAACGAGAGGTTTGAGAGAAGCTTGGTAGCAACAGAGACAAAAACTGTTTCTGTTTCACAACACAGAAAAAGAGCGACGGAATACAAATCTCTGATGATGTAATGAGTGTTTTCGCCATATCCGTATTCCACATCCACAAAGAATGAAGCTTTGCGGCTTTATGATTAAGCATAAATTGCTGTCAGCCAATCTTCTTTTCCCTTTGAAAGAAGTGACAATGCAAAAAGTGAGCAATTACCTCTTCAAACAAAAGGCAAAAACAATCGTATTCTATTAAAAGCAGCCCATTTTAAAGCCCGTATTTTAAGACTTTGAACAAACATAAAACACGCAAGTTTTGAAAAGACCTGCCCGCACTTTCTTATAAAGCAGCCGAAAAATGATTTTTTCCTTAATCTTCAAGAGATAAAGGTTCTTTTTCAAAACATTATTTGGTCAAAATATAAGAAAATAATATTGCCTCCCGATTATAACCACGGAGGTTCATATTATGAAGCCACAAGATTCAAAAGATACTGCCGCTCATGCCTCACAAATAGCAGAAAGTAACATCGAAAATGAATCCTTAGAAAGCCTTATTGCCCGTTTAGAACAACTCAACGCTCCTCAAAAAGAAGAGAGCACCTTGAGTCAGGAAAAGTTGAAAGCTATTATTACAGACTTAGAGGATGATCTCGTCACCAGCCGTTGGATTAACTCTTATTATGAAAACATAGATTTTAGATTGATGCCGGCTCTCGTAGAAAAAGCAAACAGCAAATATCCAGAAATGAATCTCAAATTGGCTCTTACAGCAGAAGAGTTTTCGCACGCACTAAAAGAAGTGGTTGAGAGCGACGCAAAATCTGCTCGATTTATAGTAAATTCGGGAAGCAAAATCCACTTTGCAGTCCTTGATTATCAAAAAGTTGATGACAAAATCTCTTTGATTATGCTTGAACCTACAACATTTCAGAATATCACTGCTTGCAAACTAGGGATAAAAATAAATCAAACCCTTCAATGTCTTCAACTGCCTCTTTATTCTTTTACCACGGCAGAAATGGATATTCAGCGAAGCTCTTCTGAATGTGGGATGTTCAGCTTAAGCCTCGCCAAAAAGCTTCATCTTGAATCTGATAAATTAGCAAGATTGCACAAAGATAATGTTAAGGGTGTATTATGTGAACCCAATTCATCTTTATCTGCTGAAAAGTTAGATTCCTATCTTCCCATCAGTTTATACAAACATGCGCAAGGAAGAAAACGTCTAGAACAATATTTAAAAACCAATCCGGATGCTGAACATGAAACAGTAAACAAAAAAGGTGAAACTCTGAGAGAGAGATTTGAAAAAAACTTAAGAACAACAGAAGGAAAAACTGTTTCCGTTTCCTCCCACCAAAAAAGGCTCACTGAATACAAATCTTTGATGATGTAATTGAGACTTTTTCATACCCATAAAAAACGAAGCTCTGCTGCTTGACGGTGGGGCATAACTTGCTGTTAGCAAATCTTCTTTTCCGTTTGTAAGCAGGTAAAGATGCAAACAGCAAGCAACGTAACCTCTTGAAAGACAAAAGGCAAAACAGGACTGTTCTATCAAAATCAGTCGATTTTAAAATTGTATCAAAATTCCAAAGCTCTTCTTAACAATGATCCATATTTGAATAGACAGAAGGCTGAATGCATAAAATATTTTATGATTTTAGATGTTAAGTAAAAGCACCCGCCTCCTCCTGTAGCTTTTTTCTAAGAGTTGTCCGCTTTTATCTCAAGCGCCTCCACATCAGTACCACTGGCTAAAACAACTGTGCACAGCCACTCTCTTGTCCCTCACAATCACACCATCCGTTCTCCCCATCTCTCCCCCCTCACAACCACTGCCAAAACAACCGCAATCACCAACACCAAAAACACAAATCATTATGCACCCCTCCCAACCCCTGCCGCGCCAACAGTGCCTTCTAAGAATTCCATTCACCAACATATATGTCACCCCTCCAACCTCACCTCTCATGCCACCGCTAACACAACCGTAATGCCATCATAATGCCATTGCGTACACCAACACAATCGCCAACCTCACCAGCACCAACAAGACCAGCACCAATAAGACCCTATCAACAACCCAGCACCAAATTTCAAAACCAACAACACCCCTCAACGGAAAACACCAGCCCGACCAACCATTATCCCACTTGGCCAACCATTATCCCATCCCTTAAGATGCCACAACTAACCTTTTGATTTCATTAAATTTTCACGTCTTGTCTGTTTTTGCAGAGTGAAAATTTTCATTTTTAATATGTCGACCAGCCTCACGTTAACGTGAGGCTTTATTTTATGGAGAAGCAAATGAGAA
This sequence comes from Bartonella sp. TS25HLJMH, assembly GCF_042193505.1. NCBI lineage: Bacteria > Pseudomonadati > Pseudomonadota > Alphaproteobacteria > Hyphomicrobiales > Bartonellaceae > Bartonella > Bartonella sp. TS25HLJMH. Next base: position 14,636 of record NZ_JBHILV010000008.1, read on the forward strand.
AAATATCATCAGCAGGGCTTGCACTCATTAAACAATGGGAAGGATTGCGTTTACAAGCCTATAAAGATGCCATCGGGGTATGGACAATCGGCTATGGACATACCAGCATTGTTGGCAAACCATTCGTTCACAAAGGCATGATCATTACTGAAAAACAAGCAGAAGAAGTTCTTTCTCAAGATTTAAGACAATTTGAAAATACCGTTGAAAAAAATGTAACGGTTTCCTTAACGGATGAACAATTCGCCGCGCTCGTATCGTTTTGCTATAATATAGGAACATCAGCTTTTTGTAATTCGACCCTGCTCAAAAAACTCAATAACGGCGAATATGAAGCCGTCCCTGCTGAATTACAAAAGTGGACCAAAGCAGGAGGAAAACGTCTTCACGGTTTAGTGCACCGTCGTGCAGCCGAAGCAGGACTATGGGCAAAAGGTGCTTATGTTTCTTCCAACTACCAAACCGTAGAAACGCAAGCACCAATGGGATTTTTTAAAGCAGAAGCACTTACACCGATTATTGGTTCTTTTTCTGGACTTGGAGGCTTATTAGCAGGCAATGGTCCCATCCAATGGGCATTGGCAGCCATTATGGTTTTAGCCGCCTGTGCTGGCATCTTCTTTGTAGCAAAACGGTTTCGGGAGCAGCGCTTATAATGTGGTGGATGAAAAAAAATCTGATGATAACAGGAGCGGCTCTGACCGCTTTTTTTATCGCTTTAGCAAAAGTTTTCACTCTTGGAAAGAAGATTGAACAACAAAAGCAAATACAAAAAACACTAAAGTCATCAACAACACGGCTAGAGGTGGAAAATGAAATTAATCAAAAAAGTGATCCTGATGTACGCGCTGCTCTTACTCACTGGTTGCGCGATAAAAAAAATAAATGAACCTTTTTCTTGCGTTGGTTGGATGCCCATTTATTTAGACAAAAAAGATCTCAATATCATCAGCTCAAATCTCGCAAGAGATATTTTAAAGCATAACAAACAAGGGGAAGGCTTGTGTGGGTGGAAACATGGCTAGAAAAAAAACAGAAAAACAAATAGAGCTTACAGAAAAGGAAAAAGAAATCCTACAAGAAATCATCACAACTTATAAAAGTGTAAAAATAATGTCACGCTATACGAAGTGGATTATATTCATCATTTTCTTATTAGCGCTTGATTTTTCACGTATCGTGGATGCATTGGCAAATATTTTTACACAAAAATCAAATATTCAGCTCTAAAATAAATAAAAAACATGAGACGTGTTAAATCTTTTTTTTAAATATAAAAAGCCATTCGTTATTTTTTGAAAACACGAATATTTTATTGATGATTTTTCACGTCTCATGGAAAATTTTTACACACTCTTCACAAATCGCATCGGGAAGATACCATCGCGAAAAAATTTAAAAATATTTAGAGATATTTTTTTAATAATTGCATAAATAAACAACGCAAGAGTATTAAATTGCCTAAAATCCCCTTTCTTTATGCTTAAAAAAAGAGCAATCCGATCCCACCCTACGCATTACCAATCCCCAATATTTATAAAAATCCCCGTTTATAAAACTCTGTTTATAAAAAACTGACTATTTGAGAATATTCATGAGAGGCATTTTTATTTTCTTTAAGTATTTTACCCTAACTCCCTCCACTTGTGAGGTATAAGAAAATGATAGAGATTGTTTTAACATAAGAGAGAATTTAAATTTAAAAAATCCACCGCAATAAAAATCTCTTATTCAACATACAAAACAATGAATTATTATTATAAATAAAATTATTGCTCCATTAAAATCCATTAAACAATGTGCAACAACACATGATTATCGTTATTTGCAAAAATGCAATGCTCTTGAAAACTGTAAAACCACATTACATTGATTTATAATTATCATTAAGCCTTATTCAACTTGAATTAAAACCCTGCATATCGTAGAATTTTCTCATTTCCAAACCTGTTTCCTTTTGAAATAATCCAAACTATGTCGCTTGCACATTACAGTGTAGGGGTCAAAACTATACAAGAAAGGCATGCCTCACTGTCTCACGAACCAACGGCTTATCATAACATTGAGAGCTGAAAACGTGTATAATAACGTTAGCGTATTCTCTTATTAAGCGTAAAGATGATCGTGCCCTATAGTTTTATAAACTTCATGAGAACTTTGCCCTTATACCTTTCACAAATCCATTGCGAAATCGATGTAACAAGCGAGATGTCTCTTAAAAAACACGTCAATATGCAAAAACGTATATTTGGAGACAAATATATTTGCGGCTTTTCTGTTTTACGTGAGGGATTTCACCCAAAAAGACACGAAAGCAACAAAAGTTTGAGGCATCATCTTCATTATTTAATAAGATATTACTATAAATACCCTTAAAGCAAAAAGATGATGACAAAACGAGGATTGTATGCCTTTACATTCTTTCTCAATGAAGCTGTCTTTTTATTGCAGAGATTAACCAAACAGAGATACGCTTATCCCAGTATACAAAAGCCCTTTAACAGAGAACACCCTGAATTTTTTCATACAAAAGCTTAAACACCAGCATCTTATTCATAAAAAAACAAACAAGACCCAACATACTCTGTCTAACTTTCTCTCTTCAACTTTCAATGGGCACAAACTCTTGCGTTTATTCATAAAAACCATTCGCCCTTCTAAAGCGCAAACACGAAAGTACAAATACAGGATTTTTTTAATGGTGCATGCATAAACTTAAAATAAAAAGAAAGAACTGTACGAAACATGAAAAAGCATAAAAAACGGGCACAGAAGGCCCGTTTCTTTATTACTTCTATAGAAAAGAGCTTAAAAATCCATTCCACCCATTCCACCCATTCCACCACCTAAGCATTGGAGGCATTGGTGTATCTTTCTT
>NZ_JBHILV010000008.1:17613-61127 GCF_042193505.1 Bartonella sp. TS25HLJMH
TGGAACTTCAGCAACCATTGCTTCTGTTGTAATCAGCAAGCTAGCAATTGAAGCCGCATTCTGGAGAGCAGAACGCAAAAACTTTCACTGGATCAACAATTCTTGAAAGCAATCAAATCACCAAATTCACCGGTTGCGAAACGTGAAAAAGCATTAAAAAAACGGGCACAGAAAGCCCGTTTCTTTATTACTTCTATGGAATAAGAGCTTAGAAATCCATTCCACCCATTCCACCCATTCCACCACCTAAGCATTGGAGGCATTGGTGTATCTTTCTTTGGAACTTCAGCAACCATTGCTTCTGTTGTAATCAGCAAGCTAGCAATTGAAGCCGCATTCTGGAGAGCAGAACGCACAACTTTCACTGGATCAACAATTCCCAAAGCAATCAAATCACCAAATTCACCGGTTGCGGTATTGTAACCATAAGTGTCAGCATTATTTTCCAGCACTTTGCCCACAATAATAGCGGCTTCTTCACCAGCATTGGTTGCGATTTGACGTGCTGGCGCCTGGAGAGCACGGCGAACGATATGAATACCAGCTTCTTGGTCAGGATTACTTCCCTTAACAGTCAACGCATTTGCTGCACGCAACAATGCGGTACCACCACCAGCAACAATACCTTCTTCAACAGCAGCACGTGTTGCATTCAAAGCATCATCAACACGGTCTTTCTTTTCTTTCACTTCAACTTCTGTTGCACCACCCACGCGGATAACAGCTACACCACCAGCGAGTTTAGCAAGTCTTTCTTGCAATTTCTCACGGTCATAGTCAGAAGTTGTTTCTTCGATCTGAGCCTTGATTTGATTGACGCGAGCAGTAATTTCAGACTTTTGTCCAGCACCATCAATAATGGTGGTATTTTCTTTAGAAATATTCACTTTCTTCGCACGACCAAGCATATCCAAAGTGACATTTTCAAGTTTAATGCCCACATCTTCAGAAATAACCTGCCCGGATGTCAAGATTGCGATATCCTCTAACATTGCTTTACGGCGATCACCAAATCCAGGTGCTTTTACAGCAGCAATTTTCAAACCACCACGCAACTTGTTGACCACGAGCGTTGCCAAAGCTTCACCTTCCACATCTTCAGCGATAATGAGAAGTGGTTTTCCAGATTGCACAACAGCTTCAAGCACAGGAAGAAGAGATTGCAAATTAGACAATTTCTTTTCGTGAATGAGAATGTAAGGATCATCAAGATCAGCGACCATTTTCTCAGCATTTGTGACAAAATAAGGGGAAAGATATCCACGGTCAAATTGCATTCCCTCAACGACTTCTAATTCCGTTTCAGCGGTTTTAGCCTCTTCCACGGTAATGACGCCTTCATTGCCCACTTTTTCCATAGCATCAGCGATCATTTTACCGATTTCAGCAGCGCCATTAGCAGAAATGGTTCCTACTTGTGCAATTTCTGCTGATGTTTGGATTTTTTTTGCTTTTTTGAAGAGGTTTGCCACCACTTCATCCACAGCAGCATCAATCCCGCGTTTAAGATCCATCGGGTTCATGCCCGCAGCAACAGCTTTAACACCTTCTTGCACAATAGCTTGTCCTAAAACAGTTGCTGTTGTTGTTCCATCACCAGCGATATCATTGGTTTTAGAAGCAACTTCGCGCAACATTTGTGCACCCATATTTTCGAACTTATCTTCAAGTTCAATTTCCTTTGCAACGGATACACCATCTTTTGTGATGCGAGGCGCACCGAATGATTTATCAATCACCACATTACGACCTTTAGGGCCGAGTGTCACCTTAACAGCATTAGCAAGGATGTCGACACCGCGCAACAGACGCTCACGCGCTTCACGGCCAAATTTGACTTCTTTAGCAGCCATTTAATTTCTCCTTGGAGTTTTTTCAAAATAGTACACAATGAAAAATTAAGCGCTTTAATTAGCCCATAATTCCCATAATGTCAGATTCTTTCATGATGAGGAGGTCTTCCCCATTGATCTTGACTTCAGTTCCAGACCATTTTCCAAACAGGATACGGTCTCCTGTTTTGACTTCTAAAGGCACACGCTTTCCGTTATCATCGAGAGCGCCATTGCCAACAGCAATCACTTCGCCTTCTTGAGGTTTTTCTTTTGCTGTATCAGGAATGATAATCCCACCAGCCGTTTTATTTTCAGATTCAACCCGACGGACAACGACACGGTCGTGAAGTGGGCGGAATTGTATATTAGCCATGTTTTAAATCCTTAAAACTGAACATAATTGCATTAATCTTAAAAGTTCTTGCTAGCACTCTCAAGCTATGAGTGCTAGTATGAGTTAGATATAAAATCGGCATCTCTTAATGTCAAGAATAGCCATAAAATAATTTTTCTAAATGAAGCTTCAAAGTCTTGCCTCTTATTGCACTTTCGCGTTATTTAGCTTTTTTAAGAACCCGTGAACAAAAAAGGATCTTATCATGGTTGAAACACGTCAGGAAACGGATAGCTTTGGAACGATTTCGGTACGTCAAGATCGTTATTGGGGCGCACAAACTGAACGTTCTCTGCATAATTTTAATATTGGTAGTGAAAAGCAGCCTCTTGCCATCATCTATGCCTTAGTCCTTATCAAAAAAGCTGCAGCTGTTGTAAATATGGATAAAGGAAAACTACCAGAAAATATTGGAAAAGCAATTATTGCCGCCGCCGATGAAGTGCTTGCCGGCGACTTTGATACGCATTTCCCGCTCTCCGTCTGGCAAACAGGTTCTGGCACACAAAGCAATATGAATGTCAATGAAGTCATTGCTAATCGTGCTAGTAAGATTTTGGGAGGAAAACTTGGAAGCAAAAAACCAGTTCATCCCAATGACCATGTCAATATGAGTCAATCATCGAACGATTCCTTTCCCACAGCGCTTCACATTGCCACCACGTTGCAAACACGCCAACACTTACTGCCAATCCTTGAAGCTCTTATTGCTACATTAAAACAAAAAGAGCAAGAATTTGCAGACATCATTAAAATCGGCCGCACCCATACCCAAGATGCAACGCCTTTAACCTTAGGGCAAGAATTTTCAGGCTATCGTGCCGCATTAGAAGCCAGTCTTCAGCGCATTGAAAATGCTCTAGCCGATGTCCACATGCTTGCTCAAGGTGGCACGGCTGTTGGTACAGGACTAAATGCGCCAAAAGGTTTTGACATTGCTTTTGCGCAAACAGTGAGCGCTTTTACAGGAATAACGTTTCAAACTGCCAGCAATAAATTTGAAGCACTTGCCCATCATGGAGCCCTTGCGCATTTCCACGGAAGCTTGAATGCTCTCGCTGCTGATCTGTTTAAAATTGCTAATGACATTCGGTTTTTAGGCTCAGGACCACGTTCAGGTTTAGGGGAACTCAGTCTTCCCGAAAATGAACCCGGATCTTCTATTATGCCCGGAAAAGTCAACCCCACGCAATGTGAAGCCTTAACCATGGTCGCATGCCAAGTTTTTGGCAACCATACCAGTGTAACATTTGCCGCAAGCCAAGGACATTTCGAACTCAACGTTTATAAACCTGTTATTGGTTATAATGTTTTACAATCAATTACACTTCTTGGTGATTGTATGCGTTCTTTTGATATGCATTGCATCCAAGGATTACGAGCCAATCGCGTTCACATTCACTCTCTCATGGAACGCTCTCTTATGTTAGTGACAGCTCTTGCACCAGAAATTGGCTATGAAAAAGCTGCTGAAATTGCCAAAGCAGCGCATAAAAATGATACAACTTTGCGCGCAGAAGCATTAAAAGCTGGCGTTTCTGGAGCTGATTATGACCGGCTGGTTGATCCCAAAAAGATGATTGCTCCCCAATAAACAACCCACTAAAAAAGATGCAAACGTCTTAAAACAAATCTTTCTGTCAAAAAATCGGGGTGTAAGCACCCCGATGATGACCGATAACGATAGCCCACGGCGTTCATTTTAGGATCTGGTCCACATTTCTACTCTTGTCTCAATGAGATAATGTGTTTATTTATAATGATAATCTAGTATTATCCATATTGAATGAGAATCCTGAATACCGTAGAATTTTCCCATTTTAAATCTGTCCTATGTTGGATCAATCAAAATCACTCACTTGCACATCACAAGCGGGATGAATGTGTGGCGATATGAATGTGTGAATAGAAATTGTATAAGATAAGAAAGGACTAAAAACACCTCTAATGAACCGCCTCAAATGCCAAGGACTGTCACAACATTGTGGAAAAGGCTGTCACAACATCCACGAGCTGGCAAGTATAATGATGCTGCCTGCCGGCTTGCTCCTTTATGAAGCGTAAAGATAGGGTAGCTCAATGGCTTTATCGTTATACCATTCACGAGCCACCGTCGTGAAATGGGTTTGGGAGCATTAAGAGATGTCTCTTTTATAAAGCGTGAAGATAGAAGTGCTCAATGGAGAAACAGCTGTTGAAAAACTCAATGCACCGAAAGGTTTTGGCCTTTACTGAAACAATCAGCTCTCTGACGGAGATATCCTTGACAGCTCGCAAGAAATTTGAGGCATTTACCCATCATGGCACCCTCACCCATTTCCACAAAAATCTGGGTGCACGCGCTAATCTCTTTAAAATTGCCAACGACATTCAGTTTTTAGGCTCTCATCCACGTTCCGGCTTTAAGCGAACGAAAAGGAGAATTTATCGTTTTACGTAGTGCATGAGAAACCTCATAAAACATTAAATTCTCGCACTTTGCTCCTTCTTATTCTTCGTATTCCATTCAATCAATCAAAACTATTCGCTTGGATTGTTATAAGCAAAAGTGGCATATAGATAAAAAAAGAAATAAAGTCGCTCATCCTCTCAAGTGCTCAAAAGGCTATCGCAATACAAAGCTACGCAATATCAGAAACGAGCAAAGAATGTGATAGTACCAATATGTATTTTTTTAAATATCAATTGAATATTAAGCACAATGATATCAATCATTATAGACAATACATTTAACACTAAAAAACAAATAGTATTTTTTTATATACACAAAACAGTGTTTTTAAACAAATCAAAATCTTATTTATTATACTATAGTTTTTTCTAAAACACAGAGAACACTGAAAGAGTATATTAAAAATCCTGAAAAGCGCCGGATAATAGCACGAAAAAAGTTTGAAAACGCTTAAATATGGGTAATTATAGATTTTATGCGTATTTTAGTTTTCATAATGATATTAACTATAGATTTCTTTAACCAATTTATGTATAATACGCTTTGTGTCTGAAATAAATTGGGGACGTTTTTTATGAAAACAAAATGTTTAATTACACTATCTATTTTCACTTTCATTACCGCTTCAACAGCGCAAGCAGCAGATACGGTAATCTTTGAGCAATCAAAGCCGAAAGTTTCGTTGCAAAGTGATTCATCATCACATATCTCACCGGTTACTGTTTCTGCGCCTTTTTCTTGGTCTGGTTTTTATGTTGGAGGACAAATTGGATATTTTTCCAGTAAAAATACTCTAAATTACGCACAAGAAGCCAAGGAGGGAAAGTGGGCTTGGGTTGATAGAAATTTATCACCGAAACCATCAGGATTGAGAGCAAGTTTGTATGCAGGTTCTAATATTGATCTGGGAGAAAACCTCGTTTTTGGTTTTGATACAGACATAGTCTGGTCTGGGAGGGAAAGCACCCAAACAGACAATGGAAAGAAAATTCTAGATGAATTAGACTCTATTAACATTGCCTTTAAAGAAGCTGGGATCCCCATCATAAAACCTGCAGCTCAGGATGAAACGATACCCAACTATGGTGACATTGTTGTCAGCAGTGTAACATTGAAAGAAAAATGGTCTGGTGCTGCGCGTGCGCGTATTGGTTTTGCCTCCCATCGTCTTATGCCTTATATTGCAGGGGGTATAGCCTATACACAAATGCAATATATCATGTCACTTTTATCAAAATCGCAAGAAGATTCGACAGTTTTTGCTTCTGGCAATGTGTTAGATAAAACAAAAACAATGTTTGGTTACACTGTTGGTGGTGGTTTTGATCTTGCAATGACAGATCATATCATCATGCGTACAGAATATCGTTATTCAGATTTTTTAAAAGAGAAATTTGCAAACGATGACCTTAAAATCTCTTCTCAAACGCATGATTTTCGCTTTGGTATCGCTTATAAATTCTAAGTTCTGTAAGAAAAGTTGAACTATTAAAAGCCCTGTTAAAAACGGGGTTTTTTAACGCCCCTTTCCCCCTAAAAAGACGTAGATTCTAAAAACCAAGACTAAACTGTAAATAAATAATCATGAAACAATAAAGCCTCTCCCTCTTTTAAAGCAAGCTCCTATCCTCTCTCCCCCTTTCATGTAATACATTTGGAATATAAAAGCTTTACCATCATACCACTGGGCGCCATCGTAAAATACGCCATCGTAAAATAAATGAGAGCAGTTATTAAGAGATATTTCTTTAAAATAACTATGGATATTGTGCATCAATTGCAGTTTTATAGGATGATGTTGACTTGTCCTCCCCACTCTCGAAGAATCAAGATTCTAAAAACCTATTTCTAAAATCATGTCCGTTTGTAAGAACACAACGACTCTTGGGGACTCTTGGGGCGGGCTCCTCCTCTTGGTGCCTCCCCATGAAATGCCCTTAAACCTAAAGCAAAATAAACACTCTTAAGAATATCCAACACACACTGAAAAAAATACTGTAACGTTTCAAAGAAGTTTAAAGACCCTATATGACCACACTTCAAATGACAGTGTTTACAGCTATTGTATACCAGAGTAGAGAGAGGATATTGCGGTTCTCTGTTTGTGTAATTTCTGTAACGGGGAGACAGCTTCATTTGGAGAGAATATGAAATTGTCAAGGTAAAAAACCAATTTCCAACCTTATCATTTCCTTTTACTTCGGTTTTTACGACTTTCAAAAGCCTCTAAAGCTCTATCTTTTAAAAAAAGGAGATTACGCATTGCCTCATGCTGGTGTTTCTCACGGATCTTTTTGGGATCACGCCCCTCATGTCATACGACAGCGCTCCAAACCAAACACACTCAAATCCCAAACACTCTCAAATCCCAAACACTCTCAAATCCAAGACACTTGGGTTACCAATTCACATGCGTGTTTTAAAGAAACATCTCTCAAAATCCTCAAGCCCATTTTGCAACAACGCCCACAAGAATATAAAATCTATAGAGCACCATCTTTACACTTCATAAAAGTGAAAACTGGCACACCGTCCACCATAGACTTTACCCTCAATGATGCCCTTGAAACCGTTCATAAGAGGCATTTTTATTCATTTTTTGTAAAATTTCATTCCACGCGAGCTCATCCAACTTGCAATGTACAAGAGACATGATTTTGGTTAATTTACTATAAATAGACTTAAAATAAACAGACTTAAAATGAGAGAGTCCTACGTTATTCAATGTTTTTCATTCAACATGCAAAACATTGAACGCTGTTTTACCAATCCCACATGTCTTATAAATCGACGTGATGCGCCATAATAGAATAGAGGAAAATATTAGAAATGGTGCGGGTGGTCGGACTCGAACCGACACTCCTCTCGGAACCAGATTTTGAGTCTGGCGCGTCTACCAGTTCCACCACACCCGCACATTGCTACAAAAGACAGGACTTAAAATACAGACTTGTCGATTATTCCTTTGCACTATATGAAGAAGCACAGATTCGTCAACAGCAGACTTCTCATTTTTTAAGAATTCATATCATTTTCTTATCTGTTTTATGAAATATTTTCTTTATTGGATTTCTCTACCGGATTTATAACAATCTCATTTGTAAAGTCTTTACCTCTTAAATTTATAGAAAGATTCATGATATTAAACAAATTAAAGCTTTGGACGATTTCTTTAGCAAATCGGCGTACAGCACCACACTGGCTTGGTTTCATTGCCTTTATTGAAAGTTCTGTTTTTCCAATTCCCATAGATGTTTTATATATTCCGATGCTGCTTATCCATCAAAAGCGGGTTTATCGCTATGCTTTGATTGCGACTACCTGTTCTGTATTAGGAGGCATTGCCGGTTGGTTTATCGGACATTTTGCCTATGATACTCTTGCCAAACCCATTTTAGAAATTTATGGTAAGGTTGAAAGTTTTGAATCTCTGAAAAATAGTGCAACCCTGCAATTTCTAGTCATTTTACTGATAACATCAGGTTTTTTTCATCTTCCCCCCATCAAGATTGTCACAATTTTGGCCGGTGTAATGAGTGTACGTCTTGAACTTTTCATTCTTATTTGTATTTTTTCTAGAGGCGCTCGTTTTTATCTTCTCGCATGGCTGATTAAACATTTTGGGCAAAAAGCAATGAATTTTCTAGTACAGAATTTCAAATGGATTATTCTCATTGGTTGTGTTAGCCTCGTTTTAATTTATGGGATTTTCATAGTTTTTTTAAACAAAAAGCTTTTATAAGGAACAGACTTAATGGCATGCGTTTTGTCTTATCACCCACTTTTATACAAGCACCTTCATCTTGAACCCAGCAGAAAAGAACAAAGTTTATGGGCTTTTTTTCTCGCTTTTTGCTTGTCCGCTACAATAGGTCTTGCCCTTGGTTTTGAATATTTTGGAGGGTATCTTCCTTGCGATTTATGCCTCATAGAGCGTTTTCCCTATTATGGTGCCATACCATTTTTGCTCTTAGCAGGTTTTGGGGCATGGTTTTTTCGCATGTCTGCTTGGATACAACTTTTATTTTTGTGTGTTTTTGTCTTAATGTGTATAAGCCTTGTTTTAGCCATTTATCATGCAGGTGTTGAATATGGCTTTTGGACAGCTCCCCTCAGTTGTGGTTTAAGCGCAGTGAGAAAAACCTCAGACATTAACCAGCTTCTTAACCAATTAAACAACATTCATCCCCCTTCTTGTTCTGAAGCATCCGCACGCTTTCTTTTTCTTTCATTTGCCGGTTGGAATGTCGTTGCTAGCCTATTTTACATGCTTATCAGTTTTTATGTTGCCTCAAAAGGGCTCCTTTCAAGCAATAAAAAACTCTAACCATAAAATAGAAACGAGACCGCGTGCACTCGTTCTCTCCAATCGCGTCCCCCTAACCAACAACCCACCTATCACCAATCATCCCCCAAAACCACCCACCGCCAAACCAACCCACCAACACCAACTAGTCACCAACATCCCTCCTCTAGCGTTGTACGCAAAAGACAAAAATAAGCAGATATATCCATTTTATGGTTTCACCTCTCTGTACTTATGAACAACATTTTGATAAAAACTCGTGATAGAAAAGCCGTAAAATAATTAAGTGAGGGGACCGATAAATATAAATGGTCTGCTATGGCTGAAGATAAGAACACAGCGCCTTCTACCCTATCACCTATTTCCTTAGATATAACCAAACTTGAAGAACCATGTGTTATGATGAAACATGATTATAATGCATGGCGCGAGCATATAAGAGAAAGAGATTTAAATGCTCCTTACAAAAAACCACCTCATATAAAACCACGAATCAAATCGGCACCACGCATCAGGCAAGTTTTTTGGTGCGATTTTCCTCATGATTCGACACTCCCTGAATTTTGGGAAAAAGCGGCCTGTTTTAGTGCTTTCTAAGAATGCAAAATTAGAAATGTGACAGTTTTACCTTTTTAACGAAATCACAACCCAATAATCCCGCTGCGTATCCAATACAATCTCCCATAGAGAATAAAAAAGCATGGATTATCTGCAATTATGTCACAACAGTTTCTGTAAGTCGTTTAAGTTGCTCACGTACTGTTCCAAGATTATCCAGCGAAGATTTTCATAAAGTTGTAGCTCTAATGCTCAAACATTTACCGCATTTACACTATTGATTTTTGAGAAAAAAAATAAGCGTATATGTATCACCATATACGGCATCAGTAATGGTGGCTGCTTCCCCGAAAGGGAAATAGGAACGAAGGAGTGGGCAACCGCTCCTTTCGTCATTGTTGGTATTTTTTTAAAAACTTTTTAGCCATTTTTTACAACCTTCCCTAGAACATATCCAACATTCATTCTCCACCGTTGTTGTTTTGAAATATCTGCGATTTGGGGTAAGCGGAAGACACTATCCGTACTGTTGATCCGGTAAAGTTTCCCATGGAGATTACCGAGATGTTGTACATACTTATCATTTCATTGCACAAAAAATCGTGCTGCCGTTGCTTAAACTTTATATGATTTGCCGCAATGGGAATATCTTTCCAAGATTGAAAAAATTTTTTCATAATTTGGCATAACAAATAATCCCCTGTTCTTCACGCTATTGAAGTGTTCAATCGCTCAATTTACCAAAAGATATTCGACCTCTCACAACTTGTTTATTTACGTCCCTCAATACGGATGAAAAAGCCAGCATATTTGAAAAGAAAAAATAGTAAAGAGCATTTAATGATTCAAGCGCTTTAAGACTAAACAGAATACTCCATTCATCTTTGAACGCATCAATTTTTGTAAAGAGAGCTAACAATGCTTACGTAATCTGAATAATATTAGTTTACTTACCATATGATAACCGATTGGTAACTATAACGCTGAACACAGAACTTATATCACCACACCGCAAAATAGTGTTTTTACGAGATAACATAAAACGATTACTTCACACCGCAATATATCTTAAAAATTGCATCAAAATTTATACAGAACATATGTCATTTACACCACAAAAAACTACATTTTGTTTATTTAAAATATCTCCTTTAATAATATAGAATTGCGTTTACGACTTACCAAAACAGATGATACAATAAATATAATAAAAACAATAATATAATTTAAATTTATTTCTAAATTAACAAAAAAATTATAGTTTATAATTTAAGTTAAAAACCAAAATTGAAAAGTTGACAGAATCAATAAACTATGGAAATTACCCAAATATAATACAAAATGTGTAATTAAACACTTTGTATTAACAGCACATTAAAAACATAATGAAATTATGCATCGCGGGATGCCATGGTGCTTTTTTTGTTTTGTTTAGAAAGTGTAATGAAAAAACTTTTTTGATTAAATATTTTAAATTGGGATCATTATAATGAAAATATTTCAAAAAATCGCGTTATATATTGTTACAATAGCCTTTTTCTTTTCACAGATTCTGGAAGCTAATGCTTACTATTTGAATAGTCATTCTCAAGATTCTAGTTTTTCTTCTACAGTGTCAAAAGAAAATAAATTTTTTAAAGCTATTGATATGGTTATGGATCATATTTCAACACAAAGCACTGAACAAGATGTTAAAGAAGGTGTTATAAAGGTAGGAATGTCGATGGGATTTGCAGCAGCACTTTGGGGTCTTATTGCGTATTTTTCATGGTTATTTTCTAAAAAGCGGCCTCCCTATCGTACACCGGGTCAAAAAGCATTTGATGCTCTTGCGGACAGTGCGTGGATGCTCGTTTAAACAACGTTTCACTTAAATACAGTTTAAACAGTAAGCTTATTTAATACTTAAAAACATAAACTGTAATTCAGATTACAGTTTATGTTTTTTTATATTCAATTAATACTGTTAACTTTTCCCCACTCCACATGATAAATAAAATTTGATCAGCTATATTCACACAAATGCAATGTAATAAATTGAACACTGTTTGATATGATAATATCTCTCTCTCATTTATGTACTTCCACCCTTAAACCTGCCCCTGAAATTACAGTACTAAAGATAATTCGTTACACGCTAACAAATCCACCTAAATGCAAAAGCTGTAACAACTCTAAATGCACGTAAATATCATAAGAATACTGGCTTACACCTCCACAAGCGCGATGAGTGGCGCAACACTGGGAGCTAAGGTGTATGATGATGCTGGCTTGCTCTTTTATGAAGCGTAAAGATTAAGAAGACTCAATGGAATTTATATTATTTCATGGAAATTTTGTCGCTCTACCCTTTTATACTCTTCACGGGCCCCCCTCGCGAAATGGGCTTTTGTCCCTTGAAAAAGGTCTCTTTTAAAGAATTCAAATTCCAAGAACTGTTACAGTATTTTGAACGCATCAAATGAATGACGGTGCCAACTTATTCCTTTCCCCACATTCTCTAGCACAATACATTGAAACACTTCATTGAAACGCCCCTTTAGCAAAATAAAGCACATTGTCTCTTAATTTTTTCACGCAATCATTTCTTTCATGTGACCATTATTCTTGATAAATCTCCTTTGCTTTCTTGATTTCTCAGCACTCTTTTTTCTCAGTGCAACCTTTTTGTAATTTGTCAGTTTTTAACTTTTAGATTGACTTTCGATTTATTTTTCTTATGTTTTAGAATTATTCTAAAGTGCAGAGGAACAGAAAATGTTGAAATTGTTTTTTTCATTTGTACAACGTAAAGCTCTGTTCTTTCGTTCAGCACAAAAAATGATACTTCAAGCGCTCAAAGTAAAAGAGCAACATGCAGCGCTCTATTTAAAATATGCAAAAGCTCTAGAACCTTATTCCTCTAAGGAAGCTGCAATTTTTACCGCCATGAGCATCCACGAGCTTAAAAATTATAAGGAACTTTTGTGCCTTACTTGCCATAATCGTGCAAACACTATCGGTTCATTATGTGACCGAACATCTCTTGTAAAAAGCAAGAGCAGCCATCCTTCCCCAAAAACAACAGCAGCAAATAACACCGTAAAAAAACCTTCGAAAGCGCAAAGACAAACGCTTTTGACTTGGATTCAACCAGGTCTTGCAGGGTTAATGGATGGCTCTGTCTCTACCCTTGCCCCCATTTTTGCGGCAGCTTTTGCCACGGGAGACACGCATCAAACTTTTTTGATAGGGCTCTCAGCTTCAATTGGTGCGGGACTTTCAATGGGTTTCACAGAAGCAGCCCACGATGACGGCAAATTATCAGGGCGCGGTTCACCGTTAAAAAGAGGTCTTGCCAGCGGCATTATGACAACATTAGGAGGATTAGGTCATACTCTTCCCTATTTGATCAATTCTTTTTATGTAGCGACAGTTATTGCTTTTATCATTGTTTTTTTCGAACTAGGCGCAATCGTCTGGATCCAAAACAAATTCATGTCAACGCCCTTTTGGCGCGCCTCTTTACAGGTTATCATTGGTGGTGCTTTGGTTTTTGCCACGGGTATTCTTATCGGTAGTATCTAGAAATCTTATCTGTGAACATAATTTAGATCTCAAATAAGCGCATGTTCCTAGGTATAAGCCATCAATAATGATGCCATTAATGGTGTTAGATGGTGCTTTGGAATATTCTAGATCAGCAAGCTCTGGAGACAATCTGTATCAACAAACCTTTATCGACTTGGTTTTATGGATATCTTTTGTTAAAGTATCATTTCTTTCTAGACCTCATATTTTGGAAATACCTTGATCATGTCGCACACTGAAACCAACGCTCCTCTAAACAACCACCCTGTCTCTTCTCAATCTTCACATCCCGTGACTTTATTTGTTCAGCGTCTTGCACACGGACAAGGTTTAGAACTTCCTCATTACGCAACGGCTGGTTCTGCGGGTCTTGATCTACGTGCAGCAATTGGAGAAGAAGAAATGCTTGTTCTTGCCCCTGGGCAGCGAGCACTTATTCCAACAGGTCTCATTTTTCATTTATCACGTGGGTTTGAAGCACAAATACGTCCACGCTCTGGTTTAGCCTTAAAACACGGCATCACATGCCTCAACACTCCAGGAACAATTGAGTGTGATTATCCGGAAGTGAAGTCAAAGTCCTTCTTATCAATTTAGGACAAGAAGATTTTTCCATCCAACGGGGAATGCGCATTGCCCAAACAGTCATCGCCCCCGTATCCCAAGTCAATGTTTGCGCCATTGAATCAGAGCAAAATACTCAAAACCATGTCGAAAGCCGTGGAACAGGAGGTTTTGGTTCAACGGGGCATACTTAAGAAGCTCTGAAAAAATCGCTCTTCTCAAAATATAATACTCGCTTATTCTAACGACTCTTTCACGGAAACTCCTTCGAGCTTTTCAAAGTGCAGGAGGGGTGCGCATTTGTTTTCAAAGTTTTTTACTAAACACACCTCTAAACAACCACCCTGTCTCTTCTCAATCTTCACATCCCGTGACTTTATTTGTTCAGCGTCTTGCACTTGGGACAAGGTTTAGAACTTCCTCATTACGCAACGGCTGGTTCTGCGGGTCTTGATCTACGTGCAGCAATTGGAGAAGAAGAAATGCTTGTTCTTGCCCCTGGGCAGCGAGCACTTATTCCAACAGGTCTCATTTTTCATTTATCACGTGGGTTTGAAGCACAAATACGTCCACGCTCTGGTTTAGCCTTAAAACACGGCATCACATGCCTCAACACTCCAGGAACAATTGAGTGTGATTATCCGGAAGTGAAGTCAAAGTCCTTCTTATCAATTTAGGACAAGAAGATTTTTCCATCCAACGGGGAATGCGCATTGCCCAAACAGTCATCGCCCCCGTATCCCAAGTCAATGTTTGCGCCATTGAATCAGAGCAAAATACTCAAAACCATGTCGAAAGCCGTGGAACAGGAGGTTTTGGTTCAACGGGGCATACTTAAGAAGCTCTGAAAAAATCGCTCTTCTCAAAATATAATACTCGCTTATTCTAACGACTCTTTCACGGAAACTCCTTCGAGCTTTTCAAAGTGCAGGAGGGGTGCGCATTTGCTTTCAAAGTTTTTTACTAAACACACCTCTAAACAATCATCTCTCAATTACGTTTCTTGCGCTATACAAAACTTCGTTATCACCGTACACCCCTCCCCCATAACAAAAACATTGGCATTAACCATTGGGAGCGCACACACCGCTTGTAATGTCTACAATCTATACATCATTTTGATTTATAATAATTAATTTTCTTGCAACTTAAATGAGAAAACTCAATACTGTAAGATTCTTTCATTGCAAATCTATTTATATTACATCAATCAAAAGCATTTCTCTCACATTCCAAACGTAGCTAGCATGTAGATAAAAACTGAAAAAATACCTATAATGAATACTTGTACTAAGTACTGTCATAACATTGGGGGAAAGTATAAATACTATAAGGGTGCTCGCTTGCTCCTTTATTAAGCATAATAATAATGAGGTTCAATAGATTTTTTATTATTTTACGGAAGCTTTACCGTTATACTATTTATGAACACCGTCGCAAAAAGGGCTTTAAGATGTATTAAGACACATAACAACCGCCCCTGCTGTTTTTCTTAATCGCACCTCTTGAGGCAAGATGAGTAGAGCTTAATCCTAAAAACCGATTCAATATATGAACCCCATGCGTATTTGGTTTAATAAATCGATGACAGTACCATAATCAATTTCACTCTACGACTTTGAGTAATATAGCTTTGCTTCCTGCAACAAAGGCTGTTTTTTATCACTGGTCAGAAGCAACTCCTGAAATATTAGCGTTTACCGCAGTGCCGGTTTTTATGACATCCACATGCCCCACAATGTTACCACCCACTCCATCGACAGTAGCATCCGCTACCCCTGTGGTTTTATTATTGATCACACCTCTTGAGGTAAGATTGGTAGAGCTTTGCAATCCTACAAGACCGATTTTATTATATCCAGCCATGCGTATTTGATTTAATAAATCGATGACAGTACCATAATCAATTTCACTATCAGCTTTGATTAAAATTTTTGTCTCTAAATTTTGCGTAGTTTCTCTCAACAAAGCTTCTCTCAAAGCTACCTGTTCTACAAGATGATCACCAATGTAAAGAGAACGATCTTTTTGCAAAGTAACATAAAGAGGTTCATCAGACTGAACCACTGAAGGTCCTTGAGTTATAGAAGGAAGCTGAACGGGAATGACAGATGTTGCCAAAGGTGCAGCAACCATAAAAACAATAAGCAACACCAATACAACATCAATAAAAGGGGTCACATTGATTTCGCTTTGCAACCCACTCTCGTCTGTATCCCAATCATTATTAAGGCTTGCTTTCATTTTTTATGACTTTTCTGTTGTCTTTGTTTATCAAGTTCACGGCTCAAGAGCCTTTCAAGAGCCGCAGCGATATCGCCTAAATCATTGCGATAACCATTCAAAGCACGCATAAGGCTATTATACATAACAACGGCGGGAATAGCTACAAAAAGCCCAATAGCCGTTGCGAATAAAGCTTCAGCAATCCCGGGAGCAACCACATCAAGTCGCGTTGTTTGAGACTGAGCAATCCCAATAAAAGAATTCATAATGCCCCAAACAGTTGCAAAAAGACCAACAAAGGGAGCAATTGCACCAATGGTTGCAAGAACAGCGCTTCCACATGCAACACGGCGTGTAGCAGCCAACAAGCAGCGTGACAAAAGCGAATGAACCCTTTCTTTTAAACCTTCATGAACATCGCGAGCCTTAGCATCGCGAACATCACGGGAAACATCTTCATATTGATTACTCTTCTCATAAAAGAGAATGTCTTCAAGCGTTTGTGCACTTTCCCTTGCACTGGTTCTTTCCTCAGAGCTTTTATTTATTCCTTCAGGAGCAGAAAAATGAACCTGTTGTGTAGAAAGATACACCTCTTTAAGGACTTCTTTGAGAAAAAACACACCAGCCCCTTTGCTTTCTTTCAAGCTAGCTGCCAAACGTGTAAGAGTCTGAGCATTAAGAACCAATTGAAGTTCATGACGCACTCTTCGTTTTGCCAAAGTGATCTCAATAATTTTCACAAAAGCAATTGTCCAAGATATAAGAGAAGCAAGTAATAAAATAATGATAACGGCTTTCACCACCCAATCAGCAGCCATAAACATAGAAAAAGGAGAAAAATCATGCGCTGTCAATACAGCAGACATATTATCTAAAGGTACTGTTTCAGATTCCATTTCTATCTCACATTCTTGTGGTCTTATCTTTTTTATGAGCTGGATCGTCATCCCGCATAGCATCACTGTTCCACAATGCTACTACCCTTTTAACGTCATTTTCGCATTCCTCTTAAGAAAGCAAACTTGATAAATCAAGTATAGTTTTATTCCACAAGCTCTCTCTTATTCTAAAGAAATCACTCAAGAAATTTTTCTCTAACAATTCAACAAGTTGATCTTAAACAATCAATTTATTGCATAAATTTGGCAAAATGATAGACTCGCAAGAAGTATTGCATATAATATTTTAATTTATAAGAATAATTTATCATCGTTTCTGTTGAATGAATCCCTCATATCGCAAAGCTTCTCTCATTTCAGCGGCTCTTTTAAACCCAACAAAATATTTACTTGCATAGGATAAACAGCAAAAATATCATAAAACTCTTGAAGAAAAGGATATGCACATCTCTAACAACCAGTGCACTGAAGTACCTCCTATCCCAAAATAAAATTATACCTTACATTTAAAAAAAATAATTATCGCAATATCTTAAACTTATCAAAAATATAAAGTATAATGGGAGTGCTCGTTTATCCGCCAAATATATAGAGAGTAAAGAACAGCAATATTATTTTCTTTTTCTTCTGCAAAAGCATAAAAATGACATTACTTCTGCCGCAAAGCACAACAACTATGTTTTTATCTGTCACAAACCTAAAAAACAAGCCTCAACACGCTTTCAAAAAACTATTATAAAAAACTGCGCCACAAGAAACTGAAGAATGGTGTTAAATTCCTGAAAAAGCATAAAACAATTTTCAACGGATGCGATCCTTTACGGGTATTGCCTATCGTATAGGAAAGATTTGTTTTATCAAAAACAATCTTAAATTCGACAAAATAAAAGGAACCAAAAAAAACTTTTGGCGTTACTCAAGCAGTGAAAATTTTCACTCCAATGCAAATGATCACTATGAACACACCAATACAAATATAATGAATCAAGAGAGGGAAAAAATATCATGGCCCAGAACAAAACAACACAACATAATAAAACAGTCGTAGAAAAAGACCTACAAGGACAATTAGAAAAGTTACGCACTGAAATTTCAGGGATTACCTCAACCCTGACAGATCTTGGTGCAAACAAATTTAACGCCGCCAAAGACAAAGCGGAAAAACTATATCACTCCGCGAAAGAAAGTGGTGAAGACATGATATCTCAAGCAAAAGACAAAATCAGTGATCTTGAACAAACCATAAATCAATGCGTTCGTAAAAATCCTGGCAAAAGTGTTTTGTTTGCCGCAGGGGTTGGTTTTATTCTTTCTCAACTACTGCGTCGTTAAGCAATGCATAAGTTTATCACTCCTCTTTTAAACCATCTTGTCGGTGGAGGGCTTAAAAGCACTGTCAAGCAAGTACGCCTTCAAGCAATTTGCTGTGGATTTATTGGCATTTCATTCTTCATGTCTTTGCTTTTTTTATGTATCACCGTTTTTATTGCGTTATGTTCTGTTATGAATCCTCTTGCCGCCGCTAGTATCATGTTTTTAATTTGTCTTTCTCTTGCAGGATTAGGTCTTATTATCAGTCGTGTTCTCAAGGCTTACCAACGCTATGACCAACAAAAAAAGACAGAAGAACAACGCCAAAAACTAATGACAGATGCGACCGTTTCCAGCCTTGCAGCTCTCAGTCAACATTTCCCTTTTGCCAAATTGAGAGTTCCCATTCTCGGACTTGTAACTTATTTTCTGTGGAAAAAAGATAAAAAGGACCGCTTTTCAGAGTAGAATATGTAAAGCTGTCGCTCTAATCCCCCCGATGTGCTTTCTTTTATAGCAAAAGAAAGCACATTTTTTCTCATAGTCTCTTTAGCTTCTTCAAGTGCCTGAAAAGAAATCTCCTTTATTTTCGCTAAAAATTCCATGGATCCGATTAAATCTCTTTCAGATTGCAATCCATGTTTCATGAACATAGCAACATGAGGCAAAGCTTGCGTTAAAAATTCTAGTTTGATTGGAAGAAATGCAGTGTATTTTGAAGAAAATGATGATTGGGTTTTGCTTTTCTCTATTTTTTCATAAGCCTTTTTTCATGACCGAAGGTCATGTTAGTATTTTGAGTTGTGTTCAGATTTTTCTGAATACTCATTTTTGTTACAATTACAATCATAGTTAGGGATTGTATTATGTAATTGCATAACATTTTTGTTATTTGTGCATAACATTTTTGTAAAAAATAAACGATCTAAGAGCCGATTAAAAAGCTTAATAGCTTTTTCCAATTTAAAGGTAGACGCTTTAAAAGGGGACCCAAGAACAGATTTAATTTTATTCATACGATTTAAAAACATTGAAGCAATAGATGTAAATTTTATCTCTTCGATACGAAGCTGCAATCGACGACAAACACCACAAAAGGTCCTAACAACCATATCATGATGTTTCTTTTCTTCTTTAATCGTTAAAATAGAGTGCTTAAGTTCATGGTAACGCGCGATTAAAATGCTAAGGTCAATACCACAAGCAATTGGTACATAATTAGCAGAATTAAAACTATAGCGTTTAAAGTTACCAGAATCCCGCATCACAATAAGACCTTTATCAAAAAGGCGTGAAAGTAATCTACTTACATGAACAGACGTACAACCAATTTCCAGACCAATTTGATGGTTGCTTTTAAAAACTATTGGAAGTTTACCTTTTTCAAAATGCGCAACGGGTACAGTATTCAAAAGTTTAGCTAATAAATGGGCTTCTGTTCCTTTGATAAGACCAATTATAGGTAATTCTTGTACAAGAAAAATAAGTTGGCTTCTACTAATGTGTCCAATATCAGTATTATCAGCAATTTTTATATATTCCCAGTGCTTTGAAGTTAATTTTCTACCAGATGTTTTCTTAACCATAATTTTTAAAACCTCTCTATTGGAGGCAAAAAAATGTTAAAAATACCCTTTTTCCACAAAATTTCTCTTGCAGAACGCATCACGATAAATTAAATTGAGAATTACTTGATATTTTAATTTACCGTACAGGTATTTAGAAACCCTTCTTTTGACGCAGTTGGGTTTTTATTTTTTTGCCATTATACTTCCCTCTATTTGAAACGACTCATAGCTCGAAAAAAGCGTGTCAAGATCAAAGCGATGCAAAAATATTCAACACGATAAAACGAGGGTTTGCAATCTTCTTTCTAGTTTTTTCGATTAACACCTATGATACCTATAAACTGCTATTTATACCCCTTATAAGTTTTCTCTTTAATCATGATTTTAAAGCTGCATGAAAAGGACAAGACAAGCCTTTTGGCTATTGGTCAAGGGCACGTGCGCCTCATGATGTACTTTTACAAAGTTCCCTTGCCTCTCCCCCAAAGGCTTGATAGTCCTCTGATAAACGCAGATCTGATGTCATGATTGGGGTGCGATTATTAATAGTTTGAGAGGCAGAAAGCCTTTCATTTAAAAAGCAAAACGAAATAACATATCGCCAAGGGAACGCGCTCTTACATAGCGCTGTAGTGAACAACTTATATGAGTAAGCAAGTTTTAAACACAACAATTTTTACTGAAGAGAGTTGTCCACCAAATCCTGTGTGGATTATGATTAACTTTTTTCTGATAAAGTTCGTAGTGGAATATTGTCTTGATTTTTAAATAGTGCTTGAGAGAACGCTTTATCAATAATGGTCAATGGGATTATAACTGCCATTGTCTCTTCGCCAATCTTCTGGTTGTTGAAATTTGCTCGACCATAAGCCATTTTGTGCTTTTTGAGCAGCAGATTGTAGAGTTTTATAGTCTGCTGGAGATGGGAAATTATGCTGATCTTTTGTCAACACCATCAACCCTTCTGCAAGCCCCAAACGTGCCAGATCAACCCCATCCACAAAACATTGTGCATAATGAACCTGTTGAATGACACGTGCTTGCCGACAAGTAACCTTTTTATCGATTGTTTTTGAAACAAGCCAAGCAGTAACAAAAGCACCGCATGGCCACTTAACGCCGTTGCGTGAGGCAAATTGCCTCATTTCACAGCTTTCCACACCATATAATCGAATATCACGAATGATCTTTTTTCTCCATCCATCATCCACAAGCGTAATCATTTTAAAGGTCACACCACTTGTTACCTGTATAGCACCTGAATAGACCGGCACATTTTCTTCATAAAATTGTGATGCGAATGGTTTTGGATACAACACAACATTTTGTTGGTTTGCATAATCTATCAATTGTGACTTCGGATTTTGAACAGGGTTTTCTATTGTCTTTTCTGGCACTTTAAAAAAATAATTTTGCATAATTTTTTCAGTATGTTGACTGAAATAAAAGTATCCCAAAATAATAATATAAATTAAGACAATATATTTAGACGCTGTTCTAAGATATTTTAAAAGTATCATTTTGAATATTAGTATATTTTTGTTTATTAATTAAAAAAAGATTAAATATTGTTAATTTATCGATAGAAAAATTTATTTTTTTCATTTATATGATTCCTGATTAATATTTTGAATATTAATTTTATGATCAACTTAAACATAAAGCGGGGGAATTTTCATGAAAAACATGAATAATTCGTTCATTAATGAACATACCTTACCAAAAACTACTCTATCCAACACACAAAAGAAATGGTTAACAGCAGCATTGATGCTGTTTATTGCCTTCATCGCACTGAGTGAACCAGCATTTGCTGATGGCGGCTTCGGAAAAGTTGAAACTGCTCTTCAAAAAATAGTTGATGCTTTAAAAGGACCAATTGCAAAATCGATTGCAACCATTGCGATTGCTGGTGTTGGGCTTGCATGGATTGCTGGTTATGTTGAAATGCGTAAAGCTTTCTTTGTTTGTGTTGGCATCGGCATTGTTTTTGGTGCATCGCAAATCGCATCAATGTTTATGTCTTAATTCGCTTGACTCTAGCCTTTCAAAGCCATGAAAGAGCACGATAAGCTAACAGAAGATACGTTATTTCTTGCTTGCACGCGCCCTGCAATGATCGCAGGCGTGACGGTGGAAGCTATGGGATTAAATGCGATAGGAACGATGATATTGTTTATTATGATAGGCAATATTTTTCTTGTAACTATTGGGATTGCCATGCATTTCATATTCAAGGAAATCCTAAAGCATGACCATAACAAATTTCGTATTCTTCTGACATGGCAAAAGACATCTATTTTTGCCAGAAATTCGAGTCTATGGGGTGGGGGAAGTATTTCTCCATTACGATTAATTCGTAATTATGAGGAATTATAATGAATACAACAGAGCGCAAACGTGAAAAGCAGCCAGAGGCGATCATTCCTTATGTGCGCCATGTCAATAAACATATCATTGCGCTGGATTCACGCGCTCTCATGAGCGTTATTAAACTTGAAGGCATTAACTTTGAGACAGCGGATATTATTGATCTGAATGTGCTTCACGAACAGCTCAACAATCTGTTTAAAAACATAGCGGATGAACGGATAGCGCTTTATAGCCATATTATCAGAAAGCGTGAAACTGTTTATCCGGATGGGACTTTCAGATCGGCATTTGCCAAGCAATTAGATGATAAATATCGCGAGCGGATGGTTTCACAGGAGCTTTATCGCAATGATCTTTATCTTTCGATTTTGTGGAATCCACACGTTGATCAAACGGATAAATTAGTGGAGTTTTTCAAACGTTTAGGCAAAGCCAAGCAAGAAAAGACAGAAGTTGATGCAGAGTCCATTCGCAAGCTTGAAGATATTACAACAGATCTTATTCAAAATTTAGAGCGCTATGGTGCAAAAAGACTGAGCCTTTATGAACATGAAGGTAATATTTATTCGCAGCAAAGTGAGTTTATCCATCAATTGGTGGGAGGTCGTCGTGAACGCATCCCTCTCACATGGGGGACGATAGCTTCAACTGTTTATTCAGACCGTCTCATTTTTGGGAAAGAGATCATAGAAATACGCACCGAGGCGGAACAGCGGTTTGCGGGCATGTTTGGTTGGAAAGAATATCCAGCAAAAACCAGGGTAGGCATGGCGGATGGTTTGCTCACGCTTCCCTTTGAGTTTATTTTCACCCAATCTTTTGTTTTCAAGAGCAAAAACATTGCCAAGCAGATTATGGGGCGCAAACAAAACCAAATGGTCAATGCAGGAGACCGTGCGGGCTCACAAATTATGGAGCTGGATGATGCGCTTGATGATCTTGAATCCAATCGTTTTGTTTTAGGGGAACATCATTTATCATTGGCAGTTTTTGCTGATACGCCGCAAGAATTAGCGGATAATCTTGCCAAAGCGCGTTCTCGTCTTACAGATGGTGGGGCTGTGATTGCGCGGGAAGATTTAGGGTTAGCGGCGGCTTGGTGGGCACAATTGCCTGGCAATTATGCTTATCGCACCCGCTCTGGTGCAATAACAAGCCGCAACTATGCAGCGCTTTCTCCTTTTCATTCTTTTCCGGTTGGAAAAATAGATGGCAATGTGTGGGGACCAGCGGTAGCCTTGATGAAAACCTCTGCTGGTTCACCGTTTTATTTTAACTTTCACTTTGGTGATTTAGGCAATACATTTGTTTGTGGTCCCTCTGGTTCTGGGAAAACGGTTATTGTCAATTTTCTTTTAGCACAACTTCAAAAGCATGATCCCAATATGGTCTTTTTTGACAAAGATCGGGGTGCAGAACTTTTTGTCAGAGCGGGTGGCGGCACTTATATGCCCTTGAAGAATGGTAAACCGACAGGCATAGCACCGCTAAAAGGCTTAGACTATAACAATCCAGCAGATAGAGTTTTTTTACGCCAATGGATTATAAAGCTTGTTTCGTCTGAAGATCAAAAGATCAGTGAATCAGAAAGACAAGATATCACGGCGGCTGTTGACCAGCTTGCCTTGTTACCAAAAGAACAACGGACGATCTCTGCCTTACAAATGTTTTTTGATACCACGCATAGAGAGGGGATATCGGGTCGTTTAGAAAGATGGTGTAAAGGCAATGCCTTAGGGTGGGTTTTTGACAATCCTGATGACGACATTGGCATTGATGCAAAATTTATTGGTTATGACATGACGGATTTTTTAGACAATGATGAAATTCGTCCACCTTTAATGATGTATCTTTTTCATAGGATTTTGTCTCTGATTGATGGACGTCGTATTATCATTGTCATTGATGAGTTTTGGAAAGCCTTAGAGGATGATTCCTTTAAAGCCTTTGCGCAAGACAGGCTGAAAACTATTCGTAAACAAAATGGTTTGATGTTGTTTGCAACGCAATCTCCCAAAGATGCGATCAATTCGACCATTGCTCACACCATTATAGAGCAATGTCCGACACAGATTTATTTTCCCAACCAAAAGGGCAATCATGGGGATTATGTAGAAGGTTTTAAATTATCGGACAGAGAATTTAACCTGATACAATCAGAATTAAGCCGTGAGTCACGGCGTTTTCTCATCAAACAAGGACAAAGTTCAGTTGTAGCAGAACTGAACTTACGGGGCTTTGATGATGAAATAGCCATTTTAAGTGGCACCACCAAGAATATTGAACTCCTAGAGACCATTATGGATGAAGTTGGACAATCTCCAGAAAAATGGCTTCCTATTTTTCAAGAAAGGTCAAAACAATGAAAAAACTTTTATTGGCAACAGCCGTCTGTGCAGCTTCATTTGGCTTTCAAACAAATGCCTTTGCTATCATGGTATATGATCCCGCGGCTGTTGGACAAATAATGAAACAAGTCCAGCAAGGCACACAACAACTTAACAAATTGCAAGAACAAATTCAACAAGGCAAACAACAGCTTGACCAATTAAAGAGCCAACTCGATCAAGCGAAACAATTATATAACTCCTTAAATGTCAAGCCTGACATTTCGGGATTGAAAGACATGTTTAACAAGCAAGGGAACAGTGGCGCCCTCCCTTTTGATTTTAACCACTTTCAACAATCGATGGGCAGTGGCGGCGGTGGCGGTGGCGGTGGCGGCAGCAAAAACACGCAAAAATGGCAAGAAGAGCTTAAATACAAAGAGCCCGCGGGGGGCGCAGACTCAAAAGAGGCAGTAGATGCTTTTTACGCACAGGAAGTGAAAAAAGCCGAACAGCGCGTAGTAGGACAAGCAGCCAAAGGACAAGACGTCTACGAAGAAGCCAGTGAAACACAAAAAAACATTACCAAGCTCCTTGACGAACTTGGAAGTACTGAAGATGCGGGTAAAATTCAAGGCATTCAAGCACAATTAGCAGCGGTACAAGCAGACCTCCAAACAAAAATACTCCAAATGCAAGCCGCCATGATGATTCAACAAGCAGAAGAAAAAGCGGCAGAAAGACGTGAAATAGAAGAATTTAAAGCACGAACCAAAGCTTTAGCCCAAAAAATGCGTGGTCAATAAAGAGTAAAAAAGAGGGGCTTGAATATGAACAAGATCATCATAACAACATTGCTACTTTGCACAGCGCTCATCACCACTGGGTGTGAAAAAACCTACAGTGTAGAAGAACTTAAAAAAAATAAAAAACTGATGGAAGAAGTATTAGTGAAATGTTTGACGTCAGGGGATTTGAATTCGAAAAATTGTAAAAATGCAGAGCAAGCTGAATTTGAAACCCGTAAAAATTGGAGAGGCTTTGGCTCGACAAATGACGATAAACAAGAATCTGAAAAGAAACAGGACAATAAATAATGAATAAAGTTCTCATAACAACATTGCTACTTTGCACAGGGCTCATCACGGCTGGATGTGAAAAAACTTATAGCGTCGCAGAATTTAAAAAAGATAAAAATTTGATGGAAGAATGGGGAGCAAGATGTGGATGGTCAGGAACTTCAAAAAATTGTGAAAACCTAAGAGTAGCAGCTTTAGAACTTGAAAAGGAACGCCGGAAAAAAGCTGAAGAACATAATCGCAAACTAGATGAAGAATTTAAAGCTAAACAAAAAGCTTGGATTGAAAAAATGAGAGCTGAGAATGAAAAATTCCGAGCTGAACAAGAAGCAAAAGAGCGCGCGGAAGAAGAACGAAGAGCAAAAGAGCGCGCTGCAGAAGAACAAAAAGAGAAAGAACAAGCTGAAAAACGGGAAGCTGAAGCTGAAAAACGGAGAATTAAAGAAGACGCTGAATGGCGAGCTAAAATTAAAGAGGATCAGAAAAGAATAGATAAGATCTGGAGCACGCCATGAAGAAAATCGTCATAACAACATTGCTACTTGGCACTGGAATTATCGCTGCTGGCTGTGAAAAAACCTATAGCGTCGCAGAATTTAAAAAAGATGAAAAATTACGCCTAGAGTGGGATGCGAAATGTGGATTTGCAGGAACTTCAAAAAATTGTGAAAACATGCGGTTAGCATTTTTAGAACTTGAGAAAGAACGTCAGGCAAAAGCTAAAGAAATATGGAATGCTACATTTGGGATAAAAGAGCGTGCTGAGGAAGAACAAAAAGCAAAAGAACAAAATAATAATTAAATTATAAAAATACACAATGAAGAGCGGAGCATCTAAATGGCAGTAGAAAGCAAAGGCATATTCACTAAGATAGACAATATGTTGATGGAGCCCATTACAAAAACAATGGATAACATCTATTGCGCTTTAGATGCTCAACTTAAAGAACCTTACAGACTATACAATAGATTTATGGCAAGATTATGTCGCTGCCCTAGATTTATCATCACTGGTTATAAAAAACCGATAACACAAGCATAATTTAAAAATTGTGCTCAAACCTTGTAAAACTGAAAGAAAGAAGGGGAAATATTGATGAATAAAGTTCTCATAACAACATTGCTACTTGGCACTGGAATTATCGCTGCTGGATGTGAAAAGACCTATAGCGTCGCAGAATTTAAAAAAGATGAAAAATTACGCCTAGAGTGGGATGCGAAATGTGGATTTGCAGGAACTTCAAAAAATTGTGAAAACATGCGGTTAGCATTTTTAGAACTTCAGAAAGAATATGAAGCAAAAGCAGCAGAAAGAAGTCGTAAAATTGACGAAGAAAATCGCAAATCAATGGAAAAATTGAAAGCTGAAATGAGAGCCAGAATTAAAAAAATGAGAGAAGAGAATCAAAAATTCCTTGCTGAACAAAGAGCAAAAGAGCGTGCTGAAGAAGAACGAAGAGCAAAAGAGCGCGCGGCAGAAGAACAACAAAATAACCATTAAGACATAATGAAGAGCGGAGCATCTCAATGGCAGTAGAAAGCAAAGGCATATTCACTAAGATAGACAATATGTTGATGGATCCCATTACAAAAACAATGGATAGCACCATTACACATCGCTATTGCGCTTTAGCTGCTCAACTTAAAGAACCTTACAGGCTATACAATAGATTTATGGCAAGATTATGTCGCTGCCCTAGATTTATCATCACTGGTTATAAAAAACCGATAACACAAGCATAATTTAAAAATTGTGCTCAAACCTTGTAAAACTGAAAGAAAGAAGGGGAAATATTGATGAATAAAGTTCTCATAACAACATTGCTACTTGGCACTGGAATTATCGCTGCTGGATGTGAAAAGACCTATAGCGTCGCAGAATTTAAAAAAGATGAAAAATTACGCCTAGAGTGGGATGCGAAATGTGGATTTGCAGGAACTTCAAAAAATTGTGAAAACATGCGGTTAGCATTTTTAGAACTTCAGAAAGAGTATGAAGCAAAAGCAGCAGAAAGAAGCCGTAAAATTGAAGAAGAAAATCGCAAAATAGATGAAAAGTTTCAAGCTGAACAAAAAGCTTGGATTGAAAAAATGGAAGCTAATACTAAAAAAAAATTAGCTGAACAAAGAGCAAAACGACGTGCTGAGGAAGAACGAAGAGAAAAAGAACGGGCGGCAGAAGAACAACAAAATAACCATTAAGACATAATGAAGAGCGGAGCATCTCAATGGCAGTAGAAAGCAAAGGCGTATTTTCTTATATCGACAATATGTTAATGGATCCCATTACAAAGGCAATGAATGACGCCATTTCTAATCTTTCGTCAGGTTTAGGTGCTCCGCTTAAACTGTCTTGTACAATCTACATTATATTTATGGGCTACAATATCATCTATGGGCGCTCTTCCATGCCCTTATGGGAATTTATAGTGACAACTTTCAAACTCGGCATCGTTGTTTCACTTGCCACAAACGCCGATGTTTATAATGCGTGGGTCAGTGGTATATTTTTCCATGATTTGCCAAATGCCATTGCAAACGTCACACAAGGAGCACATGTGGATCGAAATGTATGGGATAATATGATAGGCAAAGCTGGAGCACAGGTTTTGGACGCAGCAAACCAGTACACAGGTCTGACTCAAATGGGGATGTTTATTGCGACATGGATTGCTGGTTTTATCTGCCTAGTTGCTGCTATCTTTTTTTGTCTAGTCGGTTTTGTTGTTTCATTATTTGCTAAATTGGGTTTGTTTCTTGTCATATCAATAGGACCACTCTTCATAAGCCTCTATATGTTTTCCTCAACCAGAAAATTCACAGAAGCATGGTTAGGGCAAGTTGCAAACTTCATCATTTTATATGTGTTAGTCGTGCTGCTTGGTGATTTATATGTCAAGATTTCAATGAACATTTTTTCAAGAGGTGTTGACAATATCATCACTACTTTAATTCAGTTCTTGGTTGTTGGTATTGGTGGTATTTACCTTTTCCTCAGACTCCCTGATATCGCATCAGCTTTAGCCTCTGGAGGGGCTTCTCTTACAGGATCAGGACCAGTCGCTAAAACAACGGCTCAACTAAGTGGACGAGCTGCTAATGCAGCAACAAGGGGAATTAAAAAACTAGCATCACTATTAAAAAAGGTCTAAATTTAAAATGCGGGAATTTAAAAAAATTGGGATTATCTTACCATTTCTCTTTCTCAGTGGCTGTATGTCTTCACCAAACACACTGAAGTCACTCCCAAAGTGTGATGGATATTCTAAACGTCCACTCAACAGATCAATGTGGAATTGGGAAGGGAAAAAACCCACGCCCACG
Source organism: Bartonella sp. TS25HLJMH (assembly GCF_042193505.1). Classification (NCBI taxonomy): domain Bacteria; kingdom Pseudomonadati; phylum Pseudomonadota; class Alphaproteobacteria; order Hyphomicrobiales; family Bartonellaceae; genus Bartonella; species Bartonella sp. TS25HLJMH. Next base: position 46,403 of record NZ_JBHILV010000008.1, read on the forward strand.
CCCATTATCATCAGTAACAACACCCCTTCAACCCTAAAAGAAGGCAAGCTGGAAATGCTTCTGGCACAAAAATTAACGGATGAAGAAATGAAGTCTTACAAAAATTGCGGGCAAAAAGCATGAAAGAAAAAGACATAGAACAATACATTGCTGAAGCACGCTCGTTTGATCAAGATCGCATGCTCGCCTCACGCCGCACCACCCGCGTCTCGCTTGCCATTGCCGGCATCGCGGTTGCTGTTGCAATAATGTCTTCTCTCGCGGTCATCACCCTCACGCCCCTTAAAACCGTGGAACCTTTTGTCATCCGTGTGGACAATTCAACCGGCATTGTTGAAGTTGTGGAAGCCTTAAAAGAAGGTCCCACCAATGTCGACGAAGCAATCACACGCTACTTTGCTGCAAAATATGTCCGCTCCCGTGAAGGCTTCACCACAGAAGAAACACAACACAACTTCCAAACCGTCTCTCTCCTCTCTTCTTCTGAAGAACAGGAAAGATTTGCCAGCTGGTATGGAGCAAGAAATCCCCAAAGTCCTCAAATTCTCTATAAACACGCTGCTGTTACAATAACAATAAAATCAATCTCCTTTATCAATGACGATGTCGCCCAAGTGCGTTACTACAGAACCATTCATGACAACGACAACAACAAAGAATTCATCACCCACTGGGTTGCAACACTTACCTTTGAATACATCGATGCCCCTATCTCTGTCCAAAACCGTTTGATAAATCCTCTAGGGTTTATTGTTAGTGAATATAGAACCGATCCGGAAGTGGTCAACTGATCATGACAAAAAAAATTCTTTTTCTCATTCTTAACATCGCTATTACCCTTTCTCCTATAGCCTTGAGCCATGCCAGTATTTTTCCCACCCGTGCGCCAAGCGATAGCCGCATTCGCTTTATCAACTATGATGCCTATAATGTCACAAAAATTATTGGCTCCATACGCTCATCGGTACAAATAGAATTTTCTCCCAATGAAGAAATTGCCCATGTGGCAATTGGCAACAGCGTTGCATGGGAAGTCGCCCCCGCTGGCAATATTCTTTTCCTTAAAGCCCGAGAAGTCCAACCCATTACCAATCTCCAAGTCGTCACCACAAAGCTTGATGGCTCAAAGCGCTCCTATCAATTTGAACTCATGATCAAAGATGGGGAAATTTCATCTGGACAAGAAACATATTTCCTTGTGAAATTTCGCTACCCACAAGAAGAAGCAGAACAAAGAAGACTCGCAGCCCTTATGCGACAAGAAAAAAAACAAGCCCAGCGTATTGATAGTGTCTTCAACGCTTATGAAACCTACGGACCACGCAATTGGGCTTACACCGCTCAAGGATCAAGCACGCTCGAACCCTCCTCCGTTTATGACAATGGCAAAACAACAACATTTACATTTCCCGACAACCAAGAAATCCCTGCCATTTACATCGTCAACAATGACGGTACAGAATCGCTGATTCCCAAAACCACAAGAGGCAACATGGTTATTGTCCATGCCATTAGCGCACGCTTCACCCTAAGACAGGGAAAAAACGTCCTATGCGTCTTTAACGAAGCCTATCAACCAAAAGGCACAAATCCAAATACCGGAACAACCTCACCATCTGTTGAACGTAAAATTGCATCAGATCTTTAAATAAGCGGGAATTGAAGGGGACAACACATGAGTGATAAACCAATCATCGAAGATCGTGGATCTATTGGAGATGGCAAAAACAATAGCGCCAAAACCGCCGGCAAAAAAATAGTTGTCGCAATCGCCTGTATAGGAATCTGCGGCTATGTGCTCTGGAACATCTTATCCACCCCCACAGAACAAAAAGACATCGCAAAAGCTCATAAAAAACAAGCACAAAGCTTTCACAATTCCCTCGCCCCTTTAGAGCTCGCCCCCTCTGACCCGCGCGCCAACATAGCACCAATAACCTTACCACCCCCACAACCACTCGCACAAGAACCCAAAAAAGATGACCCACTACTTGATGCCGCAAGACGCGCCCCTGTCTTAGCTTTTGCCAGAGGCTCTAAATCTCAATTAAAAGACATCGTCAACACGACTCTCAACCCCCTTGAAAAATTCCATGCCCTTGAAAATCTCGCAAATGCGCAAAATTCTCCTGCCCTTCAAAACACACAAAATTTTACAACCCTTTTAAAACCGACCACAACAGAAGAAACAAAAGCAAAACTCATCGGCAATAGAAACTTTATCATCGCCATGGGAACCTCTATCCCCTGTATCTTAGAAACGGCATTAAACAGCGACCAACCAGGCTTTGCAAGCTGCATCATCAACCGTGACATCCTCTCTGACAATGGACGCGTTGTTTTGCTGGATAAAGGCACCCAAGTCATTGGAGAATACCGCGGTGGAATAAAACAAGGTCAATCTCGCCTCTTTGTGCTCTGGACAAGAGCCAAAACCCCAACCGGTGTCATCATTCCCCTTGCCTCACCAGCAACCGACAGTTTAGGCAGAGCCGGTTTTGATGGCAACATCAACACCCATTGGTGGGAACGCTTTGGCTCTTCTCTTTTACTCACCGTTATTGATGGTGCCACAACCGCCCTAACAAATAAAATAGCAGGCAATTCCAATAAAGGAGGTTCAAACAACTCTGGAAGCGGCGGTTTTGAAGGCGCAAACAACACTGGAAAAGAAGCCGCCAATATTGCTCTTGAAAATCAAATCAACATCCCTCCTACCCTAGAAAAATTTCAAGGCGAACTCGTCAACATCTTTGTAGCAAGAGATCTCGATTTTTCATCTGTCTATAAACTAACCGTAACGAGCAAAAGGAACCGCTCTACTCCCAGCTATTCCTTTTTTCATTCTCAAGTTCAATAAAAGCCAATAAAGTCACATTATGCCATCAGCAAAAAATGCAGAACGAGCCTCCATCGTTTTAACAAAATTAAAGATCTTAGATGACTTCCTCAATGATGAAAATTTATTTGAAATTGTTATCAATCGCCCTGGCGAAGTAATCGTTGAGGGTCCCAATGGTTGGCAAACCCACATCTTAAAAGAACTAACCTACAGCGAACTAGAAGGGATTGCAAAAGTTGTTGCTGCCTACACAACACAAAAAATCAGTGTAGAAAACCCCGTTCTCTCCGCAACACTGCCAAACAACGAACGCATACAAATTGTTATGCCTCCAGCAGTTGCAGCCAATACCATTAGCATGACCATTCGTAAACCTTCATCACGCACTTTTTCTCTTGAAAGTTTACATGAAAACAATCTGTTTTCTGTCGCCCAAAACACCAGTTTCACACCCACGCAACAAATGACTGAACGGTTATCTGAACTCTCTGATACAGACAAAGAGCTAACAGATCTCTTTATCGCTAAAGATTTTTGCACCTTTTTAGAAAGAGCCGTGATTACACAACAAAATATCTTAATATCGGGAAAAACCGGTTCCGGGAAAACAACCCTCTCCAAAGCTTTAATTGCAAAAATCCCTGACTATGAACGAATTCTCACCATTGAAGACACCCCAGAACTTGTCGTTCCCCATTCAAACAAAGTTCAACTTTTTTATTCAAAAGATAACCAAGGCTTAGCAAAAGCAGGCGCAAAAGAACTGCTTGAATCTGGCTTACGCATGCGCCCCGACAGAATCCTTCTACAAGAGCTGCGTGATGGTACAGCCTTTTACTACATCCGTAACGTCAACTCTGGTCACCCCGGCTCCATTACCACCGTCCACGCCTCAACAGCACTTGCAGCCTTCGAACAAATGACCCTTCTTGTCAAAGAAAGTGACGGTGGTGGTAATTTAGCCCGCGATGATATCCGCGGCTTATTAATCTCGATGATAGATGTCATCATCCAATGCAAACGCCTTGAAGGCAAATTTCGTGTAACAGAAATCTATTACGATCCTTTCAAACGCCGTGATGCTTTTTAAAAAAACGCTACCCCTCACACCCTTTTTTATAAGCAAAAACGATACCAATAGAGCTTTCTTAAAAAAACGATTAATAGCTTTCAATTTCATTTTCAATAATCGAAAACAACAAGCAAAAAGAAGTAAAAATATTATCCCTATTCCCAATCACGAATGCGCCCCACAGAAAAACCACAATGTGCCGAAAATGATATCTATAACCCAATATTTTCTGATTTTTTTGACATCAACATTTGCAGGAATATAGATACCAAATTTGGTGACATCCACTTCAGCTTCAGACAAAAGCTTCACGAGCACCTTGTAATACACGAGATCCTGCTTTATTTGCCTTATCCATTATTTTTCCTTTCAATATTCATCAAGAAGCACAGTTAATTTTTTCTTCAACGCATTTCTCTCTGAGTGTGCCAAATTGCCTCAAGACGATTGACTGTAAACATCTTCAATCAACACCGGAATATTTTGACCACCCAAAAAGGGTATAACCCTATATCTCCCTCTTTTACCCTTATGCTTTAAAACCTAACTTTCCTTGGCTTCCCTCTCGTACCTTCCTCAAGATCACCAGCATCTGGATTAACAGCAATAAAGGAAACAATATCAAATAATTCTTCAGGCGATATGCTTTCTTTTTTTGCAGAAATTCAATATGCGGGATCGTATAACATCTTTTGTCACATCCATATTAAACCTCCTTTGATTACCTCTCTTTTGTCATATGGCTTAATCGAGCCTATGAAAATAAGATTTTATTCCTTATCTTATCGTGTCACATCTTTTGATTTTGTACGCTCATACGCATTATTTAGCTCTTGTATACGTCTCTGTTGCAAAAACTTAATCGCCATTTGAAACTCTTTCACAAGCTTTTTATCTTGAGGCTGATTTTTGGAGATTGCTTTTGACAAGTCAAAGTCTTGTTTATGAATGGCATCCTGTCCAAAACGTTTATCTAAAGCACTTTTCAGCTTTAAAAATTCTTCACCAACCTGCTCTGGTATTTTTGAATAACTATCACGACCAGCTTCAACATTTTTCATAAAAGTCACTGCTTCTTGTGAAAGTGACGGAACCTCTACTTTTAACTGTTCACGCTCCCGTGTAACCCTATCCATATGTGTCTCATAAGAATTCTTATAAAAGGATTGAAGCTTTTTAATAGAAGAAAGTGCAAAAGGAACGTGATAAAGTGCTTCTTTTCGTTCTTTTCCTGTAGCCTTCAATTTATCGATAAAACGATCTGATCCACGCAGTTCGCCCGCTCTATCAGGTGCCCTATCCAAAATATCAGAGAGTTTATCGCCTTTACCTGCTAAAATCGTTTGCTCAATCCTAAGCGCAGCCTCTTGTGGATCTTTATAAATAGATGCTAAATGACTGTTTAACTCCTTAAACATATTAACATAAGATTTTTTATTTCTAAGGGCGCTTAGCGCCTTCTGTTCTAAATTAGAGTTATCCGTATAAGCCGCAAGGTATGGCGCTCGTTCTGTTACTTTTAACGTAGCATTAACATCCCTTTGCGATTGCTCTACTTCAAGTTCTTCTTTTTGAAGTTTCGAAAAACTTGTCTTTTCTCTATCCCAAGGAGTTTCAATCTTCTCTTTTTGTTGTTCCAAGCACTCTTTATTAAGATCAACGCCAAAAGCAATCTTTTTCCCAACACTTTGAGAAACATCATCCCTTTTATTTTCTGTAAATTTGGTAAGGTTCTTATAGATGAGTGCAGACAGATATTCTGAATTACCAAAATGTGCTTTAATTGACGCACGTGTCATTTCTTGTCGCTCAATACCCTTCCAGTTGATATGATAACCAGCTTCACGAGCAAGTTGCACCATAAATTCACGCTGAGTACGCCCATTCCCCTCTCGAAACGGATGCAACGCATTCAACTCGCCCATGTAATATCCAGCCCTTTGCTGAATTCATCCGCATCAAGACCACGTAGATACTGTTCTTTTGCAAGCTGCTGTGTAATCTTCGGTGCATAACTTTCAATCTGATGATGATAAGCAAATAAACAACCACCTTTGGTAATATCTATTGAACGGATCTTTCCTGCCCATTCATAGACGTCACCAAATAGCTTCTTGTGAATGTCTTTCATATGATTGAGATCAAATTTACCCCTAATAGGAGTACTATCAAGTTCATAAGACCTTAATAAGCAAAAGCAGACTCCAGACTCCTTAGTGTGGCTTTGTCTTTAATACCAAGCCGATTATACATCACACCAGTTTCAGCATCAGTATAAGGATCAACGCCCCCTTTATACTTCTCCACGGTTTACCCGTTCCAACAAATCTTTGATGACATCACTTGTTTCGAGCTCTCCAATAATAACACGCTCCATTTGCGCAACAACCAGCGGATCTGGCTCTAATCCCTCTAAACGTTGGCTTGCTAATGCATTTTCAGCAGCAAAGCGACGTCGCTTAATTTCCTCTTCACTCAACATATAAAACCCTCCTTTGCTTATATTTATTATAGCCAAACAGACTACAGAAACAAGATTTTATCCTTATCTTACCGTGTTCACATCTTTTGACTTTGCACGCTCATACGCATGATTTAGCTCTTGTATACGTCTCTGTTGCAAAAACTTAACTGCCATTTGAAACTCTTTTATGCAATCTTGATCATGAGACTGTTGTTAAGGATTTTTTTTGATAGATCATAATTTGTTTGCATAGCAAGCCGAGCACGTGCTGTGCTTACATCAGACATTTCAAGCCTAATAGCAAGATTAGCACTCATAGCGGCTTTTCCATTTAAAACTCTAGAAGTGCCACTCGAGAATACCAAGCCGCTCTGCTGCTTCATTAACGGATACACCAAGCTCTTTGATCACATCTTCACACAATAATTCATCGAGATGTAAAGGATTCTTCATCATTGTTTGGATCTCCTTTTTAATGATAATCTAGATAATCGACCATTTCGACATCTGTGCTATCGAAGCGAAATATTACACGACAATTTCCATTTACAGTAATTGACCAATGAATCTTTGAGAACGCCCTTTAGTAAAGGTAATCAAAAAGACGGAAAGTTTAAATCATTTGGCGATATAGCAACTTCAAGAGCACCCAGAATACGCTTTAATTTTTGAGCATGGGCAGTTCTAACCCCTTCAGTCGTACCAGTATTATATAGAAGGCTTTAATCCTTTTATGTTTAAATCCTAAAATCATAACTGAATATAGCGTGTAACACTACAAGATACAAAAAATTTTCATAATTTTTATATCACAGGGCTTTTTTTACTTTATAAACATTAAAACTGTCGTGAAAAAAATTGATCATTCTCATTGCTTTCTAATTATTCTACTCATTATTGGAAAAGTATACGTTCATAATTAGGGGGAGCTAAACGTAATAGGAGCGCATCATATCCCCAATTGGCAGCTGCGCTTAGAAACATCAAGATGATATAACCAACGACCATTGCTGTTTGATGTTCATAGGGCGCTGCACCCCCTTGTATATCCAGTAAAAAGAATGAATAACACTAATAAACTCCCCCCGCTATAAACTCTGTTAAAATAATAACCAGTTTACGAATAAGCAAAAGAAAAAGGAAAATCAAAAAAAGCATATTTTAAATATCTTACGAACTATAGAACACTCTACGCATTATAGTTATTAGAACTCGATTTTTCTCTTTTTTATTTAATTGATTAGTAGATAGAATATCCATTACCGTTATTACATCACTAACATAGTTAATAATCATACCTTTTGTAATTGCCAAAATCTCGCATTACAATAAGAGCTTTATCAAAAAATGATCTGATAATTTTCTCAAAAAACTCAAGATTCCTCAAGTGCAGTACCCATGCGTACATCATGATGGATAATAACATCCATCAACTCTGTCACGACTGTGTCCAATACTTCTCGTGCATCGCCTTCAGCCATAAGGCGGATAACCGGCTCAGTTCCAGAAGCGCGGATCACCAGCCGTGCCTCTTTTCCCAATTGTTGCGTTGCTTTATCGATTGCCTCTTTGACTGGATTTTTTTTCAGTACATTTTTATTTTTAATCGTTACATTTTTTAAAATTTGCGGTACAGGTTCAAACTGTTTACACAATTGGCTCATAGGACTTTGAGTTTCCTTCATACAGGCTAAAATCTGCAATGCAGCCACCAAACCATCACCCGTTGTACCAAAATCACTAAGCACAATATGGCCAGAAGCCTCACCACCAACATTATATCCCTTTTGACGCATGGCATCGACAACATAACGATCTCCAACATTTGTCCTTACAAGATGCAACCCTTTACTGTGCAAGAAACGCTCCAGTCCAAGATTTGACATAATCGTTGTGACAACACCATTGCGCCGCAATCGTCCCATTTTATGCCAATTTTCAGCAATTACAGCAATCAACTGATCTCCATCAACCGTTTGTGCTTTTTCATCAACAATGAGAACACGATCTCCATCTCCATCAAGAGCAATCCCCACATCAGCACGCACTTCATGCACTTTTCGTTTTAAAGAGCTTAAATCAGTTGATCCACATTTTTGATTAATATTGGTACCATTAGGCTCATCATGAATAGCAAAAACCTCAGCTCCCAATTCCCATAAAGCACGGGGAGCAGCTTTATAAGCAGCCCCATTGGCACAATCCACAACAATACGCAAAGCATCTAAGCGAACATCACGCGGCAAGGTTCGTTTAGCATATTCAATATAACGATAAATATCCCCCTCAACCCGTTTTGCATAACCAATTTCAGCAGAACTTGCTAAAGACTTTGAAAGATCTGTATCGATCAATTGTTCAATTTTCGCTTCCATATCATCTGAAAGTTTAAAACCATCAGGACCAAAAAGTTTAATTCCATTATCATAGAACGGATTATGAGAAGCAGAAATCATCACCCCAAGATCCGCTCGCAAAGAGCGGCAAAGCATTGCAACAGCAGGTGTTGGCACCGGCCCCAATAAAAAAGCTTCCATCCCCGCAGCAGTCAACCCTGAAACCAGAGCATTTTCCAACATATAGCCAGATAATCGTGTATCCTTGCCAATCACCACACGACGTGATTGATGTTGTGAGCGGAATAAAACCCCTACAGCCATCCCTACCTTCATGGCAAAATCGGGTGTCATAGGAAATGAATTGGCTTTTCCCCGAATTCCATCTGTACCAAAATATTTTTGCACCATGCCTCTTTCCTTTAATGTATAATTCTTCCCTTGGCTTTTCTCTAAAACCCTAACAAGCCCCCTTGGTACAATAGTTTCCCTCCCCATATAAAATCAGATCATTGATCTAAACTTTCATGCATTTAGACAATCAAGAATCCTATTCATCATCTACACATCTAAACCCCAACCCATTATGTTCACACCCTCGCACATACAAGCAATATTATCTCCTCAAAATGCTTTACAGATCTCCTGAACACAACCAAAGGATAATCTGACACATTTTCTAAATCCGTAAAGAATCCCAGCACCTAACCTCAAACTTTATCAAATCCGTAAGGAAATCTATCGCCAACCTCACACCTTGCTAAATCCGTAAAGGAAAATACCACCTCGCCTTGTAGCCTGCTAAAACTGTCATCATACAACAGCTTTGCTTAATTTTTTGCTTCCATATTTTTGCAAATATTACATTAAAGGCGCAAGCTTTGCTTGCGCCTTTCTCAAAGAATTTAGAAGTTTTCTTAAAACATCGTTACTCAAGCGTTATTAAACAGTTCTTATTTTTCTTTATCATCTCCCGCAGTACTGGGCTTCTTTTCAGCATTACTTTTAGAGCGGTTGACTGATTTTGTGGTACCTTTTGTGCTTTGCGCTTTTTTCTCAGTCTTATCCGACTGCCCTTCTTTAGACGACGCCTCCTTAGGCTCAACATTACCGGATTTTGCTGTTTTTTTCCCAACAGCTTCCTCTGCTTTGTCTTCCTCTAGTTTATCGATCTCTGCTTTATGAGGCGCTGTTTTAGGTTTTTTTTCATCTTCCACTGTTGTCTCTGTCTTCATTTTTCCAGTTTTTGGAACAGAAGACCCCCGTGGCGCAGCATTCTCATCTTTCTGTGTGCGTGAAGGAGGCTTTCCTGCAATAACTTCGTTAATTTCAGCTCCCGTTAAAGTCTCATATTCCAACAAACCTTGTGCCAAAGAAAACCATTCTTTTCTTTTTGTTTTCAAAATGTTAGTCGCATTTTTATAGGCATCATCAATAAGCTTACGCACTTCCATATCAATCATGCGCGCTGTTTCTTCAGAGACATTTTGTGTTCGCGCAACAGAATGACCCAAGAAGACTTCATCTTGGTTATCGCCATAAGCTACATTTCCAAGCAGATCAGAAAATCCCCACCGTGTGATCATTGCGCGTGCTAATTTAGTTGCTTGCTCAATATCAGAAGAAGCACCGGATGTGATATTTTCCTTTCCAAACTTTAATTCTTCAGCCACACGCCCACCCATCATAATGGCCAAACGAGAAATCATCCACCGATAACTCATGGAATAGCGATCGCCTTCAGGCAATTGCATCACCATTCCTAATGCTCTTCCCCTTGGAACGATTGTTGCTTTGTGGACAGGATCAGCAACCGGCACATTAAGAGCCACAATAGCATGTCCTGCTTCGTGATAAGCAGTGAGTTCTTTTTCCTCTTGTGTCATAGCGGTTGAACGACGTTCAGCCCCCATCATGACCTTATCTTTGGCATCTTCGAATTCTTGCATCGTAACAACTCTTTTATTACGGCTCGCAGCCATAAGAGCAGCTTCATTTACCAGATTCATCAGGTCCGCACCGGAAAATCCTGGTGTTCCCCTTGCCAAAATTTTTAAGTCAACGTTAGGTGCTAAAGGCACGTTACGCACATGTACTTTCAAGATTTGTTCACGCCCAGAAACATCAGGATTTGGCACAACAACTTGTCGGTCGAAACGCCCTGGTCTTAACAAAGCGGGATCCAGCACATCGGGACGGTTTGTTGCGGCAATAAGAATAATACTTTCATTGGGCTCAAACCCATCCATTTCGACAAGCAACTGATTTAAGGTCTGTTCACGTTCATCGTTTCCACCACCAAGTCCAGCCCCCCGATGACGTCCAACAGCATCGATTTCATCGATAAAGATAATACAAGGTGCATTTTTTTTAGCCTGTTCGAACATATCGCGCACACGGCTCGCCCCGACACCAACAAACATTTCAACAAAATCAGACCCTGAAATGGTAAAGAACGGCACATTGGCTTCACCTGCTACAGAACGTGCTAGCAAAGTTTTACCGGTTCCTGGAGGACCAACAAGCAAAACACCGCGTGGAATACGCCCCCCTAAGCGTTGAAATTTTTGTGGTTCACGTAAAAATTCAACAATTTCTTGAAGATCTTGCTTTGCTTCTTCAACGCCAGCAACATCTTTAAAGGTAACACGCCCTTGCGCTTCATTAAGCAATCTCGCTTTTGATTTCCCAAATCCCATTGCACCACGTGACCCATTTTGCATTTGCCGCATAAAAAAGACCCACGCCCCTACGATAATAATAACAGGCAATAAGGAAAAGAGGAGATTGAGGAAAATGCTATTTCCAGAGCTTTCAGGAATAGCTTTAACATTAACGTTTTTGCTTTCCAATTTTTGTATCAAACCTGGATCGCGAGGAGCATAGGTTGAAATAGCTCTATGTTCAATGGTTTGTCCTGTTAATTTTTGACCTTGAATGGTCACAGATTTCAACTCATTATTTTCAACTTTTTGCAAAAATTCAGAATAGGAGACTTCTCCACCACCAGAACGCTGACTATCTCCATTAAAGAGAGAAAACGACACAATTAAAATTAAGGCAATAACCCCCCAAATGAGGAGAGAGCGGTAATTGGAATTCATATTCAGCCCACTTAATCAAATATAGATTTCAAACAGTTCCCCTTAACATATAACCTTGTCAGCCCCTTGCCAAGGGATGAGAAGCTGTTTATTTTCTTTTAGCGTAATTTTCCTTTATCTTTTCACCTCAATATTAAAAAAAGGTTCCACAACACTTACCAAAGCAGCATCTTCTCGTGAGGAAAGCCAATCGAAAGGTGCCATAATCCGCTTGGTTATAACATGTTTATGAACAACTGCTTGAGAAATCAACTCTGGAATATCATACCCTTTGTGATTTGAGATCATCAGCAGCGATTGTAAAGAGGGAAAATGAGGCTTTTCAAGTTCAAAATCGCTATTTTTCAATAAAAATTTCAGCTGTTCTAAATTTGCGGCTCCAATCTTTATAGCCTTAGATCCATGATTTGTGATCTGATAGCGCCCATCCCATATAAAAGTTTTATCTGGCTCAACGATAGCCTCTTTCATATTTCTCCCTTCACGCCACAAAGAAATGCCGTGTTTATTATATTCAATAACAGAGCCCGCATAAGTAAAACGCTTCTTTTCCGGAGAATCGAAACAGAGTTTTTGAACAAGCATGCTTAATTTTTGATTGGGAAGCAAATAAAATCCCCCTCCCATCAACACCGCAAAGAGCCCCACCACAAAAGGAAAACTGGAATGTTTTTGTAAGAATAGCGCAGGCTTTACTATGAAACAACGCCCATGTTGAACAGTAATATCCAGCGCTAAGATCAAATCAGCAATATTTTTCGCTTGTTGACGACGCTGCAATGCTGCTTCATTTATTTTTTGAGCAATATAAGCCAATTTTTCAGGATGAAGAGATTGACGCACGCGCACACGTTCAAAATTGCGATCTTCATTGGTTGGATCATCAATCCATGTTTGTCCTTGCAAGCGTAAATAATTCCGTAATGTTTGGCGTTTTACACCAAGGAGCGGCCGAATCAAACGCACTTTTCTATGCAATAACGCCTCACGCGGAATACAGGATAAACCACGCTCATATAGGGGACCATAGTTTTTTTCGGCAATATTTTTTCTCGTTTCTCTGGCATGACCCTCATCATATATACCCTCGGCTTCACCGCGCAAAACACCGGTAAAACCACTGGAATAAACCTCATCACGCATGGCACCAGCTTCACCGTACACCGCACCTCTATTCTTTTTGAGACGCTGATACCGCATTTGATAGGTTTCAACCTGATCATTGAGTGTATGGCCCGTCATAATAACTGATGCGCCATGTTTTTGTGCTTCTTTAACCAAGAGATCATAGCGTGCAACACGAGCACTGGAAGCAATATGCGTCTTTGGTTTTTCACCTTCCCACCGCACAGCGATATGTTTAATGCGATGGACTCGACAAATTTTCGCAACAGTTTCTACCTCACGCATTGATTCTTTACGCAATTGATGATCAACCGTGACAACAATCATTTCTGGAGGAACTGAGAGAGTTTCCAAATGCTCTTTGACCAAAAACATCAAAGCCAAAGAATCACTTCCCCCTGAGACGGCAAGAATCAACTTCTGACACTGAATAAAATCCGATGTTTTAAAGAGATTTCTTGCCAGTCTAACGCACACCGAAAACGACCTCACTATTTATTTTGCAGGTTTACAAAAAATAGACCCTAATGTTTTTTGATGTTTTGATTTTTTCACAAGATGAGCACAATCGTCTTTATTTGGCTCAAGAGCGATCATACTTCTTGCTAATTTCAGCAAAATCTCGGAAGTATAGAGCTTCTTTTTATCTGCATACCATGCGGTAAGATACACTTGTGCTGCTTCATGATAGCGTTTTTGTCCCAACAAAGATTCAGCCAACCAAAATAAAGCATCATCACTCAAAGAATCTTTTTTGTAACGATTTTGAAAAGCGCAAAAGCTTTTTTCAGCATCAACATAGTTGGCAGAACGAATAAAATCATATCCTTCCTTATACAAAGCTTTAGAAGAAGAAAGATTGTCACTCTGATGTGCTTCAATTGGAGCACTTACTTCATGCGCTTTGTCAAAATGCTGACTGTTTTCATGATCATGACTCTCTACCTTAGCTTCCACAGCAGCAACCTTTGTCTGATCACCTGTACTATGCTCCTGCTCCATCTCCATCTCTTCTTTTACAGTCTGATATTTTTCATCCACAGCGGACTTTTCAAAAGAACAAGAATAAACAGACGAGGCTTTTTTATCAAAAAGCCCATGAAACTGCTTGTTAACATTTTTTAGATTGTTATGCTCAAGCACCATTCGTATCTTATGCAAAAGCTTATCTAAATCATAATCTTTAAATAAAGCCTGTTGGTTCTCTAAAATAATCCCTTGGTGCTCCACAACACTAGCGGCTTTTTCCACCGCGCTAGACGCTGCTTTATCAGCTGCTTCAGGTGCTTTCTTCACTGCATCAACAGCCTTATTAACAGTGTCAGTGGCTTTTTCCTCCACGCTAGATGCTGCTTTATCAGCTGCTTCAGGTGCTTTCTTCACTGCATCAACAGCCTTATTAACAGTGTCAGTGGCTTTTTCCTCCACGCTAGACGCTGCTTTATCAGCTGCTTCAGGTGCTTTCTTCACTGCATCAACAGCCTTATTAACAGTGTCAGTGGCTTTTTCCTCCACGCTAGACGCTGCTTTATCAGCTGCTTCAGGTGCTTTCTTCACTGCATCAACAGCCTTATTAACAGTGTCAGTGGCTTTTTCCACCACGCTAGATGCTGCTTTATCAGCTGCTTCAGGTGCTTTCTTCACTGTATCGACAGCCTTATTAACAGTATCAGTGGCTTTTTCCTCCACGCTAGATGCTGCTTTATCAGCTGCTTCAGGTGCTTTCTTCACTGCATCAACAGCCTTATTAACAGTGTCAGTGGCTTTTTCCTCCACGCTAGA
>NZ_JBHILV010000008.1:61227-67649 GCF_042193505.1 Bartonella sp. TS25HLJMH
TCAGCTGCTTCAGGTGCTTTCTTCACTGCATCAACAGCCTTATTAACAGTGTCAGTGGCTTTTTCCTCCACGCTAGACGCTGCTTTATCAGCTGCTTCAGGTGCTTTCTTCACTGCATCAACAGCCTTATTAACAGTGTCAGTGGCTTTTTCCACCACGCTAGATGCTGCTTTATCAGCTGCTTCAGGTGCTTTCTTCACTGTATCGACAGCCTTATTAACAGTATCAGTGGCTTTTTCCTCCACGCTAGAAGCTGCTTTATCAGCTGCTTCAGGTGCTTTCTTCACTGCATCGACAGCCTGATCAACAGTATCAGTGGCTTTTTCCTCCACGCTAGATGCTGCTTTATCAGCTGCTTCAGGTGCTTTCTTCACTGCATCGACACCCTTATCAACAGTATCAGTGGCTTTTTCCTCCACGCTAGATGCCTTATCAACTTCATCAACTTTATCCGTATCATGTGCAGGATATTCGGAAGCCCTTCGTGCCGCACTTTGAACAAGTGAAGTAGAACAAGCCATGAAAACCGCCATATAAAAGAGTGTTTTCCAATTGATTTTACGATACATTCTTTTTTCCCCTTAAGAGCTCATTGAATAGTTGAAACAAACAATCTTCTTTTTAATGACTATTCATGTCACTCAACGTTGTCACAGCACGTCGATTTTGATTCCAACAGGAAATATCATCACACACTGCTACAGGTCTTTCTTTCCCGTAAGAAATTGTTTGAATCCGTTGTTCAGACACACCTAGAGACACCAAATAGTTTCGCACAGCAACAGCACGGCGCTGTCCAAGTGCCAAGTTATATTCACGTGTTCCCCTCTCATCAGCATGACCTTCGATCATAATAGAATAATAAGGATAATGAAGCAACCATTCCGCTTGACGCGTTAAAATACGTTCAGCATCAGCATCAAGTGAAGAAGAATCGAGACTAAAAAACACGCGATCACCTACATTAACCGTAAATTCTTGTCCTGAGCCTGGTGACACCTGATTCAAACCAGCATCGTTCATATAAGCGCCATTCATACCGTTAAGTGCACCGACATTTTTTTTGCCACACCCACCCAAGCATAGAGAGAAAAAAAAGAAGATAGCTAAGAAATGAGAGAAGTTTTTTTTGGTAGAACGCATAGTCCGTTTCTCCTTGAGTGTCGTAAAGAAGGATAAATTCTTAAAAATATTTTCAAGAATAACCGTTAATTCCTAATGAAGACGAAATTTTTCTGTTTTTTTGGTCATCATTTTTATTTTTGAGTCTCTGCCAAATTTTCTTTTCTCCAGCCATTCCTCTAACATTTCCATAAGAAATGTTTTCCTTATACGTCATGGCTCTTTATGCATCATCTTGATCTTGACGATTTTTTTGCAGCGCGTTCAGCTTTGCAAAAACTTTATCAGCGTCAAAAGTCTTATGCAGATTTTCTTCACTCTCATTTTCCTCTAGAGCAGCGTTTTCCGTCACAGAAGCGGGAAGCAACGACCTATCTTCTTCCAAAGAAACAGGGCGATTTTTTGCCGCACGCTGAAGCTCAAAATCTAAATCGATTTGCGAACACAAACCAAGTCCTACAGGATCAAGAGGAACCAAATTGGCACTATTCCAATGGGTTCTAAGGCGGATTTGTTCAATTGTCGCTTTTGTTGTCCCAATCAACCGTGCAATTTGTGCATCTTTCAACTCGGGATGATTCGTGACTAACCATAGGATACCATTGGGACGATCTTGGCGTCGAGAAAGAGGGATATAGCGCGCCCCTTTGCGTTTTTTTTCAGGAATATGCACCCTAGATTGAGAAATTTTCAAGCGTGCGTTTTGATCAGCCTCCACCCGTGCAATTTCACTGCGCGTCAATTGCCCAGAACTAATCGGATCTAAACCTTTAATACCATAAGCCGCATCACCATCGGCAATAGCTTTTACTTCCAAGACATGCAATTTACAAAATTCTGCAATCTGATCAAAAGAAAGAGCTGTATTATCAACCAACCAAACAGCTGTTGCTTTGGGCATCAAAAGTTGCGTTGCCATTTTTATAAATCCTCTTCTGCGCCTCTTCTATGAGGCAGGTTACCGCCCACTCAAGAGCACTAGAACTTTTTATATGTTAGGTTCTCTCCAACCACTCCTAAAACAAAGCGAGGCATGGAATAAACCACTTTGCCATGAGATTACATTCTGTTATAGCGTTATTTTTGCTCAACGACAAGAGATCTCTCTTGTAATGATCCTCAACTAAGGTGTCTTTACCTTTAAGATGAATTTTCTTATAAAGGGTTTATTCGATTATTTCACCTCATGTTGTGGCATATTTATTCTGGTGGGATGCGTGTTTTATCGCCTTAAATTCTTAAAGAGTATCCAACTGGAAAGAAAGCCCTAAAATAGGAAGGAAAACTATGGCAGGCCATTCACAATTTAAAAATATTATGCACCGTAAAGGGCGTCAAGATGCAATGCGCTCGAAAATATTTTCTAAGCTTGCGCGCGAAATTACCGTAGCAGCAAAACAAGGTGCTCCTGATCCAGCCATGAATCCACGTTTAAGGCTAGCTGTTCAAAATGCCAAAGCACAATCGATGCCGAAAGATAATATTGAACGCGCGATTAAAAAAGCTTCAGGCACCGATGTCGAAAATTATGATGAAGTACGCTATGAAGGCTATGGACCAGGCGGTGTTGCCGTCATTGTTGAAGCTTTAACCGATAACCGCCACCGCACCGCTTCAAATGTGCGCGCCGCCTTCACAAAATCAGGAGGAGCCCTAGGAGAAACAGGATCGGTCAGTTTCATGTTTAATCGGATTGGTGAAATAATCTATAAGCCAGAAGCAGGAACAGCCGATAATATCATGGATGCAGCAATTGAAGCCGGTGCCGAAGATGTGCAATCAGAAGAAACCGGACATCATATCACCTGCGCATTTGAAGATATTGGTGAAGTTTCCAAAACACTTGAAGCAAAACTTGGTGAAGCAGAATCGATTAAAACAATTTGGAAAGCCACCACCCTTGCACCAATAGATG
The DNA here is from genome assembly GCF_042193505.1 of Bartonella sp. TS25HLJMH. Taxonomy (NCBI): domain Bacteria; kingdom Pseudomonadati; phylum Pseudomonadota; class Alphaproteobacteria; order Hyphomicrobiales; family Bartonellaceae; genus Bartonella; species Bartonella sp. TS25HLJMH. Next base: position 64,265 of record NZ_JBHILV010000008.1, read on the forward strand.
AAGAAAAAGCTTTGTCCGTTTTACGACTGATTTCAACATTAGAAGAAGATGATGATGTACAAAATGTTTATGCCAATTTTGATGTCAGCGATGAGATTTTAGCAAAATTATCTGTATAATTCCTATCATTTGCATAAGCCCTCTCTGTCATTCATGAGGGCTTCAAAAGCATCTGTCACCTCTCCTCTCTATCCGCCCATATAAAAGCCCCGCGTCAATAGCGGGGACTAGCCATTGGTGCAACAAAAAAAACCGCCATTAATTCCAGAAAACATCACCAAAAAATAAGGCATACAAAACTCTGTAGTCTCACGCCTTTCTTACATGCCCCAAAGATTATCCCTATAGCCCCTCTCTATTTGATCTTTTTGTTCTTTAAGATTAACCTCCCCACCCTCAAATAATGAAGATGATCCGGTCTGTAAACAATTCGGATTTTCTTGACGTATTCCTATGACGAATCACCCATGGAATTTACTTGAAACTTCAGGCTCAAAAAATAGACACTCCCCTAAATATTCGCCACGCACTTAAAAAATACTTAAATATATCAAGGAGGTTTATATGCCTTATATCCCCACATCTCAAATGACAGTGTTTTTATAATATCACAGAATTAAAATAAGCAAATGGAAAGCCAAAGCTGATTGTTTAGCAAAGTATTGTACAAAAAGCTGGTATATCTCTCTAATCCGTTGCGGATAAATTTTTGACTTTATAACATTAACTTTATGGCATCGTATGTTTTATAAAATAACGTCATTTATCTTAAAAATCTATCCTTTTGCTATTACCGATCAATCAATATTCAGACCTAAAACAACAGCTTACTTGAATAAAACACATCAAAGAGCAGCAGAAAAAACACCCTTGACAAGAGTCCGGACTCTCCGCAAACCAGATCGAAGAGGAAGTCAAAAAAATATATATAGCGACACTTTGAATAAAAAGTTGAAATCTAGAGACCTCAGAATTTTCGACTATATTTTTTCAAGGTCTTGTTTTTGAATTTTTTTAAGCATTTTCCCCCAAGGAAATTCTATTATCGATAAACAACCGTAGATGATAGATGAAATCTACATAACTCCCCATGCCCACTATAATCAATTCCTTCTTTTAAATAATTAAAGGCAATTGAGATTGTGTAAACTTGAAACTGTACAGACTATATTCCTTCTATGTTCTGTTTTTAAGCATTTTGTTTTACTGTATATTGAGCAATGGCGACCATGCTGGATCCGAAGCATCATTGGGCGTAGGGAGTTGTCGTTCATTGCGTCCTGTAATATCAATCGTATAAATTTTTGGTCCCATACCGGGATTTTTGCGAAAGAACATCAGCACACGACCATTAGGTGCCCAAGTTGGTCCTTCATTATGAAAACCCGTAGTTAAAATTCGTTCTCCTTGTCCATCAGGGCGCATAACACCGATAGAAAATTGTCCCCTTAATTGTTTTGTAAAGGCGATATAGTCACCCCGTGGTGACCAAATAGGTGTGGAATAACTCCCCTCATTTGAAGAAATACGCTGAATATCACTCCCATCCGCATTCATTTTATAGATTTGCGGCTTTCCACTACGATCTGAAGAAAAGACGATTTGTTTTCCATCTGGTGAATAAGAAGCAGAAGTATCGATAGCAGAAGTTGTTGTAAGTCGCGTCATCGTACGAGTTCGTAAATCCATGGTGTAAAGATTTGCACTGCCATCATTTTGTAATAAACTCATGATGACCTTTTGTCCATCAGAAGAAAAACGCGGAGCAATTGTCATGTTATTAAACGTTCCGATCAACTCTCTTTGTCCCATTTCAATTTGTTGAAGATAAACATGAGGTACCTGGTTGTCTTCATAAGCCATATAGGTCATTTCTTGTCTTTTTGGGGAAAAACGCGGTGTAAGAACCAATTCACTTCCATCAGACATATAAATCAAATTTGCACCATCTTGATCCATCATTGCTAAACGTTTAATGCGTGCATTTTGGGGTCCTGTTTCATCGATAAAAACAATTCGTGTATCAAAATAACCACTTTCTCCTGTCATCTCACTATAGATTTCATCTGCGATCATATGCGCCACACGCCGCCAACGTTCTGTCGCTGTATAAAAACGCCGTCCTTTCAATTGTCTTTGTCCAAAAACATCCCATAAACGAAAATCGACCCTCAAACGTCCATCGATTTCTCTCATGACTTGCCCCGTAACTAAACCTTGCGCTTTTATTTTCTGCCAAGACGCAAAATGCGGTTGTTTATTAGGATTAGAAATGTTTTCAAAAAAAATTTCTTTATTAAGCGGTAAAAAAAGCCCCGACCGCTCAAGATCGGCTGTCACCACAGCAGATATTTTCAACCCAATCGAATCATTGGAAATAAAGTCTGTAATTGCAATGGGAATGGGATTAAAATCAGCGCTCGAAATAGTTCCTTTCAATTGCGCATAACCCGATGAAATACTTGAAAGCCACAGCCCACAAGTGACAATAAACCAAGCAAAAACTTTATGTCTCGTTATAGTCATCATGGAATATGTCCTTTCGTTAAGCCAATTTATTTTTTCTCATTTATCATCTTACTTCTTGGAGGGGATCAACATTAAAGTCAAAACCTTGCCCCCATAGATCATATTGATCACGTGGGAGGTCTGCATAAGGTTGGCATGAAAAGACAGCGGCATACACCTGCCTCATCATAATAGCTTGTTGACTCTCAAGCCCGCTTACGGGCTCAATGATAGGATCGCCCACAACCATCCCTTCACGATCTAAATAAAATCGCAACCGCACAACCGGACGGTTTTTTAAATCGCCACCAAGCGCCACAAGTTTAAGCTTCTGTTGAATACATCCCCCTGCGATATTGACCAATGTTTGTGCCATTTTTGTGGTATAATCAATGTTTTTTCTTGCGCCCAAAGCTTCTGGTGTATGAGAACGTTTTGCTCCCCCTCCTTGTGACCGCGCACGATTGAGCAAATTATTTTCCTCCAGTGCTAAAATATCTTCAATGGTCTGTTTCTCTTGGTTTTTCTTGTTAGGCTTTGGCGTCTTTTGATTCAATGCAGCCCCTTTCTTCCTTGGGAATTCTTCGTCAAATTTTGGTTTAAACTGTGGAAGAAAAAATTTTTCTGGAAGTGTAATTTTGGGCGCTTGATGAACAATCTGCTCTGCTGGTACCTTCTGTACCGTTGGAGCCAATTCTTTTGGCGATATCATCTCTTCATTTTTGTGCGCAGGCTTGAGGGCATCCTCCGGTGCACTCAAAGGCATCTCAGGCGCAACCTTGGGAGCATCCTCCGGTGCACTCAAAGGCATCTCAGGCGCAACCTTGGGGGCATCCTCCGGTGCGCTCAAAGGCATCTCAGGCGCAACCTTGGGGGC
>NZ_JBHILV010000008.1:67749-90510 GCF_042193505.1 Bartonella sp. TS25HLJMH
AAAGGCATCTCAGGCGCAACCTTGGGGGCATCCTCCGGTGCGCTCAAAGGCATCTCAGGCGCAACCTTGGGAGCATCGTCTGTTTTTGCTTCTAATAATTCTGGTTTTGTAAGTTCGGATACAAATGTTTCTGACGTGTTCTTGCTTGGTGGTAGCGATGCTGTTTCAACAGGGCGCAGTTTTTCCTTTGGTTGAAAAGGTGCTAGACTATCTATTTGTCCCTCTCCAATATGGCGTGCATCTTCTTTCTCTTGTGGTTGCATAGTTGGTTTAACGGCAGGGATTGCACGAATGGGAGCCTTCACAGCTCCTTGTTGAGAGGACAACTCGTCCACTAAAGGAGCAAGAGTGATGGGAATTGCTTCCAATGGTTGTGGTAAAGAGACAGAGCTTGTAAACTGAACGGCTCCCCAACTGAGAAAAATGACATGGACCACAAGGGATAAAGCCAAGCCTCGTTTCATGCTATGATAGGAGTCTTTGTTCATTCTTTATGCCTTATTTATGACTTATATTTTTTCATTTTCAATCACTCTATACTCTTTTAAAAACATTTAAAAACAACAGGTTATGAGAAATTTTATTACTTATTATTTATTGTGCTAAACTTGCTAACGCAACTTGAGAAAATCCCGCTTTTTGAATATCCGCCAGCAGTTTTAATACTTGTTGATATTCAACAGTTTTAGCAACCCGCACAAAAACCCGTTGATCTTTTTGTGTAGCATCTGTTTCCAGAAGAGTTTTAAGGTGTGCAATCAGTGCTTGTGACGTTTCATAATAATCTTGATTAATGGCAAAGCGCCCTTGCGCGTCAAGTGAAACCGTAAGAGGCGTTTTTTGAGCTCGTACGGGACCCGCTTGACTACGAGGCAAATCTAGAGGAACACCGTTCACTAAAAGAGGGGCAGAAACCATAAAAATAATCAACAAGACCAGCATGACATCCACAAAAGGAGTAACATTGATCTCACTCATCAGTTGGCTTCGTGAATGATAGCGCCTACGTGTATTTTTGCGAGAAGAAGAAGCAACAGAAATTCCCATGGGGTAAGCTCCTTTTTATAAAGAGGAAGGTGCTGTGCGTGTTTCATCAATACGCCGCGATACAATTGTTGAAAATTCATCGGCAAAATTTTCTATTTGTGCAATGATGCGCGCACTTTCATGAGTCAACTTGTTATAAGCAATAACGGCTGGAATTGCTGCAAACAAACCAATAGCGGTCGCCAAAAGCGCTTCTGCAATCCCTGGCGCGACAATGGCAAGTGATGTATTTTGAGAAGCTGAAATAGAAAGAAAAGACTCCATAATACCAATAACTGTTCCAAAAAGTCCGATAAAGGGTCCCGCAGATCCCAATGTCGCAAGAAAACTTAATTTTGATTCTATTTTTTCACTTTCACGTCCCAGCGTCAAATCCATAGCCTTATCAATTCTGCTCTGTAAACTTTTCGATGTATGGGTCCCTTTTTCAAGAGATTTTTTCCATTCAACCATTGCCGCCATAAAAACTGCGGATATACTATTGGTGTGTTGACTTTTACATGATGCATAAAGATCTTCTAGCGCTTTGCCTGACCAAAATGTACGTTCGAACTGCTTTATTTCACGCCGTATTCTTCGATACGTAAAAATTTTATCAAAAATAATTGCCCAACTCCAGATAGAAGCGAGCAACAACCCGATCATAACACCTTTCACGATCCAACTCGCTTGCATAAATAAATGCAACATTCCAATTGTTTCCGGATTCGTTAGTTCTACATACGGCATAATTTTTGTCCCTCTAAATGAAAGGTGCATTTTTTAAAATTCTATAAAACAGATTATTTTATAGTTTCTAAATTTAAGTAAAAAACTTTAGTTTCACATAAATCCATGCGCTAAAACAAGACTTTTTTCTTAAATTTCCTTAAAAAGTGATGACTAAAACATCCCTCAACGCACGCCCCCTCATTTCACAAAAGCATTTATGAAATAATATAACGATAAAACCTTCCCCATAAATGCTATAAAAATAAAAGATATAAAAATGCATGATATCACATCTATCATGTACCATTATCTTTACGCTCATGAAAAGAAAACTAAACCATCATACGCGTTCCAGCTTAAAATGCAGCGATAAATCTTAGTACTTGAAAAGATTCATAAGAGGCATCTTTATTCCTTTCTCAAGTGTTTTTGTCCCCACTCACCAACCCAGCTTGTGACATGTAAGAAAATGTTTTTGATTAATTCGCTACAATAGAGCTTGAAAAGAAAAAATCTTACAAGTCTCAGAATGATCTAAAAGTGACAACGCAATGAATTATCATTATAAATAAATATGTTATAATCATGAAAGATTACACTTTGCCTCAAACTATTGTTTCTCTCATTTTCTATCGAATTTAATACGGGAACACCCTCGGGCACAAAAAACGACAATAAACTACCATAAAATGCCTCATAACAATGCGCCTCACCCATGCAACCCCTATTGTAAGTCCCATATAATCTAGTGTAAGTCTCATGTAATCTCATTGTATTGTAAATTAATCCTTTTCAATGCCCTCATCTTTCTGGCACCATGGTATAACGTAAAAGCTTCTGTGACGTGAAAAAACCTTTTCACATCTTTACTTCATGAAAACCGGCTTCTTCTTTCTCTTTGCTCACTTGCGATATTTGATCGTTATTGCATTGAGAATGATCCATAAGAAATATTTTTACAATTTTTTCAATGATTTATATTGCTCATCTTATGATGTGTAAGAAAATGATTTTAATTGTTTCAACATGAATAAATTTGAAATGAAAGTATTTTACTCTATTGGTGTTTGTGCCCGTGAGAAGTGATAATTTATCTTTCCAAGTCGATCTATCATATAAAATAATATGCTTTTGAAACTTTAAATCAAGAATGCATTTCTGCTTTGTATACATTGATCTCTCACTCATTCACTGCGTTTAGAAGCGCAGATAAAGTCGCATTATGGATGGAACACGCGCTCTTGTGATGCCAAATGACAATCCAGTAAAAAACAAATCACATTGCTTAAAATACCCTTTGAGTGTTTTGAGAAAATTTTCGACCTAATAGCTTATTATCACTTTATTGCAATATTGCAATATTTTGCTGGGTATGTGCATTTTTATAAAAACAAATCTTAATCCACTTTTTATTTCTTTTTTGTTTTTTACTTTCTGCTGTTTTCTTATGCCAACGAACCTTTCTTCAAAAGAAAGAAAATATTTTGAGTTGATAGCAGAAAATGGATGATAAGACATTGATTTTGAATCATAACATGGATGAAGCGTGTTTAATTTTGTGGGATATCATCTTCAATTTAGTATAGCTATTGTAGCACAAGTGCTTTCTTTTGATGTATCGTGTGATCTTGTTGGAAAAAATTTAGGCTATGATAAATGTATGATCTTAGATTGTAGATTACTTTATATCCCTTGATCTTTCCTGAAACTGCTAATTCAATGAACAACACTTTTAACCAAGCATTTTTGCAAAAAGTTCTTTGGGTAAACGTCGCGGTTTTGCTTCCTCATTAATCAGAGCAATTTCAACTTTTGCTGTTACCAACGTAGTCGCCTCATGCAAAATAGATTGCTCCATAAAAAAGCGTGCCCCTTGGATATGATTAACACGTGTTTTAACGACTAAAAGATTATCAATTTTAGCTGGTCTTGAAAAATTAATTTCCATATGACGCACAACAAAAAACAGTTTTTCCCCATCAACCCCTGCTGCTAACATCTTATTATTAAAACCGGTATCCCGTAAAAACTCTGAACGTCCTCGTTCAAAAAACTCAAGATAACGCGCATGATAAACCACACCGGAAAAATCTGTATCCGCAACATAAACGCGGACCTGAAAATTATGAAAAGCATTTGTATGATTGCTCTTAAAAGGAGTTACTTCTGTCATTGACTTCATGTCCCATAAAATCGTCTAATATAGTAAATTGTTTATCAATCAAAAGATTGAACACATTTTTGTGTTGAAGTTGTGAAAAGCAAAAGCCCTCCTTGATAGTGCAAAACCTTTTTGGTCAGAATATGCTAAAAGAAGCACGTCTCTTGTATTTTTGAGCTTGCTATAAAATATTCACATAGTTTCTTTTAATAATGTCTTAGTCATCTTCCCCATCCCATAAAGATGTCTGAAGTGTTGAATTATCTTGAGCATCAGAAAGTTGAGAACGCCTTTGTATAGACGTTGTAGAGACAGGAGCAGAAAGCCCTAAATGGCTCCAAGCCTTTTCAGTTAGAATGCGTCCACGAGCGGTTCTTTGAATAAAACCTTGTTGGAGCAAATACGGTTCAACAATATCTTCAATGGCATCGCGTGGTTCTGATAAAGCAGCAGCAACCGTTTCAATCCCCACCGGTCCGCCTAAAAAAGTTTCCGCAATCAGAAGCAAGTAGCGGCGATCAAGCGTATCAAGCCCAAGATGATCGACTTCAAGGCGCGAAAGCGCTTCATCGGCGATTTTTTGGTCAATTTGTTTTGCCTGTTTAACCAAAGCAAAATCACAAACGCGCCGTAAAAGCCGCCCAGCAATACGAGGAGTCCCCCGTGCTCGGCGTGCAATTTCATGAGCACCATCATCACTGATCTTGACGGCAAAAAGCCGTGCATTACGCTGCACAATATATTCCAATTCTTCTATAGTATAAAAATTTAGACGAATTGGGATGCCAAAACGGTCTCTCAGCGGTGTAGTCAAAAGCCCCAAACGTGTGGTTGCCGCTACCAAAGTAAATTTAGCCAGATCAATTTTCACCGAACGTGCTGCCGGCCCTTCCCCAATAATCAAATCAAGTTGATAATCTTCCATAGCTGGATAAAGAATTTCCTCAATCGCCGGATTTAAGCGATGAATTTCATCAATAAACAAAACATCACGTTCTTCGAGATTGGTCAAGAGAGCAGCTAAATCTCCTGCTTTAGCGATAACCGGTCCTGAAGTAGAGCGAAAATTAACGCCTAATTCTTTTGCCATAATCTGTGAAAGCGTTGTTTTTCCTAACCCCGGTGGTCCTACAAACAAAACATGATCCAGCGCTTCTTGCCGCGTTTTTGCTGCTTCAATAAATATTTTTAAATTAGCCCGTGCCGCTTCTTGACCAATAAAATCATCGAGAACTTGTGGTCTTAAGGAACGATCTGGATCGTTAGGAAGGGGAGCGGAACCCAGAAGGCGTTTATCTTCATCTTTATGCATTGTTACCTTGATTTTAAGTAGGAGAAGAAAGCAATTTAAGACTATGGCGGATCAGCAAGGCAGAAGAAACAGTTTCCTCCTCAAGAGCGTTCATCGCAAGAGCAAGAGCACGGGATGCTTGCTCCCGTTCAAACCCTAGCTTCATCAACGCGGAAAGCGCATCATGCGCAGGTTGATTGGTTATCTCACGGTGAGAAACAGAAACAGTCTTGACCGCTTGTTCAAAGGGGAGTGTTTTACTTTTCAGTTCACCCACAATTCTTTCACTAACTTTTTTACCAACGCCCGGCGCTCGACTAATCATCGCAATATCGTTTAAGGCAATAGCTTGTGCGAGTTCATCTGGCGATAAAGTACCCAAAATTGCCAAAGCAACCTTTGCCCCTACTCCAGGAACATTTTGTAGAAGACAAAACCACTCCTGTTCAGCTCTTGTAGCAAAACCGAAAAGGCGGATTGCTTCTTCACGAACATGCGTTTCAATAAAAAGACTTAACGCCTCCCCAACAGAGGGTAAAGAAGGACGGAGCCGATTTGACACAAAAACAACATAACCCACACCGTGAACATCAAGAAGGATATGATCATCAAAGATATGTTCAAGGGTGCCCTTTAATTTACCAATCATATCGCCATCCTTGCCTGATAAGATCGGTCAATACTCTTACGATGCATACTATGACAAAGAGCAAGAGCAAGAGCATCAGCCGCATCACTGCTATCAAATTCAGCCCGTGGGAGTAGAACTTTTACCATCATATGGATTTGTTCTTTAGCACCGTGTCCAACACCAATAACCGATTTTTTCACTTTGTTGGGTGCATATTCAAAAACAGGAAGATTTGCTTGCGCAGGAACCAGCAGTGCAATTGCACGCGCTTGCCCAAGTTTTAAAGTTGCTGTAGCATCTTTGTTGACAAACACATGTTCTACAGCAGCTTCATGGGGCATAAATTGATGCACAACCCCTGAAAGACCTTTGTGGATCTGACATAGTCTGGAAGCCAGCTCACACTTTACATCAGAAGAAACCGTCCCTGCTGCAATAAACTGAAGACGATTACCCGCAACATCGATAACGCCCCACCCTGTACGCCGTAATCCGGGATCAATGCCTATAATACGAATCGTCTCTGCCATAAACTACAGTCTATACACTTTTCCCTCTTGTGAATAAAGACAAGACCACAAAGAAAACAGCAGCACAAGACAAAACCAGTCAAAAGATGGTCATGCCCCCAAATTTATACAATTATAACACGCAACAAACAGCATCTTTATGGAACATACTTTATGAAGCATCACTGAAGTCAATCAAAACCATTCACACATCACAAGCAAGCGCCCTATCAAACACCCCTATAAAGCATAAAAATTCCCTTTCTGTATCATTTCCAATACCATAACGGTTAAACATCGCAAGCGAGCAATAGAGAGTGCTGAATTGTACATGCATTAAGTGTAAAGAGGCTATGCAATGGATGGTATACACTTTGCGGAAACTTTTTAGGTTATAGCATAACGCTACCATAATAAAACAAAACATTGATTTATAAAGATAATTAATTATTTTGTATGTTGAATAAGAATTCCAAATATCGTAAGATTTTCTCATTACAAACCCCTTTATATTGAAATCAATCAAAATCTTTTGTCTGCACATCACACGTGGGATTTCCGTGTGGAGCGAACCTGTGCAAGAAAGGACTAAAAATGCCTCTAATGAACCGTCTCAAGTACTAAGGGCTTTCGCAACATTGGAGGCTGGCAAATTATAATGATGGTGCTAACTTGCTCCTTTGCAAGCGTAAAGATGAGGGAGCTCAATGGATGTAAACAAGAACTGAGAGGTGTTTTTGAATATGCCCAATTACACCACAATAACATTGCATGGAAGGGAGCATTGCATGGAGGCACAGAGAACCCCTGAGGCATTTATTATATGGCACTTTATTTTGGATGTTTTATTTTACGTGAGGAAAATAACTTCCATTCAAAACAAGAGGAGCCCAAAAACTGAAACAATGTGTATCATCCTCATTAACACACGCTTTGCAGCAACTTTATAGGCATAAGTTATAGAGCATAAATGAATTGATGTACAAGCCCTAGCTCTATCTAGCGCCTGATCATTATCATAGCCAAAACAAAATCACACGATATATCAACAGAAAGTGTTCCAGCTGCAATCAACCAAAGCCGATTTCCACAAAACCAACCATATCCCATCCCATGCCATAATTCGAAATCAATACCTCTCAGCTATAAGCTCAAGATATTTCTTACACTCAAATAGATATTAGGCAGAAAAAAGCACTCTAGATTGGTTTTAGTTGTGACATTTTGGTTGTAAAAAATGGGTATAATTCTCTAAATATCGCAAGAAAGAAGAAAGGAGCTATTCTTCTTACCCCCCCCCACAAGCTGTTTTCAGTAGTTCGATTTGTTTTCCCACTGGATTATCATCGCTTAAACTACAGCCTCCCCTTATTTACTAAAGCGCTTAAACTACAGCCGTATATCTAAACGAAAAAATGCACGCTCCTAAAAGCAATGAATGAGAAACAAATTGGCGAAACATTTCTGGCAATTCATGCCAATAAAAGGGAAAAGTTCCAATATTGGTGTATAAAGGGACACTTTTACGATTTCTTTTTTATTTTCTCTGATGACATTTCCCCTTCACACAAAACAAGGGAATACCTCTAAGAACGCCCAAAGGCTGTTTTGAGCAATTCGATTTGTTTTCCTACTGGATTATCATCCTCTAAGGCACAGGAGGCTGCAGTTTCCCACCCAGCACGCATATACTGTATGCGCGCTTCTAAACGCAATGAATGAGAAACAAATTGGCGGAAAATTTCTGGCAATTCATGCCAATGAGGGGTTTCAAGTTCCAATGTCGGTGTATGAAGTGACACTTTTACAATTTCTTTTTTTATTTGTTCTGATGACATTTCCCCTTCGCGCTCTGCCCGAAGAAGAAGGAGTTGAGAAGCGATTTGCATAAGCCGTGTACTTAAATACATAGCTTCTTTCGCATAGATTGCAGAAACTTCTACTGAAAGGGAACGTGCCACTAATTTCCCTTCTGAGTCAATATACGCTGCTGTTTTTTCAATCAGCGCCATTGTTTCTTCATAGAGACGATTAAAGGCATTTTCAAAAGCATTATGCTCGATCATGATAATAGGTTCATCATATGGACGTTTATGTACACTCACGCTTTTATACTCCAAGTATCAGCACAAAATTATACCACTCAACGAACAGAGTATTAAAAAGTTTCTTTTGTTGCTGTATAGAACGCTTTTTTTTAAAACTGCTACCTCTTTTAATTTTTTTGCGCAACGCGCTTTTTATACTAAGGTTAACGCATCCAACAAACACTATAGGACCGTTTTTCTTATAAACGGATCAGTTTCCTTGAAAAGGACCACTGCCAAGATCGCCGTTTTTCACAATAATAGGCGACTCCAAATTGCAGAGCAATACCCGTTATTATTAAGAAGGTATCGGAAAAAAACGTTCCTGTCATCACTGTTTTTATAATTTGTCCAAACATCGCAAAAATGGTTCCCGTTACAAAGACCGGTAAACTATGTTTTCCTAAGATTGCTAAAGGATGTTTCTGAGAGACATAAAACCATTTATTGATGCTCGGAAAAGAAAGAATGAAAAAGGCTAATGCAAGAACATGGAGTAAACGTGGCAAGCTTAAAAAGGTTTTATTAAAGTTCATCAACGGAGAAGACCAGCCAAGCCACCCCAAAATGCCCCACCAGTTTAAGCGAACCCATAACAGTGCCAACAAGAGATAAGCTGCCGCACAAACAATCCAAAAAAACTGAAAAGCGATTGTTTTTCCTTGTTTAAGCGCTAAAGTACTGGTCAATCCTATGACAAATAAAAATTGCCAAGACAAAGGGTTTAAAAACCATTTTCCCTCTAAAGGATAAGAAGGAGGAGCAATTTTATAAAATCCGCAGATAAGATACAACGTAAACGAGCTCAAAAGCAGCCACTTTGTCTGTTTACAACTCAAATAAAGGATAAAAGGCGCAAAAAACATCAAAACGATATAAAGTGGAAGAATATTATTATATCCCAATTGATGCCCAAAACTTAAGGTACTCAAAAATGCGATAACAGGTTCTGTAAAAAAGAGTCTCACATTATTCATGGATAAAAGTTTTTCTGTTTTCCATAATAAAAAGGCAGCAAAAAAAAGGCTTAACGTGACAAAAGTAGTAAAAAGATATGCGCCATAGAGCTGCAAAGCTCTGTACCAAAGTTTTCGGATGATAAAAGCAAAGGATTTTTGCTGTAAACGTCCATGAAAGCTTAACCCAAGAGCAATCCCTGAAAGCAAAACAAACGCTTCTGCTGAATCAGAAAAACCGAAATTTCTATGGGTAAAAGACTCATAGATCGTTCCGGGAATATGGTTGATGAAAATCGTCAATAAAGCTAAAGAACGAAAAACATCAATACGTGTATCACGGTGAAAAGGTTGAGTATTATGCTCAAGAACAGCTTGGTATTTCATCAGTGGACTCTCACACGTCACAAACCCCTTGAAGTCCCATAAAATGGTGGTTACCCTTATTGCCAACAAGCATGCACAGGATGAAATTTTAATTTTTAAGAGTCAAGTTTCATTTTAAGCGTTTATTTTTTTTAAAGGCAAAAGTTTTTTTAAGGCAAAAGAACAAAAAGCGTCCGTACGTGTATCACAGTAAAAAGGCGACATAATTTATGCTTAATTTATGCTTAAAAACACTCTCATTTCTCATAAACAGGCTCCCACACACCCACAAATCCTTTAATTACGTGAAAATGGTGGTCACTTTCATCGCAAATAAGCATAATAGAATGAAACTTTAATTTTAAGCATTATTTTTCTCTAAGAAACAGGGATTTGACATGACACAACAAAAAAATAAACCAATTGATTCACCTCTTTTCCCTCAGTTGATTTTAACACTCGATGTTCGGCGCAACACCCCACACACATTTTTGCAGCAAATTTTGCAAACAAAGTCTTTTGCATGCGTCATCCTCTATGATTCTGAAAAGTTGAAAGATGATGGCTCTTTTTTACAACAACAAGCGCAAACTTACGCAGAAGATATTCAACATCATGACGCAGCCCTTCTCATCGCTGATGACAGCCGCATTGCTGGGCGCATAAAGGCTGATGGATTGCACATAGAAGATGATCTTAACGCTCTTGAAAGCTTCAAAAATCAGCAAAAGGAACAAAAAATCATAGGCTTTGGCAATCTACGCAATCGCCATAGTGCTATGCTTGCAGCGGAAACAGGCATTGATTATCTATTTTTTGGCAAATTAGGGGCTGATAAAAAACCCCATGCGCACCCCCGCAATCTCCAGTTAGCAACATGGTGGGCAGAAATTATGCAAACCCCCGCCATTATCCAAGCAGGAAGCGATTTTTCAACTTTTGATGAAGCCTTAAAAACTGGATGTGAATTCATTGCTGTAGAAGAAGTGATTTTGGGAAACGACAACCCCTTAATACTGCTTAAAACAATGCAAGAAAAATGTGAAAACACCCCCTTGTAATATAGGAGGAGAATTTATAAATAAAGCGTTAACTTTCGTGCTTCTTATATAGAGCACATAACGGCATATACAAATAGGAGAAAAATTCGTTTCGTTTATTCACAATTCAATCAGATCGCTTCATCACGCAGTAAAATTTCCCATCATTTAGTCAAGTTTTCCCACGTTTCAATCAATTGAATGGAAGGTGACCGTTTCTTTTTGTGCATCGTATAAGAACATGAAATCATAAAGCTATTTAAATTCAAATAGTTATAAAAATAAACCAACATTTTATATTAATAGCCAGCAATATTGAAAGAATATAAACAGTGAAATATAGCGGAACCTTCGAAGACCTTAAAGATATAGTTAAAACAGCTGGATATAAAATCATAGAAATTAAGTCTCTATCACTTAATTCTTCTAAAGGATATCAAATCAAAACCTCCGAAGGAGGCGTTATTAATTGGTATGAAAGCACAGGAACAATCAACGTTCAAGGCAAAGAATCCGCTGTGACAAATCTAGAAAAAGCTTTGGTTAAACACATACAAGAAACATCAACGATTCCTTCCTCAAAAACTGCCTCCAATCCTTCAAATAAAAAAATTTTTATCGTTCATGGTCATGATCGTACTGCCCTAAAGCAACTTACATCTATTCTTAATGATTTTAATCTTGAACCATACATTTTACAAAATACTGGCGGAAATGGCTTAACCATCATTGAAGCTTTAGAAAAAGGAATCTGTAGCGATTTCATAAAATTTGGTATTGTGCTGCTTACTCCCGATGATATAGGCTATGCCAAATCTGCCGGCAAAAAAGCAGCACAACCCCGTGCGCGACAAAACGTTATTTTCGAAATGGGCATGTTAATGTCTACGCTTTCTCGCAAAAATGTCGCTATTCTAAAAAAACAAGACCTTGAACTCCCTTCAGATATTAATGGAATTATATACCTTCCTTTTAAAGAACACGTAAAAGAAACACTTAAAGATCTTTCTCATCGACTATGTGAAGCCGGCTTCAATTTAGATGCAAAGAAATTAGATGAAAAGAAAGTTACTCATGCATTAAATTCAATTTGAATAATGCTTATGTTTATTTTTTAAAGCGCACGCCCAAAACCACAAGGACCCCACCACATTCCACAGACACACACATCCTATAGGCTCAAAGAAACGATCACCCCCCATCCCTTTTCAAACAGCAAGCGATTGTGCAAATTTAAATGAAGAGACCGAAATTCATTATCGTAGAAGAAATCATTTTAGTCCCTTTGATAAACGCTGGGCTGTTGTCATAATTTTGGTAATTGTTCCAGAAAGGTTTAAGAGGCAGATAGCCTCTGATTAGATTAAAGAAAAATAGGAAATTCACGTCGGGCATGTACTACAGCTACAATTTCGATTTGATTTGCAGCTACTCGATACAATATAAGGTAATTTGGATGCGCTACAATTTCTCGTAATCCTAATACCTTCTCGCTCTGTCTGTATAAATATGGATGTTCTGCCAATGGCAGTACGGATGCTTCCAAAAACCTTTTCATTCGGCGCGCAGCGGATGGATTTTCGCGAGCAATGCACGTTAAAATCTGACGCAAATCGTCGCGCGCCGAAGACAACCAAACAATCGGAAGCATCACTTTTCCTGTTCAGCTTCAAGCTGACTGATTATAACTTCCATTTCAGCCATAACCTCATCATGCGGAATAGGAGGATATGGATTTGCAAGACTTCTCGCTACCTTATCGCGCAGCCATGCAGTGTAGCTGCTTTCCTGTTCAACAGTTTCGAACTCTGAAATTAGCGGAGAAAGGGTGGTCTTCATAATATATGTCCTTTCTATTCCTGAATATTGAAGATAATTACTCTTGTCTATGTTGTCAATATTAGCGAATTGAAAATGTTTAACTTTTAAGCATCCAAAGTTCTTTTGATCTTAAAACTTAAGGCTTTTTACCCCTCTCAAAAAACACGGATCTGATATCATGATTTTGGTAATCGTTCCAGAGAGGTTTAAGAGGCGAATAGCCTCTCATTAAAAAACAAATTTTGTAAGTAAAAAACTATTTTTATTGTAAATTTCCTGAAATTACTTTATGAATTAAAAGGTGTTTTGGTCGCATACGCAACGACCAAGAGGGTCTTGAAAGCCCGAAAATCTAAACATGAATTTACCCCACTTTGTGGGTATCCCGGAATTCCGGGAGTTTTTGCTATGTCCAGGTGCTTTAAGCACTAAAAGCAAAAAAAGCTGATTAGATTTCAGTACTTTCAAGCTCCCGGAATACTCATGCGAGGGCGCTCGCAACCGGCGGGGGCTTTAAAATGCAAAGTAAAAATCTTAATATTGATCTTTTTGTTGGCAAAAAAATTCGTTTTAGACGAAAAATGTTGAAGATGTCTCAAAAAACATTAGGTCAACATTTAGGTGTCACTTTCCAACAAATTCAAAAATATGAAAAAGGCTTAAATCGTGTCAGCGCAGGGCGTTTAATGGAAATTTCTGATATTTTGAATGTTCCACTTTCCTTTTTCTATGCGGATATCTTAACAAAACAACAGCCCCCATACCACCATGATGAAATCGCATCGAATACAGAGGAATATCTACTGCTCAAAAGATTTAGAGTCCTAACCTCAATAAAACAAAGAGCCTTTTTACAGCTGATCTCTGATGAGAATGCAAGCTAACATCACACGGATAGCGTGCGCTATTCATAAGCATTCATACGTATTTTAAAAAGCAACCTCCATTGTAAGCATTTTTTCATTTTAGGAGGAGAAGCCATTAATATAATAGAAGATAAGCATTTTTACACACGATACCCCTTCATCATCATTATTTTTAACAGAACTGTTTTAAACAATCTAGCTCTCATCGACATTCATGCTATTTTTTTAACTTACCCAACCCTACATTAACTAAGACGAAAAACTGAGAGATAAAAAGTAATATAGAAATGAGATTCTTATACGGCTTGTAATGATGAAAGAAAAATGTGAAAATTCTGATCGGTAATGAGGAGAAAACACCATGATCAAGAGAAGCGTGAAGCTGCTTATCTTAGGCGTGATTGGACTTGCAAGTTCTGCTGTCAATTCAGCTGGAAACACTGAAGAATTCTCAAGTTTTGAAGGCTCTTTCAATACGATTCAAGAAGCTTCAAACACTCAAGAACCTTTTCAGCCCTTAAAAGCTGGAGACTATGACCAAGCCTATGACTATTACATCCAAGGTTATTATTTAAAAGCTTTTCGTGAAGCACTCCGACGTGCTGAAAAAAATGATCCTTTTGCACAAACTCTTCTTGCCCGAATTTATATGGAGGGATGTGCTGTTCCTATTGACGGTGCGCGTGCTGCTTTATGGTTTGAACGCGCCGCAAAACAAGGGGAACCCCAAGCACAACTACGCTATGGACTTATGTTGTTTGATGGCCATTTTATAAAACAAAATCAAGAACTTGGTGAACAATTCATTCAAAAAGCTGTCAATGCAGGCGTCAAAGAAGCCTATTTTTATTATGGACAACTGCTTCTTTATAAAGCCTCACAAGAAAAACAAGCTCTCCCCGGTGTTTCTTCCCAAAGTCGTGAAAATGAAGCAATCGAGCAAGCCTTAAAATTGTACTTAAAAGGTGCTGCTCTTGGAGATGCTGAAGCTGCTTTTTCTGCTGCAAAAATTCTTGCCCTAGGTACGTTAAAACGACCAAAGGATGATCGCAATGCCCGCAAACTCATGGAGGTAGCGGCTCAAAACAACCACTTAAAAGCTCAACTTCATTTAGCACAATGGCTTATACAGGGGCGTGGAGGAGAAACAGATTTTCACCGCGCTTTTCATTTACTTCAAAGAAATGCCATCAACATGATCGCCCCAGCACAGATTTCCCTTGCAAGGCTTTATCGAGACGGCACAGGAACAAAAGGCGATATAATAATGGCAGCAGCATGGTATATGCTCGCAAAGGAGGCAAAAATGCAAGCCCCTGATCTTGAAATAATGCTCCAAGGCATGGACAAGACACAACTAGAAAAAGCGCACAAAGAAGCAATAAAGCTCCTTCCTGTTTTTTAAAATACTCCTCTCTGCTTCAAAAAGATAAAATTTATAGAAATTCCGGGAGATTTTGCACTGTCCAGGTGCTTTAAGCACTAAAAGCAAAATGCTGATTAGAACTCAGTACTTTACTACTCCCGGAATACCAACGCGAGGGCGGCTCGCAACCGGTGGGGACTTTAAAATGCAAAGTAAAAATCTTGATAACGACATTTCCATTGACAAAGAAAACGCACTGGTATCATTTGCTTAAGCAAACAATATCCAATAAGCAAAAGAACTAGGTTATCGCAAAAATTCCAAAAACTCTATTTTTTCATTCTTTTTGCTTGGATGAAAAACACGCCAACTCTCAGTAAAAAACTATTTTTTATTGCCAAGCCGCCGAAATTACTTTACATATTAAAAGGTATTTTTGATCGTATACGCAACGATCAACGGGGATTAAAAACCCTAAGGTCCGATACATAAAAATGAACCCACTCTGTGGGTATCCCGGAATTCCGGGAGATTTTGCTATGTCCAGGTGCTCTCAGCACTAAAAGCAAAATGCTGATTCGGACTCAGTGTTTTTAACTCCCGGAATACCAACGCGAGGGCGCTCGCAACCGGCGGGGGCTTTAAAATGCAAAGTAAAAATCCTTATATTGATCTTTTTGTTGGCAAAAAAATTCGTTTTAGACGAAAAATGTTGAAGATGTCTCAAAAAACATTAGGTCAACATTTAGGTGTCACTTTCCCACAAATCCAGAAATATGAAAACGGCTTAAATCGTGTCAGCGCAGGGCGTTTAATGGAAATTTCTGATATCTTAAATGTTCCCATTGCCTTTTTTTATGCGGATATCATTACAAAACAACAGCCCCTATACCACCATGATGAAATCGCATCAAACACAGAGGAATACCTGCTTTTAAAAAGATTTAGAGTTCTAACCTCGATAAAACAAAGAGCCATTTTACAGCTGATCTCTGATGAGAATGCAAGCTAACATCACACGGATAACGTGCGCTATTCAAAGCCCCCCTTTGTGAACACTTTATTGCTTGAATGCAAAACATGCCAACTCTCCGTTTTAAGAAACGACACGTTAAGAGGTACTATTTTAATTTTTATTGTAAATTTCCTGAAATTACTTTATGAATTGAAAGGTGTTTTGGTCGCATACGCAACGACCAATAGGGCTCTAAAAACCCGAAACCTCGTACATAAATTTACCCCGCTTTGCGGGTGTCCCGGAATTCCGGGAGATTTTGCTATGTCCAGGTGCTCTCAGCACTAAAAGCAAAATGCTGATTCGAGGTCAGTGTTTTTAGACTCCCGGAATACCAATGCGAGGGCGCTCGCAACCGGCGGGGGCTTTAAAATGCAAAGTAAAAATCTTGATAACGACATTTTTGTTGGCAAAAAAATTCGTTTGAGACGAAAAATGTTGAAGATGTCTCAAAAAACATTAGGTCAACATTTAGGTGTTACTTTCCAACAAATTCAAAAATATGAAAACGGCTTAAATCGTGTCAGCGCAGGGCGTTTAATGGAAATTTCTGATATCTTAAATGTTCCCATTGCCTTTTTTTATGCGGATATCATTACAAAACAACAGCCCCCATACCACCATGATGAAATCGCATCGAACACAGAGGAATATCTACTGCTCAAAAGATTTAGAGTCCTAACCTCAATAAAACAAAGAGCCATTTTACAGCTCATCGCTGATCAAAATGAAAACTTTTAACATTATGATACAGGGCGCTACACTCTCTGTTCTTGACTTTCCTCCCACCCATCAAAGGACAGAAGTCCCTTCCCTTTCCTGTTGGTAAACAATCCGTCTTCTCAGAACAGAACTCTTTTAGCTTCCCATTTCATATGGTTCATTTCACAAGATTATCCGGACAAGCCCCTTCTCAAATATTCACCACACATTCTCATAAAAATATCACATGTGCAAAATTTGAGGCCTTACAGCACTACACCTCAAACGACAGTATTTTACAGCAAACAGGATAAGCATTCATGCAGGTTTTAAAAAAGATAGCCCTTAAAAAGCAATGCTTAAAATTTTTTGGTCGATCTGGAATAGCACCTAACGCATCATTTTATAATGGTGATAGAGGACGTGATCTTAACATGCAAACGCAAAAAATTTCTTTTTTATCGCAATCACCAAAAGCAGCTGTTTATTAAAATATACGCCGCAAGAAGCACTTCAAGCAGCCTTTATAGCTGAAACCATTATTCATTGATTAATTAACCGATTGATTAGATACCGATATGTTGTTAATGTAGCTATGAATAAAATTGCTCTCTGGAATAGGAGCTTCTCAGGAGAGCCTAGCAATAGTAAGGGGAATTTAACGATGTTAAAATATTTATTGCTGTCACCGGTTGTGTTGGTGGCAGGTTGCGCATCTGTAGGCAGTTATTCATCAAATTATGTTGATCAAAGTCTTACAAAGCGTCAGGCACAATTAGTCGCTAACAAATTTATTAGCGGTAACAAAGGGTTTTTACCACCCGCTACAACCACACTTCTTATAAAGAAAAATAATACAGCAGACAACTTTACTCCTTTATTTATCAATCTATTGCGACAGAATGGATATAATGTGATTTATACAGATCAACCCCAAAAACAACAAAACATGGGTGTGAATTTGAGTTATAGAATAAGATTAAATAGTAGCACTATAGTATCTCTTTTTCAGTATAACGTGAACGGAGAGCCGCGTTCTTATATAAATACTCATCCCAGATGACCCCGCTATTTAATGTAAACATTCTCTATATTTTAAACGTAAAAACTTAAAAGCTCTTGCGAAAGGCAAAGAGATTTGCACCTTAATAAAAAAGCTCATTTTTAGCTAGAGTGGATAAATTTTATTATAGATTGTGACAATACAAAATAGTGTAAGTTATAGCTTTAAGATTTAAGGAAAGAAGAATACTAAAAATAATGAAAAATGCCCCACACCCTAGCGAATTATTACGCGAAGATGTAAATGCAAAACTTGGCTTATCTGTAATTGAAGCAGCTGAATAGCTTTGTATATCCCGTGTAGCATTTTCTAGGGTATCGGTAAAAATCCTTATAACGACATTTTCAATGGCAAATTCATTGGCAAAAAAATTCGTTTGAGACGAAAAATGTTGAAGATGTCTCAAAAAACATTAGGTCAACATTTGGGTGTCACTTTCCAACAAATCCAGAAATATGAAAACGGCTTAAATCGTGTCAGCGCAGGGCGTTTAATGGAAATTTCTGATATCTTAAATGTTCCCATTGCCTTTTTTTATGCGGATATCATTACAAAACAACAGCCCCCATACCACCATGATGAAATCGCATCGAACACAGAGGAATATCTACTGCTCAAAAGATTTAGAGTCCTAACCTCAATAAAACAAAGAGCCATTTTACAGCTGATCTCTGATGAGAATGCAAGCTAACATCACACGGATAGCACACACCACGCTCTATCCCATGAGGTACTATAATAAACTCCGTATTCAAATATTCATCACATATCCTCAATTAAAAACACCTCATGGTTTTACGGAACTTATATCATTGCCATCAATTATGATATTTTACGACACAACGGGATAAATTTTCCCAAAAATTCTAAAAAATTTTTGTGCAAATTTTTAAAAAGCTTGCGTCTGAGCGCATTTTATGGTCTTGCAAAGAACTGAAAAGCAAAAATACATAAAGGTCCTTTTTTACTTAAGCTTTTCTCTTTGCAAAAAATTTGCAAAAAACATGAGAAAGCCCATGAAGAGCACACAGGACCATGAGGAAGCCGCAAGGCTAATCTAAAGAGATTTGAGCCGGAAAATAACAAAAGAGCTCACTGTTAAAGGCTGCAAAGAAAAGCGCCATAACGACAACAAGAGAGTTCTTTTTGCAAGAATAGAATTGGATAGAAACGATGAAAATTAATGGCAATGAAATCCGCCCTGGTAATGTGATCGAACATCAAGGAAGCTTATGGGTTGCTGTTAAATGCAACGCTGTAAAACCAGGAAAAGGTGGTGCATTTAACCAAGTTGAAATGAAAAATTTAATTGATGGTACAAAACTTAATGAACGATTTCGTGCTGCTGAGACGGTTGAACGCGTGCGACTTGAACAAAAAGATTTCACATTTCTTTATCAACAAGGGGATGCTTTGGTCTTTATGGATTCAGAATCTTATGAACAACTTGAACTTCAAAAGGATTTTGTTGGTGAACGTGCTGCTTTTCTCCAAGATGGGATGACTGTCACAGTTGAACTTTATCAAGAAAAGCCTATTGGCATCTCACTTCCTGATCAAGTTGCTGTCACGATTGTGGAAGCCGATCCTGCCATCAAAGGACAAACGGTTACCTCCTCTTATAAACCCGCCATTCTTGAAAATGGGATTCGTATTCTTGTTCCCCCCTTTATGAATGCTGGTGAACGTATCATTGTAGACACCAATGAGTTGATCTATTTGCGTCGCGCAAATGAAAAAGATAAATAAAGGAATAAAAAATGGCCCATTCTGCAGTCATGAATGTCATGGTGCAAGCTGCAATGAAAGCAGGACGCTCTTTGGTGCGTGATTACGGTGAAGTGCAAAATTTGCAAGTGTCTTTGAAAGGACCAGCAGATTATGTCAGCCAAGCAGATCGCAAAGCGGAAAAAATTATTTTCAATGAATTAAGCAAAGCGCGCCCCAAATTTGGTTTTCTAATGGAAGAGTCTGAAGAAATCATTGGCGAAGATTCCCAACATCGTTTCATTGTTGACCCTCTAGATGGAACCACAAACTTTCTCCATGGCATTCCTTTTTTTGCTGTTTCCATTGCCTTAGAAAGTCAAGGGAAAATCGTTGCTGGTGTCATTTACAATCCCGTAAGTGATGAACTCTTTACCGCAGAACGCGGATGTGGTGCTTTTTTTAATGACCGACGCTGTCGCGTTTCTGCTCGACGCAGACTAGAAGATTGTGTCATTGCCACAGGTATGCCTCATTTTGGTCGCCCAAATCATGGAACCTATCTTATTGAATTACGTAATGTGATGGCAGAAGTTGCCGGACTTCGACGTTTTGGCGCTGCTGCTCTTGATTTAGCTTATGTTGCTTCTGGCCGAACCGATGGCTTTTGGGAAGATAACCTGCAAATTTGGGATATGGCTGCTGGAATATTGATGGTTCGCGAAGCCGGTGGTTTTGTCACCGATAAAGAAGGCGGCAGCGATATATTTCGCAAAAAAAATATCATTGCCGGCAATGAACACATTCGCATCAAACTAGAAAAAACCCTCAAAAAAGGCATTTAACTCTTACAGTTTTTACAAAACCCTTAGAACCTTAAAAAACCACGTGAAGAGAGAATTTTAAATTTTCTTTCAAATAACAATAGGAAATAACTGATCAGATAGGGAAAAAACATCATCCCGAACAAAAAATATACTCACTATTCCCCCACAAAAGCAATCCTCAATAGTTTACCTTATTGACGTTTCTGTTATTCAAAACCCCCTCCAAACAAGCTGCAAAAGGCAATAAACAAAAAAATATCATAACAAAAAGCCCCAAGAAGCAATTATCGCACCCAAAGCAAAAACACAGTCCATTTAATCCTCAATATATGCTCTTTACAGTGCGCTATCCATTGATCGAAAAACTCTCCTCTCTCATAAAAGCTGCCGCATATGCCCAAGAGTTTTCACTCTTTTCCATCACTGCATAATAGCAGAGATTTCAGAAAATACTCTGATTTATAGAGCGGTTCCCTACCCCTTTATTCAACCGTTTTACAAATAGTTTATCAAATGCCGACGACATTTATAATAATGAAAATCTTTGTTTTCCAAAATTGCTTTCTGCACTTCACCTGCAAGCTATTCTTTATCTTTTTCAATAGTCTCTTTCAGCGCCTTTACCTTTTTATCCCCAAAGATAACTTTTAATTTTTCTTTTAACTTTTTTTCCTCAACAAGCTTCTCCCAAAAGATCAATCGATTATCACATGTCTCACTTGCCGCTTTTATCCATTCGCTGGCTCCTAATTTGTAAACTTTTTCAAATGTTGGATTCCCTTCAGCAATGGAAAGATCTTTTGCTCTATTTGTGTCATTCTCTTTACAAGTATTGATTACATCTCTAACTGTGAAATAAGGGCAACCATTATCAAAGGCAACATAGCCCTTTTTCACTGTTTTAATAAGCTTCTTATAGTAAATAAAAGTTTTTCTCGCCACTTCATAATGACTGGAAAAATCACACAACAACAACACATTCTTTTTATAATATAATAATATATAATAATAAAATACACTCACCAAACCAAGATTTCGAAAGTTTAGCATTTCCTCTATCTCTTCGTGTTCTGTACTTATAGATATGTTGTCCCACAAAGTATCGTAAACTTCTTCTTTTCATCCTCCCCTTTAGAGTTTTCCTTTTGGTGCTATTTGCATTCAGCTGTAATCATATCATCAAGAACATATAACCACCAATGAAGTAATAACATCGTAAGTTGACTCCGTTTTTTGTTCGTAAGAGGATCTAAAAAACTTTTGCAGAGTTATTCCATTCTTTCTCATTAATCGCACTGCTTTTACACAGAATTGCTTAAAATACGAGTTATCCAAGAGACTACATATTTTTTTGTAATGTTTATCAGTAAGTTTTTTTCAAGTGCTTGTCTGTATAATAAACGCACTTCGTACTCCCCTCGAACACAAATATCCTTTACCAATGGAAGCCGATCTCCACTGAATTTCATATCTTCCCTAGGATTTTTTATCCCCAGTACGTCTCTTTCCCATAGCCTTACCCCCTCATCCCATTGTTTCAACCATTCCTGTAATACTTTTTGAGTTTTTGCAAAAAGCCTCTGTTCCCCTTGTGCAATAATCTCTTTATGTCCAACGCACTCTTGCTCTTTTCGCTCAAGTTGTTTAGTTAAATGCTTGTTCTGATAATAGTTAAATGCTTGTTCTGATAAATTGCCAATGCAAGCATTAAGCTTCCCCCACAACACACTATCATTGCAAAACCGAACAAAAAATCCACTGAGTATCCCAAATACCACGACTTCCCCATCAATATGATGCAGAAAATCATAACGCCGAATCTTCCGCTCCCACATTCTTTCCGCCATTTCCAAATGACCTTAATTGTAGCTATTATGAATAGCTATTGCCAATTTTATGTCTTCTTCCATTCTTGCTCTCTTTTATTCCCACCAACATTTAACGCAGCTCTTTTATCGATTTCTCGATATTGTATCATTATGTGTACATCTGATTTTAAAATCACTACATATTATATTTTAATAAAAAATACACAAAATATAGATATTTTTATTTGTAAAATAAAACAATTTGTATTTAATAATGCTGTTTTAGTGGTTTATGTACTTTAAAGAAAAACCTTATAAGCCCTCAAAATGCATAATCCATGAAATATTGATTTTCAAAGTAATAAAAACCTTAACTCAACCAAACAGCAAAACAAACTGCGTGCTTTGTTCGCACTGTTTTATAACATCGATAAAAAGCGCCTCTCTGCCTATTTAGCAGTTCTTCTTTAAGTAGCCCAGCACCATCATACTCTTATGCCAGCACCCCCCGTTGTGATAGCCCTTGAAACTTGAGACGATTCATGAAGAGGACTTATTCTTTCTAAAGTGTTTTATTCACGCGGGCTCTCTCTGCTTGCCACATACAAGAGACATGGTTTTAACTAATACAACATAACTAAATTTGAAACGAGAAAGTCCTATGGTATTCATGATCTCTCATGAAAAACAATGAATTATCCTTATAAATCAACGTGACAGTGCTGTTATGAAAAGAACTCCTTGCACATCTTCATAGCCCATAGAGATTAACTTGGTATCATTTTAT
>NZ_JBHILV010000080.1:0-1057 GCF_042193505.1 Bartonella sp. TS25HLJMH
AAAAAGGCTTAGAAGTTGAAGTTAATCATCCACCAAAAATGGTATCTTCAACAGGTGAAGGATACCTTCACCAGTCTTCAAGCACCACGCCTTAATTGGGCTTTGCGTAATGCTGTAAATACCTCTGCAAAACAAGTCGAACGCTTTGCAGAAAAACAAATTGCCGATGTTACATCTGCCCAATCAAAGCGTGTCAAAAAAGGCGTTTATATTAAAGGAAAGGCTACTGCAAAGCTTCTCGAGACAGATATCATTGGTTCTGGAACACCGATACCTCTTAAATTTTTTCAAGCAAGAGAAACAAAACGCGGCGTAACTTACACAATGTTTGGAAAAAAAGAAATCTTACCCCATGGATTTATTTGCGGTGGAAAATTTCCTAAGCGTGTTACGCTAAAAATGGGAAACAATGTTTTTCAAAGAGCAGATGGAGATCAATTCCCTATTGCAAAACAAGAAGGACCCTCAATTGCTGGAGTTATGTCCAAGCCAAAAATTGCAAGTACTATTGTAAAAAAAGCCAATGAGAGATTAATTGCCAACATACAGTACCAACTTGCTCGTCAAGAATATGCCGCCAATAAGAAAACTAAATAATGCTCTTAAGCTATGTCAACACACTACTCACTTTAATTGTAATTTTTAAAGCAGATTATCACTTGCGCTTTGGTTTTCTCCAGAAAAAATACAATAAAATCAATGCAAAAGGTACTTCCCAGCGGGTTGGGTCTGTTGCGGGGCAGGCGAGCGCGAACTATCGCTAGCGACAGAATTTTCAAATTGACTGTACATTGTACACTTAACTCATTGATAAATAATGATTTTAGTGTGTACAGTATGATATGTAAAATGTCTCCTTATCGCATTGAAGCCCGTTTTTCAGTTCGTGATGTAAAGCTTTCTTTCTTGGTACGCCGAAAGCCCCATTCCTCAAGATGAGAAAAAAATCAAGGCAAGGAGCAACTATGAATAAGAAAACGCGTAAGGGTCTATCGGTTCGTGCGTTTGCAAAAAAGATGGGTGTTTCACATAATGCGGTGGTTTCTCGGATAAAGAC
>NZ_JBHILV010000081.1:0-1056 GCF_042193505.1 Bartonella sp. TS25HLJMH
TAAGATTCTCTCATTTCAAACCTGTTTATCTTGAATCAATCAAAACCATTCTCTTGCACACCATAAGCGGGGCTGGCGTGTGGATAAAAACTGTACAAGAAAGGACTAAAATGGCTCTTATGAATCGCCTCAAGTGCCAAGGGCTGTCGCAACATTGGGAGCTGGCAAATATAATAATGGTGTCGGCTTGCTTCTTCATAAGCGTAAAGATGGAGGTGCTCAATGGATTTACCGTTATACCATTCATGGTCGGCGCCGCAAAATGGGCTTGGGTACATTGCGAAATGTTTCTTTAAAAAAAACTCGTGAATTGGCAACTGGGTGGCATTCTGTTCTTCGTGAAGGTCGTGACCCTATTAAAGAACGTGAAAAACAAAAGCGTGAGGCAATAAGTAAGCTCCATTATTTAAAAGATATCGCGTTGGATGCTTTTGAAAGTCGTAAAGCTGAATTAAAAAATGATGGTAAAGATGGGGATTGGTTTTTACCATTACGCCTTCATATTCTGCCTAAATTAGGCTGTCTTCCCGTTTCTGAGATTACACAAACAGAGATACGCAATGTTCTTGCCCCTATTTGGCATACAAAAGCTGGAACTGCTAATAGAGCTCTTATTCGTCTCAACCTTTGTCTTAAACATGCGGCTGCATTAGGATTGAATGTTGATTTACAAGCAACAGAAAAAGCACGCGCTCTCTTAGGTAAACAACGTCATAAAACGCAAAATTTACCAGCCATGGATTGGAGAGAGGTTCCGGCTTTTTATAAAACACTCTGTGAAGCATCAACCATAACACAACTGGCTTTGCGTTTGCTTATTCTGACAGGCGTTCGTACCAATCCTTTACGTCATATTCATAAAGATCAAGTTGAGGAGGATATATGGACCATTCCTGCTGAGAATATGAAAGGAAGGCGTGATGCTACAACAGAATTTCGCGTGCCTCTATCAACAGAAGCATTAGAAATTCTAAAACAAGCGCGCTTGCTCTCTCGTAATGATTTCTTTTTTTCTGCTAGAGGTCGTGGTCCCCTCGCTGAGAAATGTATGGCTAC
>NZ_JBHILV010000082.1:0-1038 GCF_042193505.1 Bartonella sp. TS25HLJMH
ATAAAGAGGATGAAGGCAATCAATTTCATGATGCGTGACATCATCTTTAAGCCTTGATAGGTCTCTATCATCTCGTGAAGGAGCTGTTGTTCTTTTTCTGTAAGATCTTTATCTTTGGTGCTTCGTTTCTTGACCATCTTTCCAACCACATAAATGGGCTCCCTGCTTGTTATGCTTCAAAATATCTCTTGCAAGGTTGGAACTGATGACCGCAACATCCTTATTATCCAAATAAATGGGCAACCAGCCACCACAAGAAACAGACCTATTTGCCGCGCACCCAACGAGAAAGTTCAGAACGCACACCAGCATCACTTTTTTGATTAACTTCATTTTCTACCTCAAGCCGCATTGTTGCTGTCTTTAAAGCATTCTCTGTTTGCTTTTGCCGTTCGCTTTGCTTGCCAAGATGAAACGCCTTGGCTAAAGCCATAAAAAAAACGGCTAAAGCCGCTGTAAACATAAGAGAATATTTCTTGAGCCAAAAAATCATAAGCGTTGCTCCCGAAAACGCTTGGCGACAATCGCTATGCCCGTTACAGCCGCTAAAACCATGATGCCTGCTAATGCCCATTGAATGGGACCATTGCCTGCTAACAAGCCGCCAAAACCTGAACAAGACCCTATAATCGGGGCAAGTGCTTCTACCTTGAAAAGACCTGTTGCCATTTTCGTTTCTACCCTTTGATAATTTGAAGAAACATAAGCCCCTTTTGCCCATAAACCCGCTTCTGCTGCTCGACGGTTGGCTAAACCCGCAAGAGGCTTCCCACCGACCTTATTCCATTTCTGTAATTCAACAGGAACGGCTTCATAATCGCCTTGATTAAGTTTCTTCAACAATGTTGACTTGCAAAAAGCAGCTGTTCCTACGTTATAGCAAAACGAGACTAATGCCGCGAATTGGCAATCCGTTAACGAAACCGTGACCGATTCCTCTACCGTCTTCTCAAATTGCTTTAAGTCTTCACAAAGGATTTCTTCTGCTTGCTCTTTGTTAATACACATGCCTTTTTTGACGAGGGGGTGACCCGCATT
>NZ_JBHILV010000083.1:0-1038 GCF_042193505.1 Bartonella sp. TS25HLJMH
CACGAGATGATAGAGACCTATCAAGGCTTAAAGATGATGTCACGCATCATGAAATTGATTGCCTTCATCCTCTTTATGTTTGTAATAGATTTTTCCCGTTTCGTGGACGCCCTAGAGAATAGCTTCTCACACCTCAAAAAGTGGATAACTAATAGTTGAAAAACTTTTTCTTTAAGAAAAGAAATTAATATTAATGATAAGTTACACTATGTTTAACTAAGTTAAATTATTTAACTAAGCTAAATAAGTATAATCATCAAAATTCTTAAAGAGGAAATATTATGAGTGAAAAAAGTGATTATAGCAGCTAAAGTAGATATAAATCTAAAAAGCGCATTTATGGCTATAGCTGAAATAAAACACCGTCCAGCATCTCAAATTTTACGTGATTTTATTCGTGTGTACGTTGAAAATAATAAGATACTCAATAAAGAAACGCTTGAAATTTTTCATAAAACCGATAGCAATGAAGATGTTTTTTATGCTGAAAATATTGCTGATTTGATTAAGCAACTGGATATCTGATCATGCGTTCAGTGAGTTATTCAGGAAAGTTTAAAAAGGATGTAAAACGAGCAAAAAAGCGTGGAAAAGATATGCGAAAGCTCACAGAAGTTATGCAACGTCTAATTCATAAGAAGCAATTGCTATCTATTTTAAATGATCATGCATTACAAGGGAATTAGAAGCTTTGTCGAGATCTTCATATAGAACCCGATTGGTTATTAATTTATATAGTTGATGAAGAGTGCGTCCATTTTGATAGGACAGGTACGTATTCGGATTTATTTAAGTAAGAAGTTGATTATGCCCTAAACTGATTCGCAATAATTGAGAGGCATGTCACAAAATCCTATTTCTTAATCTTTATTTACGAATCCCTCATATTTAAAAAATATAATAAAAAAAGATACTAAATAAGGAAAAAAGAAGGTGGTGCCCAGACGCGGCAAGCAGGGGCTTAGCAACAAGATTCAAAGTATATAAAGATGTGTAAGGGCGTATTGATGTCTATAGCTTTTTATGATTCAATAAAAA
>NZ_JBHILV010000084.1:0-1021 GCF_042193505.1 Bartonella sp. TS25HLJMH
CAAATCCGTGTGTAGAGTTTCTTCAATATTCCGTTTCTCATGATCTTTCTTCTTTAAGAGTGTGAAGGCTGCTGTTGTGACAGAGCGCGTTGTTTACATGCTTTCACACGTACAGGGGAACAATCAACGAATGCGGATGTTGGAGATAATTTTTTTTCTTTCATCAAATCTTGCAAACGCTCAGGATAGAAAAAATCCTCTGGACGTAGATCAATGTTGTGCCGTTGAGCATAAATGAGTAGTTGTGCCTGATAAGTTGAAGGAAACAACCCACCGGCACCGCCTTTTTTCTTGGAGTAGGTTATACGATAAACAGCGCCTTTACATTTATGTAAAATGCGTGCAACCTTTGTGACACCCCCTAAATATTTTATAAGCGTATATGCTGGCTCTTGTTTCATATTAGTATAATTTCATAAATTCTGAATTTTATCAATAGTAAAAATTCAGAATTTATTTAATTGATTTTTCACTCAATCTGAAAGAATTTAATTATATGGAACGTGAACAGTTAAGATTATGGCTTAATGAGCAATTAGTAAAAAAAGGACACGGCAGCAAAAAAATGCTGGCTAAGCATTTAGGTGTGTTGCCTTCCACTCTTACCAGCATATTAAATAACTCAGGCACAAACCGCTCGATAAAGGCAGATGAATTAATAAAAATTATTAATTTTATTGGCGAGGTCCCACCTTTTTTAATCGAGGGGTCTGGACAATTTGTTAGTCTTTTTTATCAAGCAAAGCCTGAAGTTCAGCAAGCTGTTTTAACGATTCTTCAGAATTCTGGCCAATCAGACAAAAAATAATAGCAGCTATCACCTTTTTATCCCCATAATTCCAAAGTTTTTTTAGCGTTTCTTCATCCACTATTAGCCTCCATATGCAAAATATTTCATATTTTATGAAATTTATTATTGACATATTTCATTAAAAATGAAATACATATATTCCATAAACCACGCACAAACAATTGCCAAGAGGCGTTAGGGAGGAGCAATTATGGAAAATCCAATTCTTAT
>NZ_JBHILV010000085.1:0-982 GCF_042193505.1 Bartonella sp. TS25HLJMH
TTTGTGTTGTCTAATTCCCAAAGCATGGTGAAGCGGTTATGGGATTAATGCGCACATACCCCTTTATTGTGGTCAAGGTGGGAGATAAACCTGTTCATGAGGTTTTTTACCAGCGTCTTTTAACTGCAACCATTACGGACCATGCAGGTAATGAAGCCGATACATTTGAAGCAGAGTTTGATGATAGTGGCAATGATTTAGAGGTTCCACAAACGGGCAACGCTCTGCAGGTGATCTTTGGCTATGAGAACAGCATCAGTGCTTTTATGGGGCGTTTTGTTGTCGAATCGGTTGTAAGCTCAGGGGGCAGTGATGGAGAGATTTTGCGCCTTTGTGGCAAAAGTGCCTCGATGCGTAAAGAGCTCAAAGAACAGGCGAGTGAGCATTTTGATCACAAAACTGTTGGTGAGATTGTTGAGACACTGGCCAAACGCCATGGCTATCAAGCAAAGGTCAGTCCCCAGTTCACTCAACAAACTTTGCCTTATGTGATTCGCACAGATCAGTCGGCGGTTGATTTTTTAACCCGCCTTGCTGACCGCATGCGGGCACGCTTTTTGATCAAGGACAATAAGTTTTTATTTTTAAGCGGAGATAACTTACCAGCACTCGACATCCATAAGCACGACTGTTCAAGTTGGGAATTCACCCTCGAGCCACGCACGCAATATGGCACCATTGAAGCTGCTTATTTTGATCGTTCAAAAGGGCAGCAATGCCAAGTTAAGCATCAGACAGGGTTTAGCGGTCCCGTGCGGCGTTTACGGACTTGTTACACTTGTGAGGAGGAAGCACGAGCTGCTGCTGCTTCCGAGTCGGACAGGTTGTGTCGTGCTGTGGGCAGTGGTTCTTTGACCCTTGCGGGGCGACCAGAAATCATGGCTGACCAACCTCTGCTCCTTCAAGGGTTTCGTGGGCAAATCAATGGTCCATGGAAAGCTGCAACCGTCACCCACTGCTATGAAAAACAAAGCGGATACAC
>NZ_JBHILV010000086.1:0-944 GCF_042193505.1 Bartonella sp. TS25HLJMH
ACGTTGTAAATCAGCATATATTTGCGCCCGTTTTTGTGGATCTTTTTGAAACAACGCCTCTTCAACTTTTTGATTCATCTTGGCATCAAAATACCCATACTGCCAACTAGGATAAGCTGTATTTTTTGCCTCAAACCGATTATCTGGATTATAAACAAGACGTGAAGCCATTGTATGAGGATCCGCAGAATCATTATTCCATCCAACAAAAGCCGTATCAAAAGCCCTTGCATTCACTTTTGAAAACAACTGTGTACCTGCCACACGTTCAATTTTAAGACGCACGCCCGCCTGCGCAGCACTATCTTGAAGTGACTGAGCAAGTAATAAAGTATAAGGAGTGTTTGATACGAGAAAATTTGCCTCAAATCCGTTCGGATAACCGGACTCTGCTAAAAGCTGCTTGGCTTTTTGAATATCAAGCTTAAAGGGTTGTCCTTCTTTTTCATCCAAAGCCCCAAAATTGCCAAGAGGAATAAAACTTGCCCGTGGAATACCAATCCCTTTGAGAAGCTTCTTGCCAAGACCTTCATAATCTATAAGATAACGCATCGCCAAGCGTACTTTTTCCTTAGCAAAAATGGGATTTGTCATATTGAATCCCCAGTACATCATGGATGGTTCTAACACTTCTTTGATTTTAACATCTGTTGTTTTTTGCAAATCTGCAAGATCTTCAGGTGTCAAATTACGAGCAACATCAATATCATGTTTTTGCAACAACAAGCGTTGTGTTCCAGGCTCCGCAACATGGCGAATTACAATCTGCTTTAGTTTAGGTGCTTGTCCCCAATAGTGAGAGCTTGCACGCAATAAAATCGCTTCTCCAGGGCGCCAACTTTTTAACTGATAAGGACCAACGCAAGCAGCATGAGTTTTCAAATACTGATTTCCCAAATCACCATTTTTTTCGTGTTTCATGATCGTCTTACGATCAAGCAAAG
>NZ_JBHILV010000087.1:0-239 GCF_042193505.1 Bartonella sp. TS25HLJMH
TTATCATTTTTGTTGTTGGCAATATCAATTTTATCACCATCTGTTTCTTTTCCAATATTGATATGTTTCGTTTCTGAATCCTGTTTAACGAAGCTACTGGCTGCTACTTGTTCTTTGACATCTTTTAATTGCGAAAAATTCACCGCATCAGTTTCTTCAGTACCAGCGGCAACACCAGAAATAATCCGTGCCACACCAGTCTTATTGGCAACAGTGATTTTACTGCCTTCCACTGCAGC
>NZ_JBHILV010000087.1:303-590 GCF_042193505.1 Bartonella sp. TS25HLJMH
TTTCATTGGTAATTTCATTTTTTACATTTGTGAGGGAAGTGCCAACACCCGCCAAAGCCTCCGCTACAGTGTCATATTTCTTCTCTTCAGAGTTACCATCTTCTTTGACTGTTGTAACCTTGAAGTTTGGGGCTGTCCATTGACCATTCTCATACTTAGCATCACCGCCAAAATACGAGGCAACCCCTGTGCCTAATGTATGAAGCTGCGAGCCATTTATGGCGTCTGTGGAATCTTTCGTAATATCTCCTGTGGCAAGAAATGTAATCTTGCTATTTTCTTGTGTT
>NZ_JBHILV010000087.1:660-922 GCF_042193505.1 Bartonella sp. TS25HLJMH
ATCATGCGCAACTCCTTCAGATACTTCCTTAATGCGCTGATTCATAGTCTTGATATTCGTGTCAAGACCTGCAAATGCAGTTCCAACACCTTGAAACGAACTCTCTGTTACAACTCCATCTTTAGCAATGTAAGATAATTTATACGTTGGCTGTGTAAGAGCTCCATCTTTAAAGGATGCTTCTCCACCTAAAAATTTAGCAATATCACCACCAATTTTATTAATCTGGCCACCCGTAATTGCATCACGTGAACCCTTGGCA
>NZ_JBHILV010000088.1:0-907 GCF_042193505.1 Bartonella sp. TS25HLJMH
ATAAAAAGTTGAAACTTCGTTAAAGAGGAATTCCATGGACTTTACAGTGTTCACGCAACTTTTCGATAAAATTGATCAGATAACAAAAACATATGTCACGGATATTTCCTCAAAAACAATAGCTACAATTACGCCCTTTGTATCAATCGGTATCACAATTGCTTTCATCATCTATGGATGGCTCATCATTCGTGGCGCTATAGATATGCCTCTCTCCGGATTTGTAAATCGTTTCCTACGGATAAGTATTATTACTTCAATAGCTCTTACCACAGGACTTTATCAAAATGAAATTGCCAATTTGATAACACAAATGCCCTATGAGTTATCAAAAGCGCTCATAACAAATCCACTCACTGATACACAATTAATGAATTTACTAGACAAAGCAGCAGGCAAAGGATTTCAATATGCAGGACGTCTTTTCCAAGAAACTGTCTTCTTCGAAGCCAATGGACTGCTTTACAGTCTCTTAGGCATCATCATCTTGCTGGCAACAAGCCTCGTAGTAGCAATCGGCGGTGGTCTCGTGCTCCTGACAAAAATCGCTATTACACTTCTCGTAGGATGGGGACCACTCTTCATCATTGCTGTGCTCTGGCAACCAACTCATCGCCTTTTCGAGCAATGGATAATCCAAGTCGTCAATTATATAATCCTCTTTCTGCTCTTAGCGACTGTGTTTAATCTGATGATGAATATCTTTGCAAACTATTTGAGCGATATGAAATTCGATTATAACCAAAATATAAGTTCCATGTTTGGGGGGGCTCTCATCTTGTCCATTATATCCATCATGCTGTTACTCAAACTATCAAGCGTTGCCAATTCTCTCGCAAAAGGAATTACATTTGGACATCTATGGAGACATAGAAACTAGAGGAGATAAAAAACAATGGTTCCCGTA
>NZ_JBHILV010000089.1:0-288 GCF_042193505.1 Bartonella sp. TS25HLJMH
AACAAAATTCAACACTTTCGATATCATCATGATTGAGCATTTCCAACACCTATAATTTCAGTTATGTTCCATGTTTTATTGAGTTTAATGGAAATTTTAATACCTTTGTTTTTACATTGCTCTCTGAAAGCAGGCGCCCCCCGCACCTGCTATTTTATTTACGCAACATCCTCATACTCATCACGAAAATAATCATCATCACTACCAAATCTTGGAATTGCCTCATCATGAATTTGATCATATTCAGTTAAAGAGGCAGCGCTATGAATACAAGAATCGCCAGATACA
>NZ_JBHILV010000089.1:356-614 GCF_042193505.1 Bartonella sp. TS25HLJMH
CATCACTTATTTTTGCATTGCCACCGACATGAGCATTATCACAAATAACAGATGTATCAGAAATATGAGCATGTCCACTTACAGAGGCGTTATCATAAATTTTTGCATTACCTTCAATTACAACAGCGTTTTGAATATGGGCGTTGCCATAAACCTCACAATAATCATTTATTGTCATGCCTTCAAAAATAGCATTACCATAAATTTGTGCATCACCATAAACGTCTACAAAAAAGCTTTTCACTTTACCATTTTCAT
>NZ_JBHILV010000089.1:646-890 GCF_042193505.1 Bartonella sp. TS25HLJMH
ATTGCCCTCATGAGATAAGTTGCTTTCCTTTTCAATATAACCACCAAGATCACCAGCCTTGACATCATCAAAATCTCTTAAGGCTCTAATTCGAGTTAAGAAATGACCATCGATATATTCACAATCATCAATAAATTCATATTTTTTGGAGATAGCATTCATAATAAAATATCCTATTGGCTAATAAAGTTTTCATTTGACAACCTTGTAAGGGTGTCGGGTGTTGAAAACACGGCCAATAGTC
>NZ_JBHILV010000009.1:0-89601 GCF_042193505.1 Bartonella sp. TS25HLJMH
GATCAATTTTATCGAAAAGTTGCGTGAACACTGTAAAGTCCATGGAATTCCTCTTTAACGAAGTTTCAACTTTTTATATGATTTTTAAGCATTTTTCGTTGAGTTTTTTAGGATAGAATTAAATTTCGTAGATCTTTTCAGTCTATGAGAGAGAACTGAATATTATGCACTAACCTTTGCTTTTTACGAGCATACAGGAAAAATAATATACGAAATATTGTTATAAAAAGCCTTATCTAATAAATCTTATGGTAGGCATTTTCGTGTTTTTACTATTCAAAATTTTTATGTTATGTTTATCCTTCTGCTGTCTGATAAGTGTATATTCAGCATTGCGTAAATGTGTGACCATTTGTAGTTTTGCTGTTTCATTTTGTAGCATAGCGAGCATTCCAATTATATGTGCTTGTAACTCAGCAATACTTTTTAGATCTTTTGTTGTCTTGATTTCGTTTAATAGTTCTTCAATTTGCTGAAAACGATTGTCTGCTTCTTCAAAAGTCTTTAGACTTACGGCTTTATCAGTGATGGCTGCATATTGGCTACGCTTGTTGATAAAATTGCTAGATTCATGGACAGAGACAGGAATTTCTTCTTCTTTTAAAATATTTTCAAGTGATGTAGCTAGAGCAGAAGATTTATTTCTATTGTAGAGCGTCTCCGGATTTTTGAGAAAAAAACTGCTGTGATCTGTTTGTGCATTTTTAAGTTTTTTAGTGTCGAACTTTTGGTTTCCCGTTATAGACTCGTGTATCTTTTTTACTTCCTCAAGTTGTTTTTTTAGTGTTTCGATAAGTGGGTCAGGTGGCGCTTCCTTTTGTTGTGGAGGTTTTTTAGGCGTTGCTTTACGTGACTTTCCAAAAAAATTGGGCAATGTCGTTGGAACGGATGATGACAAATCCGCCGCTCCAGCGCCAAAAACCCAGGCCATTGCTGGGTTTGAAATCACTAAAGTTATTACAACTACTATTGGAATGACCTTTTTTTTCATGTTTCCCTCCTGTCATTTTTTGCGTGCTGTAAGAAAATTGGTAACCATATTGCCGGATCATCACCAACTTCCGCGATAATGCTTTCGGCTAATTCTGCGTTATCAGGTGTACCTGATAACACCAAGAGCTCGTCACTAAAGTCGTGTTCGATGGTTTTTCCACCGCTTGTCAGATGGAATTTACCAAGATTCAGTTCTGCAAGCGCAGATTGATCACCTTGCTTAATGAGGAATTGGCGACTAAACTCACCAAGTCCTTTAACGAGTTCAAATTCGGTATCTGTTAGTTTAAAACCTTTTGTATAATCTTCATAGTTTGCTTTGGGATTGGCTAGAAAAATGTAAGTCGCACATTGTTGAATGAGTGTTTTGGCAATATTACTTTCCAAGGCATCGCTAGGCTCTTGTGTTGCGTAAACAAAAATACCATTTTGTTTACGGATAGTCTTTTGCTTATTTTTCGCCAAATCTTCAAAGTACGGATCTTGTAAAGGCTTCCAAAACTCATCAAAGATATACATAAATCGCTGTCCGCTAATCATGCCCTCTGTGCGGTAAAGCAAATACATCATCACTGGGGTGCGAGTTTCAAAATTATCTAAAAATTCCGTGATATCAAAGCCGTAAATTTGATGTGTTGAGAGATCAAGAGCATCATGAGGATTATCAAATAACCATCCATAATCACCACCTTCACACCATTTTAGTAAGCGAGCATGAACGGATGGGTGAGCATTATAATCACTTAAACGTGGATTTGGTAAAAATTGTACCAGAAAGGACAAACGACGGAGTGATTGGTCAATGTTACTGCTCATAACAGACATAACCGCTTTGTTAATTTCCTCCTCGTCGTGATGCGTGACCTCACCACCAGCTTCTGCCAATTTTTTAACAAATTGCTTCAGAAAAATCAGATTTTCTTGTGTGGGTGGGAGTTGGAACGGATTGAAACCACTTTTCCTGCCTGGCTTGAATGTTAAATATTTTCCACCCATCGCTCGAATGGCAATTTCCATACCGCGATCTTTATCAAAAACAACAGTTGTCGGCTTAAATTTTTGTGCTTGTGCTACCAAAAAGCCGAGTAACACGGTTTTACCGGAACCAGATTGTCCGATAAGTGCGGTATTACCGAGCAAACGTTTATCTGTTGAGTCCTCTTCAAGTTTGGAGGCATGAAAGTTGAAATAAAGCGGTGTTTTACTGGTTGTTTTAAGAATTGTAACGGCTGGACCCCATGGGTTACCAGTGGGTTTTCCTGACATAAAATTATGAAAAGATGAAAATGATAAAAAGTTCAATGATGTAATCGGAGCAGGACGCGGTCTCCATTTCCAATTGCCAGGAAGTTGTGCCCAATAGCCAGCCTCTATTGCTAAGTCTACAGGTTTGGGGAGTAGCGCAGCGTCTAGTAATGCTGCACTCGCTTTAGCCATATGGTCGCGAACTTGTTGAATTGTATCACCATAGATCGTCAATGTGCAGTGATGTTCTCCCATGACAAAATGCCCACTGATAAGCTGGTTTAGTGCTTCGTCAATTTGTTCAATTTGGCTCGTTGCCACATCTCGTGCATCAATAAGGTTACGCTGATGCCGTTGTAAATAGTCTTTAGCAGCATGTCGGGAGAGCACCGAAAAGCTCTGCGTCAATACGAACTCGAAGTCACTTTCCAACAAAACATTTAATTGTCCTGGTTTGGTTGTTGCATCATATTCTTTAATTTCCAGCATTCCAAATCGACGCATTCCACTGGTTGTTCGCAGTTCACCAAGAGCGCCCCATTTTGAGAAAAAAGGTCGATTGACAGACATATAGTCAGCAAAACGGTCATGGCAAATTGGCATAGGGCGATATTCACCATTGACAAGCATTCCAAGGAACTCAAGTGCAGAAGAATAAGCATGCCCATTTTTTTCATAAGCACCAAGAAGTTCTGCACCGTAACGGTTTAAAGATTGGCCTAAAGTACGATTGATGTCATTGAGTTCTTTGATACATGAGTCTTGTCGCATCTTTTTTTGATCAAGCGTTTCACGTTCATGTTTAGAAAAGAACGACATAATTTTATCCGCTATCGGTTGAAAAATGACAGTCAGATATAAATCATTGACCATCAAATTATAACCAGTAAAGCTTTGCCGATATTTTTCATCAAGTTGATAGCAAAACATTTGATCAAATGTTGAATCAGGATATTCATAAACACGGCGGCGCACAATATGCGTCCAAAATGATAAATTGGCTGATGCAAGACCCCGTAGAGTATTGTTAAGCTCTTTTATCCATTGAAAAATATCTTCTTCTGAAGCGCTTTGATGCGAACGCCCGTCAATTTTCCAAATTGACAAATATTCCGCATTTTTAGTAGAAATAATCGTATCTGTAATATGATGTGAATAAGGCAGAAACAGGCTTACAGGTGTCTCTGATGCAAGGCGTTTGCTACTTTCAACAGCTGTCATGTTTATCTCCTTTTACTATAATCAGAGGGACTATAACTTGATGCGCCCCAAAAACCTTTGTTGCGATTGCGAAATTTAGTATCGATCCATAACCACCAGATACGAAACGCCTTATCATCGTTTTTAGTAATTTGCACCATAATGAACCATAATGGAGGTGCTATAATCCACAAAAAGATACTTACTGTCATAGCAATAACAGCGACTCCCATAAGCATAACGATAAATGGCATCATGGGGACACCCCATATAGTTGGAACACGCGTCGCTCCTTTGAATAGGGGGAATTCTTTTTGTTCTTGTGACTTCATGGAGTGCTCTTGTCAGTGGAGGTGAAATAATATGTGGCTAATATAAAAGGCTGCACCAGCAATAATGACGCTGAAGGCCCATCGTATAAATGTAGCTCTTGCGATGATGCGAAATATATAAATAAGCAAAAGAAATAAAAGAATAACGATGGCGACGATAGGAATAAGTATACTTAATCCATATTGCATCCCTATGAAAACATCTAAACTTTTCGTTTCCGTTTGAGCATATGCAGATTGAGTTATTAATAACATAACTGAAGTGATAACAATAGCACTAATCTTATTACATATTTTTACTCGAAGTGTGTTTAATTGCTTCATATCCTTTATCCCCTTTTAATTAAATTTGCTATAAATAATATTCCTTTTTTCAGTATGGCTACATTATTACTGGTATACAGCTACTATTCATTTTATTATTAACTTTATTTATTGTTAACTTTACACTGTTTTAAACAACATTGTAACAAGTTGGGTTGAAGAACCTGCGATGACAACACCGATTGCCCACCGTACAAACGTATCCTTTCCGATGTAACGTCCTGCATAACCAATTGCTAAGCACAAAAGTATAACAGCAGCAGCAACAGGAATAATATGAGTAGTAAGATCTGTTTGTAGAGCTGTTAAAGCTTTGTTGGCTTGACCCAAAACTTGTGCTTGGGAATGTACAGGATGAGTTATAAAAAATGTTGTTATAGCTGCAGCAATTGTTATGATTCTGTTGTTATTTTGTGATTTTAAATTATTTAATTTTCTCATTTTTGTTAACCAATAATTACATTTAAATTTATTATTACTTAGTAAATAACATTCCAACAAGTTCAGTTGCTGAACCTGCAATGACAACACCAATTGCCCAGCGTACAAACGTATCCTTTCCGATGTAGCGCCCTGCATAACCAATTGCTAAGCACAAAAGTATCACGGCAGCAGCAATAGGGATAAGCAGCTTTAAGTCTGTTTGGAGCGCTTTTAAAGCTGTGTCCGCATTTGTTAATGTTGCCTGAGCATACACAGAATTGCTCATAAAAAATGTTGTTATAGCTGCAGCAATTGTTATGATTCTGTTGTTATTTTGTGATTTTAAATTATTTAATTTTCTCATTTTTTATTCTTTCATGAAGCATTTATGAATGCTGTGTGTTGTTATTTTATATTAAATGCTACTATCACCAGTGTATCTACAATAGATAAATAAAACCTATTTTGTTAAAATTACACTTACATATAATTCATTATGGTTTAAATAGCATTGAGACAAGTTCAGCTGCTGAACCAGCGATAACAACACCGATACCCCACCGTACAAATGTGTCTTTTCCAATGTAGCGTCCTGCATAACCAATTGCTAAGCACAAGAGGATAACGGCAGCAGCAACAGGGATAATACTGTCAATAAGATCTTTTTTCAGAGCATCTAAGGCTGTCTTTGCCTTGTTCAAAACTTGCGCTTGAGCACATATGGGATGTGCCATAAAAGATACGGTTAAAGCTGCAGAAAATGCAATAATTCGATTATTTTTTGATTTCGATTCACTTAATTGTTTCATTTTCTATTCTCGTAAGAGTTTTATCGTTATTTTCAACATCATTGAGATTATTACTAATTTATCTAAAATTAATAAGTAAAATCTGTTTTGGTAAAATTATACTTACATATAATTTATGGAGCTGTTCCAAACAACATTGTAACAAGTTCAGCTGCTGAACCAGCGATGACAACACCGATTGCCCAGCGTACAAACGTATCCTTTCCGATGTAACGTCCTGCATAACCAATTGCTAAGCACAAGAGGATAACGGCAGCAGCAACAGGGATAATACTGTCAATAAGATCTTTTTTCAGAGCATCTAAGGCTGTCTTTGCCTTGTTCAAAACTTGCGCTTGAGCACATATGGGATGTGCCATAAAAGATACGGTTAAAGCTGCAGAAAATGCAATAATTCGATTATTTTTTGATTTCGATTCACTTAATTGTTTCATTTTCTATTCTCGTAAGAGTTTTATCGTTATTTTCAACATCATTGAGATTATTACTAATTTATCTAAAATTAATAAGTAAAATCTGTTTTGGTAAAATTATACTTACATATAATTTATGGAGCTGTTCCAAATAGCATTTTGACAAGTTCAGCTGCTGAACCTGCGATGACAACACCGATTGCCCAGCGTACAAACGTATCCTTTCCGATGTAGCGTCCCGCATAACCAATTGCTAAGCACAAGAGGATAACGGCAGCAGCAACAGGGATAATGTGTCCAATAAGATCTGTTTTCAGAGCGTCTAGAGCTGTCTTTGCCTTGCCCAAAACTTGCGCCTGAGCACATATGGGATGTGCAGTAAAAAACACAGTTAAAGCTGCTGAAAATGCAGCAATTTTATTACGAGCTGTTGTGTGAAGAATATTTAATTGTTTCATGTTCTTTATCCTGATTAAGATTAAAACTCCCACAAATGACCCCTCGTTCATGAAGAAACTTAAAGAGATATTTTGGATCAGCCCAAGTTCTTAGTTTTCCTCTTTGTGTAAGTAACGTATATTTATTTGGCTTTCCGGTGATTGGATCATCGGAAATAAACGTAAAATACCATTCTCTTTCTGAAAGCATCACGACTGTAATCTCACGTGCTGCTTTTTGACTAAATGCTATATCAACACTGTTTTGTTCTATCATTTTCATTATCTTTGCCCTCAATTAGAAGAGATTTTGTCCAATCTTACTAATTAGAGCTTTAACATTTTCTTATCTACCTTTCATTATAATATCCTATCAAAATTCTAGGGTTTCGTGAAAATATCAGTTGTCACTCTAGTGATCCTCTCGATGAAGAAGAATCTTCAGTTGAAAAAGCATCGCTGGTGCCACTTTCTTTATGTGTAAAGGCATCTTCCTCTCCTTTTGAAGAGAGAGGAAGAGAATCTACGTTAGTTGTCTGTTTTGGTTCTTCTTTTTTAAGCTTTACAGGCTTCTGCAAGTCTTCATTCCCTCGTACAGCAGCTTTTACTCCAATATATGAAGTAACTTTCTGCATAGAGGTGTGGTTTGAGTTTTCTGTGCTGTAAAAATTTAGCACAGACTGGAAAGTCGCTTTTTCAAAGATGCACTTTGATGTTGTTTGTTCATAGCAGTAAGTTAAAGTGCTTTGTACAGTTGTAATATTTCTGTAAAAATCAAATGCATCAAAAAGAGAAAACAATTTCACATTTCCAACATCAATTTGCCCTAAAATTATGTTAAAATTATGTTCACTTTGTTCAGCTGTTGCGATTGTTTCCTTAAGCTGAGATGATTGATAGAAGAAGTTATCTTTACCATGTGTCGTAT
Source organism: Bartonella sp. TS25HLJMH (assembly GCF_042193505.1). Lineage (NCBI taxonomy): Bacteria > Pseudomonadati > Pseudomonadota > Alphaproteobacteria > Hyphomicrobiales > Bartonellaceae > Bartonella > Bartonella sp. TS25HLJMH. Next base: position 7,105 of record NZ_JBHILV010000009.1, read on the forward strand.
AGACATTGTCACGCGCTTCTTGTTCGGCGATAACTGAAAATGTTATGGGAGGCGTATTGGATATGTATGCAGCAGCAAAAAATGTGAAATCTGGAACAATCATTAGCAATACACCTTATTATTAAGAATTTTATTAATACAAATGCTAATTCTTTGTGGTGCTTTTTCTCGTTGTTTTTTGATTTTATAAATTTGCAGAATGAGATTATTTAGCTTAGAATATTCCTTGTGATTATTGTTTTGTTCTCTTCTAAGAAGATTTCTAATATAGGCGAATATCCAACCAACAAGATGAAAGTGCGGAATAAAATAGAGCACATTACGCCAATCAATATTATTGGAATCACGAAAAAAGGCGCTGCTTTTAAAAAATAATAATCTTCGATACTGTATTGAAGCTGCTTGTTTTATATAATTCTCTAGTTGCAAAAATCTTTTCAAAAAAAATTTATACGAAGTAAAAAGCCGTTGTGTATGAGGGGAGGTTTTATTGTCATAATGAACTACACTATCATTATACAGAGAGGGCTTGTTCTTTGTTGCGTATTGCCATAACTTATAGAGTGACGATTTATATTTACTTTTGACTACTGATTCATGAGAGTCAGAGAGGTGTAATGGTGTTTGAGCACTGCATTTAGTAGTTCCAGCGATTGAACTGAAAAAAGATGCAGTGGTGGTAATTGATATACCAATAAACAGTTCTTTGTGGTCCAAAGCACATCTCCGTCAAAGTGATATATGTATCGTAATTTTAATTTCGATAATAAATAGACAGAAATTGTCTATAATTGTGTTTAAAATATGGCAAGAAAAAATTCTTTTTTGCAAGGGGAGTAATTAAGGTGAATGATCTCAAAAATATGAATTTTGATGAACTACAAGAGATGCGTACACAAATCGATGTGGAATTAAAAAAACGGCAAGCAAAGGAAAAGCAAAATGCACGACGAAAAATTCTTGAAATTGCTAATGCCCATGGAATTGATATCGCTGATCTTGTAAGCAAAGAGCGCCATTATAGAAATCCCAATAACCAATGGGAATTATGGAATGGGCGTGGACGTAGACCTAAGTGGATTAAAGAGTGGTTGGAGAATGGGTATACACTTGATGAACTTGAAGTAACATAACACGTGTGCGATATTTACAAGATAAGGGAATACCAAGGAATGTAAATGCAAGAAGTATGCTCTTTTGGGTAATTTGATTGTATAAACATACTGAACGAATATGTTAAGGTATTGAGTGATCAAATAAAATGATAGGGGGCATGAACAAATGTATTTAAATGAAAAGGGTTTTGTTGTTATAATCTGGTAAGCATCATGATGATGCCAGATTAAAATATTGCAATTGCTTTTGGCATTTGAGAGAGGGGGATATTTTACTTCTTTTTATAGTTTTATTGACTCTATTTATAAAAATGGTCGAAATGAGAATAATTTATTACATAGGGATTTTCACTCAATATGTAAAATGATAATTTTATCAATTAATATGTTAGTAAATTAGCATACTTATATTTTTGAAATATTGTTCTGTAGAACAAGCCTGATGTTGTAGATTTTGTTTGCTCTTTTTTCTGTAAGATTATATGTGAGGCATTTACTTTATTTATTATTCATTTTGTTGAGATGAGTGAGTGTGTGGGAAATGAAAAATTTCTATGGCTGTTATGGGGTTTATAGAATTTATGACATATTTCTGAGCATTTGTGATTAAAATTCATTTATGAGCATTTATGAATAATGAATAAAGAGCATATTTGAAAATAAAAGGATTGAGTCATTTCTATTGCGGTTTATCTTCTTTTATGGTGTAAAATAGGGGGGTGATATGCAAGTTTACAATTGTGTGTAATGGTATAGAGTGCGGAACATTTTGTTATATATTAGAATATTTTTTCTAAAATCGTGTGGTATTCCACAATAAGTTAAAGGGTTTGTCTGAGAAGCAGAATACCCCAAACGGAATACAGTTGTGTTACCAATTTACGCGCTTTTTTTAAAAGAAAAATTTTTCAATGCAACGAAGCTTATTTTATGGTGCTTTTCGTGAATAGTATAACGTGAAAGTCCCTATGATTACATAAAATCCATTTTTGTACGCCAGCATTTTTATTTCAATAAAAAATATAAGTCGGCGCCATTATACACTTTACTCGCCTCCAATGTTACTAAAACCTAGTACTTGAGAGGGTGAGGTTTTTTATTGCTTTGTTTAAGTGTTTTTATTTATACGACACTCCCGCTTGTGATGTGCAAGTGAATGATTTTGATTGCTTCAACATGAGAGAGATTTGAAATAAGGGTATTTTATGATCGTTAGATTTCTCACTCAATATGAGAACAATGAATTTATTATTATAAATAAAATGTTGTGTGCTAAAAAAGTCTTGTTTATTTCGTTATGCCGTAAAATGGCTTCTTTTAAGGTGTGGTGATATAAGGCAACCTCTTTGAGACATTAAATGTTTTTTTTAGTGCGTGGTGAATATTCTTAGAATGTATCTCGCTTGTCGAGTCTTATGTTAAGTGAAATATGGGAGGAGGAAGTCAAGAGAAAATTACTCGACAGGAATCTGGTTTGTAAACAGATTAGATGAGATAGGAATTTTTTGTTCTTTGAAGGAGGGAGGCAAAGGTTGTAAAAAAAGTGAAATAGGATGAGTTTTTGCTTAAAGTGGGAAGCCGTGTAGAAGACGTGGGGCATTTGGAGTGAGACCGGCAGCTTCTTGAATAAAGTATTTTTTTATTTTTGGCGCTTGATTAACGATTCCAAGGCCGGTATCGCGGAGCATTCGTAAAAGAAGGCTATCATTAGAAAAGAGTTTATTAAGCCAATCATTGCTTAAAGCCATACGGACAACTTCAAAACGTCTCCAGCTTTGATAGCGCTCTAAAGCAGTGAGGGAGCCAATGTCAAGACCTAGTCGTGCTGTTTCAATAATTACTTCAGCGAGGGCAGCGCTATCGCGTAATCCTAAATTGAGTCCTTGTCCTGCAATGGGGTGGATGGTATGGGCGGCGTCGCCAACGAGAGCAAAACGTGGCTTAACGCATTGACGTGTTAAAGAAAGACTCAAAGGAAAAGCTTGACGTTCGCCATTCCAAGAGAGTTTGCCTAATCGATGGCCAATGCGTCTTTCGAGTTCTGTTTCAAAAATAAGGGTATTAGCTTTGAGATAATATTGCGCAGTTTTATGATCTTCATTCCACACAATGGCGGATCGGTTGCCTTTGAGAGGGAGAAGAGCAAAAGGACCGGCAGGTAAAAAATGTTGAATTGCTTGACCATTATGGGGTTTTTCATGTTCAACTGTGCAGATGATTGCTGTTTGTTTATAGGGATGAGAGAAGTTTTTAAGACCTGCTTTTTGGCGTAATTTCGAATGGGCTCCGTCGGCTGCAATAAGCAATTTTGTTTGCCAAACCTCTTCATTATTTAAAGTGATGGTTTTATGTTGGTCTTCTTGATGAAAATCAATGACACGCGTGTTTGAAAGAACAGGAATATTGAGATCTTTGACACGCTTTTTTAAAGTGTTTATGAGTTCTCTATGCTCTATCATAGCAGCAAAGGGCTCACCAGGGTTAATGTCGCCTTCAAAGGTTAAAAGAGTGGGTTTGACAGGGTCACTTGTGCTTGTATCTGTTATGATCATTGAATGAATGGGTTGCGCATAGGATTTTATAGGTTCCCAACATTGTAATTGTTTTAACATACGAATAGAAGCAGCAGTAAGGGCAATGGTTCGTATGTTAGAAGCAGGAGTATCTCCTTGTGAAGCAGCATCAACGATTTTTATTTTCAGATTAGGGGCTGTTTGCTTGAGTGCTATCGCTAAGGTTAAACCGACAGCCGCCCCCCCTGCAATGAGAAGATCACATTGTTTAGTTTTATGAGATTTAATTTTTTTATTGGGTTTTACGTCTTTATTGCGATTAGAACACACAATACTTCTTCCATTGTTTACAGTTTGCTTTCTTTTAAAAAGAATATCTTTTTAAATTGCCTAAAATATCTTAACGTTTACTTTTCTCTCTGCTTTACAAAAACGAGGTTTCTTTTTGGCGCCAATCTGATGACAGATTGATTTTTCATAGTTCTTTTGCTTCATCATTTATGTGATTCATTTTACAGATTTATTGGATAAGCTTTTTTGAATGTCCTCTTCAATTCTTTTTACACTTGGTTGATAAAAAAGAAAACTAAAAATAAACAAAGATGATCGTATATTTTTTAAGTTGTATGAATTACTTTAGTATGTTTGCACTGAAGGGGAATATTTAGTTAGTATGATAGATAAAAAATTGTGTTCATTCGTGATAGTTAAAACAGTATTCATATTTTGCTGTTATCATGATGTGGCGTAAAAAACATCATCTGTTTAGGAAGGCGCCTATAGGACCCATGTAAAACTTTACACATGAGGTGTTTTTTGGTTGATCGTGTGATAAATATTCTGGGAGAGCTTTTTGTGCGCCTTATGAAGGATTGTCTCTTAGGGTGGTGATATATGAGTGATATGAAGTGGTTAGAAGGTAGAACGCGCTAGATAAGACGTCGGATTGTTTACAGGCTATTTGTTTACAGATCGGCACAGAGTTTAAGCTTCATCCGTTTTTAAGAGAGAGGGAGTTATAACTCTTTAAAATATGAAAGTTTTGTATTTGGAATTGATAGATGCACCGAAGTTCTTCTCCTTATGATTCATTAGAAGTGCGAAATTCTCAAGGTTCGCGTCTTATTGAGATGTTTTTACGTCAGATAGGGGTATTTATTGGGCTTGGGCTTTTGGGCTTTATTATTTTTTGTGTGTTTGCTTTGGCGACGTGGAATGTTGAGGATCCATCTTTAACCCATGCAAGTACAAATGAGGTTACAAACCTTATGGGGTGGATGGGGGCAATTTTTTCAGATTTTATTATGCAGTTTTTTGGCTTGGCAAGTCTTGCTGTTTTGTTGCCGCCATTATTTTGGTCTTTTCTCTTGTTGGCGCAAAAGAATATCTACAATTTGACTTTGCGCTTTTTTTTATGGGTGCTATCAACGATTTGTTTTTTAATTGCTTTTGCTCTTATGTCACCTGTTGCTTCTTTTACTTATTGGCCATTGCCAATGGGATTGGGAGGGGTTGTAGGAGATAAAGCTTTAAGTGTTGCTTCTTCAGTCTTTCCTCTTTTTCTTTCTCCTCTTTACACGGTGTTTTTCAGTGTTGTTTTTATTCTTTTAGGTTTTTTCACTGCTGCTTTTGCTGGCAATGTGATATGGCGGCGTCGAACAAAGAAAAGAAAAGAAAAAAGCACTCCAAAAGATGCAATCGTTAATCCAGTCTTTGAATTGGAAGAAGATACGGAATATGCCGCCGAGGATGATCGTGAAAATCATGGTTTTTTTGCGACAACTTTTGGCGCCCTTTTACATCTTTTTTATTTTTTACAAGCGCGTTTCTTTCGTTTGTTCTGTTTTAAAAGGCGTTTTCAGAGTAAGGGGCAAGGAAAGCCATTTGATCGGATTGAGCCAACTTTTTTGGGTGAAAAAGTAAAGTGTGAGGAAAATCAAAATAAAGCCTATGTTTCTCCTGTAAAAAATCGAAAGTCTTTAACAGCTTCTTCAAATGGTGGTTTTGTTCTTCCTCTTGTAGACTATCTTTCGGTTCCACCACTATCTGTTAGGGATGCAAAACTTTCTCCTGCTGTTTTAAGAGCAAATTCTCAGGAACTTGAAGGGGTTTTGTTAGATTTTGGAGTTAAGGGGCAAATTATTGATGTTTGTCCTGGACCGGTGGTAACTTTGTATGAATTTGAACCGGCTGCTGGCATTAAGTCTTCCCGTATCATTGGTTTGGCAGATGATATTGCACGCTCAATGCGTGCGATTTCGGCGCGTGTTGCGGTTGTTCCAGGGCGTAATGTGATTGGAATAGAATTGCCCAATGCAAAGCGTGAGATGGTTTATTTACGAGAAATGTTGCAGGCGCAGGAATTTATTGAAAGCAAAGCAAAATTAGGGCTTGCTTTGGGTAAGACAATCGGGGGGGAAGCTGTTATTGCAGATTTAGCAAAAATGCCCCATCTTTTGGTTGCTGGTACAACAGGATCGGGAAAGTCTGTTGCTATCAATACAATGATTTTATCATTGCTTTATCGGATGACACCTGAACAATGTCGTCTCATTATGGTGGACCCGAAAATGCTTGAGCTTTCGGTTTATGATGGTATTCCCCATTTATTAACGCCCGTGGTGACAGATCCTAAAAAAGCCGTGACTGCTTTAAAGTGGGCTGTTCGTGAAATGGAAGAGCGCTATAGTAAAATGTCAAAACTGGGCGTTCGTAATATTGATGGGTTTAATGCACGTCTCAAGGAGTCAGAAAGTCAAGGAGAGACAATGGTGCGTACAATTCAAGTGGGCTTTGATCATGAAACTGGTGAGCCTCTTTATGAAACGGAAACACTTGATTTTAGTCCTATGCCCTATATTGTTGTTATTATTGATGAGATGGCTGATTTGATGATGGTTGCTGGTAAAGACATTGAAGGAGCGGTTCAACGCTTGGCACAAATGGCGCGTGCTGCCGGTATCCATGTAATTATGGCAACCCAGCGTCCTTCCGTCGATGTTATTACTGGGACGATCAAAGCCAATTTTCCTACACGTATTTCTTTTTCTGTAAGTTCAAAAATCGATAGCCGAACAATTTTGGGCGAACAGGGGGCTGAGCAATTATTGGGACAAGGGGATATGCTCTTTATGATGGGAGGAGGACGTGTTCGACGTGTGCATGGTCCTTTTGTTGCGGATGATGAAGTGGAGCAAGTTGTTGCGCATCTCAAAGCGCAAGCACGACCTGATTATTTGGAAACAATTACGCAAGAAGTTGAAGAGGATGGTGCTGGTGTTTCTTTGGCTTCTCCTTCAGAAGATGATCCCTATAGTCAAGCTGTTGCTATTGTGCTTCGTGATCGTAAGGCTTCGACTTCTTATATTCAACGCCGTTTAGGCATTGGTTATAACCGTGCTGCGACATTGATTGAGAGGATGGAAGAAGAAGGTATCATTAGTCCAGCAAATCACGCAGGGAAACGAGAAATTTTAGTGCCTGCCGAAGAAGAACGCTTTTGAAAAATCTTTATAGTTGTTTTTTATAATATCTTATAAAACAATTGTTTATCCCACTATATCGTAGAAAGTCTGCATTTTTATACACCAGCTCTCGATTTGCGATAGCTCTTTGGCATTTGGGATTCTTTATAAGGGAATCCTTTATCTTATATAACTTTTATCCACACACCAACCTTGCTTGTAACGTGCAAGCAAATGATTTGAATTGATTCAATATGAGAGGGTATGTGATGAGAGAATCTTCCTGTATTTGGCATTATGATTTAAGTTAAAAAGATAATTTATTATAAATCAATATCCTAGTATAAAATAATGTCATTGCGAATGTAGGGGTATAAAAGTATGTAAGGCTTGATATTTAAGTGTTTTTTTAAGTGTGCTCTAAATATTGAGGGCAAGGCTTATCTGTCGAGCCTTATATAAATGAATCATATGGGGTGGGAAGCCAAGTGAAATCTGCTAAACGCTAAACTGTTTACAGACGGGTTCGGGTGCAAATTTTTATTCTTTTGGATTGGAAGGAAGCCAAAAAAGCATTTTTGCCACTTAAAAGAGTTTTCAGGTTCGCGAGCAATATGTTTAGTACTTAATCCGTTATGTATTGACTATAATTTATGTTGCTTCACAGATTAGGGGTGGGAAAGAATAGATTATGCGTTTAGAAAATCAGCGGAAAAGCAGGAAATTTGGATGCTTTCGGAAACTTAAACGCAGACTGATTATTTGGAAACGATACCGCAAGAGATCGCAAGAAATAAAGAAGGATGTTTCTTTAGCTTTTTCTTTAGAAGATGATTCCTATTGTCAATCTATTGCTATTGTGCTTCGTGATGGTAAAGCTTCAACTGCATTATATTCAACGTCGTTTAGGCATTGGTTATAACCGTGCCGCAACATTGATTGAAAGGATGGAAGAAGAAGGTGTTATTAGTCTAGCAAATAGTATGGGTAAGCGGAAAGTTTTGGGGACTGTTGAATAAGAATACTTTTAAAAATCTTTTGATAGTTTTTTCAAACAATATCGTTATCTTATAAAGAAGGGTATTATTCATCGTTGATCACTTAAGTTATAAATTATAAAGTCAATTAAGTATTGCTTGGGAGCATTTTTTATGAAAACGTCTTTTTTACCGCAAAGAAGAATCTTTGGGTTGGTGGGAATTATTATCTTTTGGTGTTTAACTTTTCCTGTTTTTTCTCAAGCGTCTAATAAAGTGATAAAGGCGCAAAATGTTGTAAATCACTTTGCGGCAATCAAAAAAATGACGGGTGATTTTATTCAGTTTAGTCCAAAGGGAAAAATGTCTCAGGGGACATTTTATTTAGAGCGCCCAGGGAAAATTCGTTTTATTTATAAGAAAATGCCTTTACAGATTATTGCAGATGGCCAATTTGTAGGTATTAACAATCGGGCTTTGAATACTTGGAACTTTTCACAACTTTCGCAAACGCCAATGAAGTTTCTATTAGCTGATAAAATTGATGTATCTTCTGGGCGTTTATTGGCATTTCGCGAAGATCCAGGGGCTGTGACGATTGTTCTGCGTGATAAAACGATTGGGGCAGGGCAAATAAGGATGGTTTTTGATTCTAAAGGCTCTGCTTTACGGCAGTGGACAATTGTTGATCAACAAAATTTGGAAACTACTGTGCAAATTATGAATGTGCGAACGGACGTCCGGTTCGCTAATGGAATGTTTACACTTCCTTCGAAGAAATAGTGCTGTGTTATTTCATTGGGATTGAAATGGATGTCCTTTCGTATTGCAACTTGGAATATTAATTCTATTCGTTTGCGTCTTGCACAGGTTTTTCAGTATTTGGAACTCTTTTCCGCAGATGTTTTGTGTCTACAGGAAACAAAATGTCCAGATGCTTTATTTCCAGTGGAGGATTTTGAAGCAGCGGGTTATAAGCATATCGCATTGAGTGGACAAAAATCTTATAACGGGGTGGCTATTGTTTCTCGTTTGCCTTTTAAAAAGGTAGAAAAGCGTTTCTTTTGCCAAAACCAAGATTGCCGCTATATCTCAGTTATTGTGGAAGCCCATGGGAGAAGCTTGCGGATTCATAATTTTTATGTTCCTGCTGGGGGAGATATTCCAGATGCTGATGTAAATGAAAAATTTCGTCATAAGCTTGATTTTTTAGAAGAAATGTCTTCTATACGTGCGGATCAAGGAGATGGTCTTTCTTCTCTTTTGGTGGGCGATTTAAATATTGCTCCTTTGGCAGAGGATGTTTGGTCTCATCAGCAGTTGTTGAAGGTTGTAAGCCATACTCCCATTGAAACCGAGCGTTTACAGGACTTGTGTTGTCAAGGTGGATGGGTTGATCTGATGCGGTTGCATATTCCTGCTCCTGCCAAGCTTTATACATGGTGGAGTTATCGTGCACGCGATTGGGCATTTACCGATTATGGGCGGCGGCTTGATCATGTTTGGTCTTCTCCTGATTTAGCACCTTTTGTTGTAGATCTTTCGATTTTTCGTGATGCGCGCGGATGGGCACGTCCTTCAGATCATATTCCTGTGCAAACTGTATTTGATTTTTCACGTCAAGTTTGAAATAAGAGGTAAATAAAGTATTAATATTAAATAATGATTCTGAAAGAATGCGGGAGACTAGATGTATATCAGAAATCTCAAAAGGGGCGCTTCTCGTGGATTACTTTCTAGTGTTTTGTTGTGTTTGCTTTTGTCAGGATGTATGGTTGGTCCTAATTACCAGAAAACATCTTTTCGTGTTCCAGCAGTTTGGGGAGAAAAATCTGCACAGACTGCAGGGCAGCCAGTTGCACTTGCCGGATGGTGGCGGCGTTTGAATGACCCTGTTCTAGATGCATTAATGGATTATGCGATTTCTGGAAATAATAATGTTGCTGTTGCCAAAGCCCGGGTACGTGAGGCGCGTGCGGGTTTAGGACAGGTTGTGGGAACTCTTTTGCCAAATGTGTCCAATTCAATTTCAGGAACTCGTAGTCATTCTGCACAGTCTGATGCATTGTTAACCCAATATCATAGTGGTTTTGATGCAAGCTGGGAGCTTGATTTTTTTGGTGGGCATAAACGAGCGGTTGAAGCAGCGCGTTATGGTCTTGATGCGACTGTGGAAGATATGCGCGCTACCATGGTGACATTGCTAGGAGATGTGGCAACAAATTATGTACAAATGCGTGGTTGGCAACAGAAATTGTTGATTGTGCGGCAAATTGCTGTATCACAACGTAAAACCTATGAATTGATGCGCGCTAGATTAACAGCTGGTGATGTTTCTGAGCTCGATGTTTCAAATGCGCAAGCACAAATGGCAAATACAGAAGCAGATATATCACAGATGGAAGCAAATTTAGCAATGAGCGTTCATCGCCTTTCTGTCTTAACTGGTCGTGTGCCTACGGCATTGAAGGATCTTTTACAAAAAAATGCTAAGCATGTAAAGATTCCACAACCGTGCTGGCCGATACCAGCAGGAATTCCAGCTGATATTTTGTTAACACGTCCGGATTTGCGACGGGCAGAGCGTCAATATGCGCAAGCGACAGCGCGGATTGGTCAACGTGAAGCAGATCGCTATCCATCACTTACTTTAACAGGTAATATTTCGACAGCAGCAACGGCGATTGATCAGTTGTGGAAAAATTCAACGATTGGCTGGTCTTTTGGACCTGGTCTGCGTTTTCCTTTTTTTAATGGAGGTCAGGTTGAGGCTTCTATTGCGGTAGCGCGTGCGCAGCGTGATCAAGCTTTTATTGCTTATCGCGCTGCTGTGTTGGGAGCTTTAGAAGATGTAGAAAATGCGCTGATAAGATTAACTAAAGAACATCAACGCTTAGAAAAGCTAATCGTTGCGAATAAAGCTGCTCTTCATTCTTTAAAACTTTCACGGAGCCTTTTTGAGAATGGAAATACTAGTTTTCTTGAATTGTTAAACGCTGATCGCTCTTATTATTCTGCACAAATGGCACTTAAAGATAGCCGTGTTTCTTTGGTTACGCAATATATCACGTTGATGAAAGCATTGGGGGGGGGCTGGGATGGCGTTGTTGATGTATCACGTCCGGAAGTCGTTGATGGTGCACCTCGTTCGCGTGCAAAGGTAGGGAAATGAAAAAAAGTTTACTCAAAAATTTCATTACAAAACACAAAAAACTTTCCTTCTTTTTAACTGCTATATTCCTTCTTCTCTTGTTTTTATGGTTGCGTTCTGTTGTTTTTGGAACATCTAGCCCAACTTATGTAACAGCGGTGGTGAAGCGTGGGGATATTGAGGAAAGTGTTTTAGCTTCTGGTCTTGTACGTCCTTATCGGTTGGTGGCTGTTGGTGCGCGTGCAACAGGGCGTGTGGTGTCAATGCGGGTTTCTCCTGGGAGTGTTGTGAAAGAAGGCGATCTCTTGGCAGAAATTGATCCTACAGATCAAGAAAATGATTTAAAAAGAAAAAAAGCAGCATTATCTCACTATTATGCGAGTTTGGTAGAACAAGAAGCCCTTCTTTCTCTTGCACAGAAAAATTTAGCACGTCAGAAAAAAATGATCGAGTCACGTGCGGTTTCACGGGCTAATCTCGATGATGCTGCGACACAAGTAAAAATACGTGAGGCGCAAATTGCTCAACTTCAACAGCAGATTGTGCAAGCACAAATTGATGTGGATAGTGCAGAGGTCAATTTAGGTTATACACGTATCATTGCCCCTTCAGCGGGAACGGTTTTGGCAACAGTTGTGGAAGAAGGGCAGAATGTGAATGCGGTTCAGTCGGCGCCAACAATTGTTATTTTGGGCGATTTGTCAAAGATGACGATCAAGGCGCAAATCTCAGAAGCTGATGTTCTTAAAATTCAGGCTGGACAACCACTTTATTTTACAGTTTTAGGGAATTCACAGCGTCGTTATGAGGGCGTTTTAGAAAAGATAGAGCCTGCTCCTGAAGCAATTCGTGCTGATGTGAGTATTAACCCTGGTATGGTAGGGGGGTCTAGTGCTTTAATCTCATCAGCTATTTATTATAATGGAATTCTACATGTTGATAATGCCGACAATTTTTTGCGAACCTATATGACTGCTCAAGTTCATATTATCTTAGGGCGTGCTCAAAATGTCTTGTTGGTTCCAAGCGATGCTTTACGCGATGAGACAAAAGAGCATAAGGCATGGGTTTCTGTTTTGGAGGGGGGAAACAAGGTGGTTACGAAACAGGTGAGTGTTGGGTTGAATAATAAGGTGATGGCAGAGATTATTTCAGGACTTAATGAGGGCGATGTTGTTATCACCGGCTCGCCTGATGGAGTGATGCCAGAACCTTCTGATGTGCATAGTGAAGACGAGATTTAAGCCATGAACACAAACCAAGCGGATGCTGTTCTTGTGTTGGAAAATATTGTACGTAAATTTCCAGCGGGTGAAACATTTGTTACTATTTTGAAGGATATCAATCTTACCATTAAGCGCGGTGAAATGGTAGCGATTGTGGGAGCTTCTGGTTCAGGAAAATCTACATTGATGAATATCTTAGGCTGTCTTGATCGGGCAACTTCTGGTCGTTATTGGATTGCAGGGAAAGAAACAGCCTCTCTTTCAGCTGATGAATTGTCGGCTTTGCGGCGCAATCATTTTGGTTTTATTTTCCAGCGCTATCATTTGTTGAATGAATTGACAGCTCTTGGGAATGTTGAAATTCCGGCTATTTATGCAGGATGTGCTGTGGAAGCAAGGAAAAAGCGTGCACAAGATCTTTTAACGCGCTTGGGCATGGGTGATCGGGTGAATCATCGTCCAAATCAACTCTCAGGTGGTCAGCAACAACGAGTGTCTATTGCTCGAGCGTTGATGAATAATGCGGAGGTTATTCTTGCCGATGAGCCAACTGGTGCACTGGATAAACAGAGTGGACAGGAAGTGTTGCGTATTTTGGATGAGCTTCATCAAGAAGGTCGTACTATTATCATTGTAACCCACGATATGCAGGTGGCCAAAAGAGCAGAGCGTATTATCGAAATCAGTGATGGAGAAATTATTGCTGACAGTATGACAAAGGTTGCAAAGAAAAGAGCAGTGGGGGCAAAAATAAAAACGGATAGTCAATCTTTTTATGAAAAACAGAAACTAAAAGTTAAACAACAGCTTGGCTCTTTTTGGTCTTTTGTTGAGCGGTTTCGTGAGGCATTTGTTATGGCTTTGTTGGCAATGAATGCACATCGAATGCGAACTTTTTTAACAATGCTTGGGGTGATTATCGGTATTGGGGCGATTATTGCTATGGTGGCTTTGGGGAATGGTACACGAGAGAAAATTTTGGAAAATTTTAAAAGCTTGGGTGCTAATACATTAACAATTTTACCTGGCAAAAGTTTTTCTGATCCACAAGCGGACAAAATAACAACTCTTGTTGAAGCTGATGCAGAAGCCTTGTCTGGGTTACCTTATGTTTCTGGTGTAACACCTCAGATCTCAACAAGCTCGAAAGTGCGTTTTGGTGCAGTTGAAGTCAATGCTGTCATTGTGGGGGTGGGAGAACAATTTTTTCAGACACAGGGGCTTAAAGTTTTCAAAGGACAGTTTTTTGATCAAAAAAGTGTGCATGATCGGGCGGTTGATCTCGTGATTGAAAAAGAAGCATTGTCTGTTCTTTTTCCCCATAGCCATGAAAGCCCTCTTGGTAAAGTGGTGCATGTGGGTAATGTTCCAGCGCGTATTATTGGTGTTGTTGATTCGCAAAATAACGCAAATGGAAATACATCAAATACATTACAGCTTTATTTGCCCTATACAACAGTGCAGACGCGTTTTCTTGGCACAACAGAAGTTCGTGCGATTACTGTTAGGATTGCTGATGATGTCGATTCACATTTAGCGGAAAACATGGTGAAACGTTTTCTCATTATGCGGCATGGTGGAGAAGATTTTTTCATTAGAAATTCAGAATTCTTTCGTGAACGTATCATGGAGAGTACACATATCTTAACACTTTTAATTTCTTCAATTGCAGCGATTTCCCTGATTGTTGGTGGTATTGGGGTGATGAATATTATGCTGGTCACCGTTTCTGAGCGGATTAATGAAATTGGTGTGCGTATGGCAGTTGGTGCACGCCAAAGTGATATTTTGCAGCAGTTTCTCATTGAAGCGGTTTTGGTTTGTGTCATTGGTGGTGGTTTGGGGATTCTGTTTGGGCTTTCTATCGGTGGTTTATTTCTTCTGTTTAAGGCCCCTATCCACTTGGTTTATACGATTGATTCGATCATCCTATCCCTTACTTTTTCGACCCTCATTGGAATATGTTTTGGTTTTTCTCCAGCGCGGCAAGCTTCACGGCTTGACCCTGTTGTCGCTCTTTCACGCGATTAAGCTTTATCAATTGAAGCGTGTTTGTTGTGATGTTTTCTACTTGGAAGAAACATTTATGAAGCGAAACATGGATGGGAAAAGTTAGCATTATTTGCTGTTCTATTTTAGAAAACACTTTGTTCGTTAAGTGGAGCATGCTTTATATAACGTTAAAGGATGAAGTTTTATGGCACAACGTATCATGAATAAATTTCCCTTATTATTTTTATAGCTATATAAAATACAAGGCACGAGAACTTTAGGATTTTAACCTAAAAGTAAGAGGGCAAGTGGAGTATATATCTGTTAATAAACAGGATAAAAAAGAAGAAAATTTAAACGAAAAACAGCTTATATCCAAAAAAATGAACGGGTATACGAGGCGAGTTGGTCTCTATAGTTTTTCTTTTCCTTTTGTTTATTCGTGGACATGTTCTTTTTCTCAAAAATTGTATGGCAAAGAGAGGGATGTTGGTATTGGTAACGTTTGGTTTTGAGATTCTTTATGGTTTTATGTGACGGAGATACAGGTTTTCACGAAGTTCCAGTTTTGTAGGGAGAATGAGATGAATACACTTATGGGCTCATGCTGTTGGGAATGTTAATGACTGCATTTATTATACTGCATTTATTATTATGTGTATTGGTATAGCTGATTATTGGTTTTTGATATACTTTTATTGCGTTTAGCATCTCCTGAATATGAGCTTAAACTATTTTCAATAGATAAATATCAAAAAGAAGCTCACCAAAATAATAAAGCAAATCTCTACATTCTTGTAAGTGATTACATGATATTTATCAGGGATGGGGGAAGAACGGATTCTTATTCTTTTGCTGATAAGTAAAACTTTATTCATTTGTTTTGCTTAGTACATATTCTATTGTAAATATCGGTTCATTTAGTAAATCGAGTTATCTAAAGTCTTTTGGGGAAATAATAGACATTGACCAATTTGGCTAGACTCGATAATTGAAAGTATTTTGAGTTGGGTGGAAGCATGACGCTGCAATCGCTTTTACAGACATATCGTGACGAAGCGCGTACCGAACGAGACAAAGGTACATATTTTGAGCGTTTTGCTCTTGCTTATCTGACACATGATCCTCTTCAGTCTGGATGTTATGAAAAGGTTCAAACCTTTAGAGATTGGGCTCGTGAAAATGATTGGGATGGTCATGATACTGGTATCGATCTTGTGGCAAAGATTCGTAATGAAGAGGGTTTTGCAGCAATCCAATGTAAATTTTATGATGCAGCATATCGGATTAGAAAAGCAGATATTGATAGTTTTATTTCGGCATCAGGGAAAGCTCCGTTCAAGAGGCGTGTTATTATAGATAGCACTGAGAGTGCTTGGAGTGACAACGCTGAAACAATGATACGGGGGCAGGATATTCCCGTTATACGGATTAATCTTTCTGATATACAACAAAGTCCGATCCGTTGGGAAACTTTTGCAGCCCAGGGCAAAGTTGTTTTGGAGGATAAAAAGAAAATCCGTCCACATCAATTGGAGGCATTGCGTGATGTGCGTGCTGGGCTTGCTCAAGCAGATCGGGGTAAGCTCATCATGGCTTGTGGGACCGGTAAGACATTTACCAGTCTTAAAATTGCTGAGGATTTGGCGGGTGAAGGCAAGTTTGTTTTGTTTCTTGTACCCTCTTTGGCGCTGATGTCACAGACGGTCCGTGAATGGACAACGGATGCAGAAGTCGGATTGAGATCCTTTGCTGTGTGTTCCGATACACAAGTGGGAAAGCGTCGTAAAAATAGTGATGATGTTGCTGAAATTGATGTGTTTGACCTTGCTTTTCCGGCAACAACCGATGCTGCTAAACTTGCAGAACAGGCGGGTAAGAGTGTTGCAGATAAGATGACCGTTGTGTTTGCAACTTATCAATCCATTCAGGTTGTTGCGGATGCTCAGAAAAAGTATGGTTTGCCAACATTTGATTTTATCATTTGTGATGAAGCGCACCGGACAACAGGGGCAACGCTGGTTGGAGAGGATGAATCCAATTTTGTTAAGGTGCATTCCAATGATGTTATTCGTGCCAAGAAGCGCCTTTATATGACAGCGACACCACGTATTTTTGGTGATAACGCAAAAAGTCGCGCGAATGAAGTTAATGCCGTTCTTGCTTCGATGGATGATGAAAAGCTTTTTGGTAAAACCCTTTTTTATCGGGGCTTTTCATGGGCAGTACAAAATGATCTTTTAACGGATTATAAGGTTATTGTCTTAGCAATGGATGAAAAATTGGTCAGTTCCGCTGTTCAGAAGCGTCTTAGTGATGACCAGTCTTCACTTGTTCTTGATGATGCAACGAAGATTATTGGCTGCTATAAGGCGCTGGCAAAACAAGATCTGAAGGCTGATGTTGGTGCGGATCCACACCCCATGCGTCGTGCTTTGGCATTTTGTAAAACTATTGAAAGTTCTAAACTGGTGCGTGATGAATTTTCTGCGGTTGTTAGAGAATATCTTGATTATACGAAAGAGGATACGGAAAATGAGCACTTTCTGAAGTGTGAAATTGAGCATGTTGATGGCACTTTCAATGCGAAGGATCGTGGTGCATTACTTGACTGGCTGAAAGCTGAGAGTGGTGAGGATGTTTGTCGTATTTTAACCAATGCACGGTGTTTGTCTGAAGGAGTGGATGTTCCGGCTCTTGATGCGATCATGTTTTTAAATCCACGCAAGAGTCAGATTGATGTTGTGCAATCCGTTGGGCGGGTGATGCGTCGATCTGAGGGCAAAAAGATGGGGTATGTCATTTTGCCAATTGGTATTCCCTCTGGGATTCCAGTGGAACAGGCTTTGAACAACAATGATAAATATCGCGTTGTTTGGCAAATTTTAAATGCTTTGCGTGCGCATGATGATCGTTTTGATGCAACGATTAATAAGGCATCCTTAGGGCAAGATATCAGCAATGTGATTGAGATTATTGGCGTTACACAGAGTACTGAGTTACAGGCTGTTACGGCTGTTGTAGACAATCTTCCACTACGCGCACAACCGGCACAATCGAGAATTGGTACACCGGAGTATGATTTAATTCGTACAGAGAAAATACAAGGGGAGCTTTCTTTTTCAGTGGATGAACTTTCTCGTGCGATTTTGGCAAAGATCGTCAAGAAATGTGGGACACGTGATTATTGGGAAGATTGGGCGAGCAACATTGCTGAGATTGCCAAGAATCATATCACGCGCTTAATAGGTATTCTGGCAGAGCCAAATACTGAGGCGCGTCAAGCCTTTGACAAGTTTGTGGCAGAACTGCGTGATGATTTAAATGATGCGATTACAGAAGCTGATGCGATTGAGATGTTAGCACAACATATTATCACGCGTCCTGTTTTTCAGGTGTTGTTTGAAGGGTATCAGTTCACGCGTGAGAATCCTGTCTCGCGTGCTATGCAGCATATGCTTGATGTGCTTGATGAGGCAAACCTTGATAAGGAATCCAAAGATCTCGAGAAATTTTATGCAAGTGTAAAATTACGAGCCAGTGGAATTACGGATCCAAAAGCAAAGCAGAGGTTGATTATAGAGCTTTATGATAAGTTTTTTCGTTATGCTTTTCCTCGCACTGTAGAAAAACTCGGCATTGTTTATACCCCCGTTGAAATTGTGGATTTTATTTTGCACTCTGTCAATGATGTTTTAGAGCAAGAATTTGGGCAAACGCTTGGCTCATCGGGTATTCACATCATGGATCCTTTTACAGGAACGGGGACTTTTATCACGCGGCTTTTACAATCGGGTTTGATTACACCAGAGGAGATGAAGCATAAATTTTGTCGTGAAATTCATGCCAATGAAATTGTGCTTTTAGCCTATTATATTGCAGCCATTAATATTGAGACGACATATCATGGTCTGATGGGGGGCGATTATGTTCCGTTTGAGGGAATTTGTCTGACCGATACATTCCAGCTTTATGAGCAAGAAAAAGACCTGATCAGTGATTTGCTGGTGGATAACAGCACACGTCGATCACGCCAGAAGGAACTGGATATTCGTGTTATTGTTGGCAACCCTCCTTATTCTTCTGGGCAAAAAAGCGAAAACGACAATGCGAAAAATATTGGTTATCCTAAATTGGACCGTCGTATCCGTGAAACTTATGCTGCTCAATCGAGGGCGAGCAATGTTAATGGACTTTATGACAGTTATATTCGTGCCATTCGCTGGGCAAGTGATCGCATAAAAGACTGTGGTGTTATTGGTTTTGTGACAAATGCAGGTTTTATCAATGGATATTCTACGAGTGGTTTACGAAAAGAATTGAATGAAGAATTTTCGAGCATTTATGTTCTCAATTTGCGTGGTGATATTCGCAAAAATATGATGAGCAAAGGGCGTGCTCAAGAAGGGCAAAATGTTTTCGGAAGTGGAAGCATGACAGGAATTGCTGTGACACTGTTTATTAAAAATCCAAAGGTCACCGAGCATTGCAAAATTCATTATTACGATATTGGTGATAATTTCACGACAAAAGAGAAACTCTGTAAGCTTCAGCGGTTGGGCAGTGTTGGCGGTATCAAGCGTGAACAAGGCTGGCAGATGATTGCACCAGATGAGCATGGAGATTGGCTGGATCAGCGTAATAGTGATTTTGAAAAATTTCTAGCTTTAGGTGATAAGAAGGGCAGTGATAAAAAACTCTTTGAAACGTTTTCTTGTGGTTTAAAAACTAATCGTGATGCATGGGTCTATAATTCAAGCCGTGAATCTTTAGCAAAAAATATGAGCAATATGATTGCTTTTTATAACGGTGAAGTAGAGCGTTTTAATAATACTTATGCACATTCTGATCGTAAAACGCGTATAGGTGCTGTAGACGATTTTGTTAATACGGATGCCAAAAAGATAAGTTGGAGTCGTGCACTTAAACAAAAGTTAGCTAGAGAAAAGGTTTTTGAACTTAAAGAGACATGTCTTATTCAGAGCCTTTATCGTCCTTTTATACGACAGTGGCTCTATTATAATCGTGCTTTTAATGAAATGATTTACCAAATGTCGCGTATTTTTCCATTAGAAAAAGCGGTTGAAAATAGGGTAATACAAATTACAGGAGTTGGAGCAAGCAGTGGTTTTTCTGTTCTTATGACTAAGAGTTTACCCAACTTGGATGCAATGGAGAAAGGTCAATGTTTTCCACGGTATGTTTATGAAAATGTTGTATCTTTGAAAAATAAGGAGGGGGATCAGGTTCATTTGTTTGCAAATTTTGCAGAGGAAAGCAAAGAAACTGGTTTAGAGCGGCGTGATGCACTCACGGATGAAGGGTTGGTCTATTTTAAGGCAGCATATCCTGGTGAAATGATAACAAAGGATGATTTGTTTTATTATGTTTATGGGATTTTGCATTCTGAGGATTACCGTGCTCGTTATGCGCATAATTTGTCTAAACAATTGCCACGTATCCCAACAGTTAAAAAGGTAGAGGATTTTTGGGCTTTTGTGACAGCGGGGCGAAAGCTTGGTGATTTGCATATGAATTATGAAGAGGTTGAGCCCTATCCCGTTACTTATAAACAAGGTGATCCACGCACTTGGATGATTTCTGATGAGAAGAGTTTCTATCGTGTTGAAGCGATGAAATTTGCTGGTAAGCGTGGTGCTATTGATAAAAGTACAGTGATTTATAATGCGCATATCACGATGCAGAATATTCCTCTTGAAGCTTATGAGTATGTTGTCAATGGAAGGCCTGCTCTTGAATGGGTTATGGAACGGCAGATTGTCAAAACGGACAAAGCGAGCGGTCTTGTGAATGATGCTAATCGCTATGCTGTTGAAACGGTGGGTAATCCAGCCTATCCTCTGGAATTGTTTCAGCGGGTTATTACGGTAAGCTTGGAAACAATGAAAATTGTGCGCAGTCTTCCAAAATTGGAAGTGAGAGAAACTGAAAAGGTTAAGTTATCCATTGTGCGGTAAAACAGCGCTGTGTTGTAACAAACTGGCACTATCATACGCTTTGCCAGCTCGTGGGTATTGCGATAGCTCTTGGCACTTGAGACAAGTCCATAAGAGGCATGCCTTTCTTGTATAGTTTTACGCCACGCAAGCTCTCTTCTCTTGGATGTGCTAGTCCTTTGTGATGTGCAAGCAAATGGTTTTGATTGATTCAACAGAGAATAGATTTAAAATGAGAGAATCTGATGATATTGAGAGATCTCATTCAAGTTGTAGCGTATAAACTTTCCTTATAAATCAATGTGTTGCATGTGATAAAACATCTTAGGTAGTAGACGGATAAAATGATGATGTATGAGCTTTAGTGACAGTGATGAATATTCTTGAGCAGGCTTGTTCGTTGAGCCTTATGTGAGTAAACTATATAAATGGGGAAGCTGAGAGGAACCTGCCCAGAGAAGTAGGATTGTTTACAAACCGTTGCTGATGGGAGTCATCGTCCTTTGAGATGTTGGGAGGAAATCACAACTCTCATGAAATCTATCCTTTGAGCGGGGGTGATCTGAAGTGAGCAGGGAGAACGCGTTAGACAAGAAGCTGGATTGTTATTATTTACAGATCGATAGAGTTTAAAAATTTTCGTTTTTTTGGTGAGGCCGCTAAACAAAAAGTATTTTTAGAGGGAAATGATTTATGCAAAAAGATATTGCTATAAAAAGTGGGGAATGTTCGTGGCGGTGTGTGTTTTGAGATTATTCCTATCTGTGATCTAAAATGCTCTTATGAAGATGCTTTGTAGAATGAAGAAATAGTTGCTAATATATTGATTTATAATGATAGTTTAATATTCTCTCTGTTGAATGAGAAATCTAAGTATCATAAATTTTCTTATTTTAAATCTATTACAATTACTTCTTTGTATGCCATACGAGGTTGGTATGTTCGTGTTTAAGAAAGGTGTAAAGCATGCCTCTTATCAATCATCCCAAGTGGCTTAAGAGCTATCGTAATATTGGGGGCGGCAAAATATAGGATGGGGCGGTTTGCATTTTTTATGAAGCGTAAAGAGGGTGGTATCAATAGATCTCTATAACAATTCGGGAGATCTTATAGTTGTCTTTGGGCTCTATTTACAAGAGCTTATATATTGGGATGGTATGTACAGATCCGTGCTGTGAGATATGTTTGGGATGTAAGAGATGTCTTGGGGTGAACGTGCAATACAGTGATACGTGTATTTGGGGTATTCTGTGTTATATGAGGGTAGCTCTGTCGGGCTTTTATAGAGGCAACCTCGTGTGGAAGGGTATGGAAAGAACGGTATGAAGCGGTCAGAAGATGGTAAGGTTTTTAAAAAAGTCAGAAGGATAAAAATTAGAATGCGGTTCTGATATAGACTTGGAGCGTTTTAATATATTGGAATATGAGAATGCGGATTTGATTGATCTGTTGTATTGCGCTTTCAGCATCGCTCTTTTTAACAGGATAAGCAATGAAATGAATATCAGGCATTAAATATTTAAGTTCTCGCATCGAGCGCCACATATGGTAATCATGGGTGACGATATAAAGGGTTTTATAGTGGTGTTTTTTGATCCAAGCAGCACTTTCTTCGGCGTTCCCTCTGGTGTTAATCGCTTGATGACCAATGTCAATACAACAGGAGACAAGCCGTGGGGTAATATGCCTGTTATGCATGAAACCTTTCAGATTGGTTGTGGTGTTTACGCCACTGATGAGGAGTCGTGAACCAAGTCCCTTTTGTAAGAGATGGATTCCTGTCTCTATTCGGTTTTCTCCGCCTGTCAGCACAATGATGGCATCAGCTTTGGGGAGAGGCTTTGGGGGAGAAAGTCGTTCAGTTTTTTCAGAAAAAACAATAAAACCGCCACAGAAAATGAAAACAATGATTGCAAGAGAAAGTGTTGTCGGTGGAAAATAGCGAAATAAAAAGCACACAGACCAACGATAATGGGGTCGTTTTGGAAGAGGACGTTCTAAATTGTTTTGCCTCAACGAGTTGGAATGGTAGGAGTGGTAAGTCATAAAATTAAAATAAACCGTTTTCACATTGATCGATTTTTTTCAGTTGCGCTAAAATAGTCATGCGGTTTGTAAGGGTGGTAAGAAAAGAAACGAAAATAATAAGAAAAATGATTTTTCCATAGGGGATGGAACTTATTGAAATATGTCCAAACAAAGCTGTTACTTGGCTAGCTTCCACTCTTCCCAAGTTATAATTCGTCCAGAGACAAAAGGCTAAAAACAGGAATATGCTTGTGAGGCCACCATATAAAGCACCACGCAGTGCAGTTTTAAAAAAATGCCAGTCAAATTGGCGGGCAATGAAAAGAGTTTCAGTACCAAGGAAATATAAGACATTGATAATATGTGCATTTTCTGCCAATGCATTGCGGGTGGTAAAAATGATGGTAAGAATAAGAGAGCCTAGAACCAATGCTAAAATTGAAAAACCGATAAAAACAGTGGTGTGTGCCATGGTCGCAAAACGATGCACCCAAACACGATGATCATCAAATTGACCTCCTGGAATTTGGGTTTTAATGGCGTGATTAATGGTTGCAAAATTGATTTTTTCATCCCCATTCAGGGTCACAATGATAAGGCGGGGAAGGGGCAGTTCATTGACGTTGAAGCCTGTTCCAAGCCATGGTTCCAGTAACTTTTCGGTAGCTTTTTGGTCAACAATTTTTGCATCTTGTACACCAGAAAATGTTTTAACTAATTGGACGGCATCACGGAGTGCTTTGTTGATATCAACATTGTCCATGGGGCGTATTTGTATTGTTGCTTCATAGCTAATCTGATTACTCCAATTTTGGGCGGCACGTTGGACTAAATCAACACCGATTAAGGTGAGGCTTGAAAGAAATGTCATAATAGCAATTACGGCAACCAATGCTTTTCCAGAAATATTACCACTGGGAATAATCGCTGTTGTATTTTTTTTATTGCTTGTAAAAATGGGGAAAGACTTATTCATGAATCGTCATCCGTCCGTTATGGAGAAGCATACGTCGTGCTGCAACTTGTTCCATTAAGGCAATATCATGGGTAGCAATGATAACAGCTGTTCCAAAACGATTTAATTCAATAAACAAACGGAGTAGGCGTTTTGCCAAGGGCGGATCGACATTTCCGGTAGGTTCATCGGCAAGTAGGATTTCAGGTTGATCAATGAGCGCGCGTGCAATGGCTACCCTTTGTTTTTCTCCGCCGGAAAGAACTGGTGGTAAAACATGGATATGATCTCCAAGACCTACCCAACAGAGAAGATCTTCCACTTCACTGCGATAGGTTGCCTCTTCTTGTCCTTTAATGCGTAAAGGTAAGGAGACATTTTCATAAGTGGTCATGTGGTCGAGTAAACGAAAATCTTGAAAAACAACACCGATACGTTGTCGCAGTGCAGGGAGCTCTTGGCGTTTGAGTAATGCTGTGTCTGTTCCAAATAAATCAATATGACCGCGGGTGGGTTTGAGTGCCAAAAACATAAGACGCATCAACGATGTTTTCCCTGCCCCAGAGGCGCCAGTGAGAAATTGAAATGATCCAGGAGGAATATGAAAGCTAATATCACGAAGGACCTCAGGTCCCATTCCATAGCGTAGACCGACATTTTCAAAATGAATCACTTTTTATTATTACTCCTGATTTTATATTGCATCATTTATTCTAAGAACTCTTACTTTCATTACTTTAAATTTTTGTTGTAAGCTTGGTTATTTTAGATTTCATGGTTTTCAATATTTTTTATACACCCTCGTTATAGATAAATATTTTTGCTCAAAAATATTATCACTTATACTTTCTCTTTTTAGCTTTATTTATGATTTTAGCAGGAATTTCAAAGTGATTCTAGCATAAACATCAGAACTATTTTTCCTTCTTTCTCAGAGGCTTTTTTGCATTGAGGGGGTACTGGGCAATTTTAAAAAGCTATGTTGCTCTTTTTATCTCACTTTTTTATTCTTATCCGTATTCATATTCCAATCTTGACATATTCCAATCTTGAAGTTTTTTCTTCAATTGTTTCTTATTTGTTATGAAGAAAGGCGTTTGTTGTTAGAATGATTGAGCTTTTCATGAATTGTTTTGTTTTTTATTCTCCTCGGTGGTTTTCGTAACAATGCTAGGATAATTTTAGCAGAAAAACAAAAACCACCGTATGTTATATTTCTTCGTGGGTTCTTTAATTTTGTCGGTTAGCAATCAGATCTTCAACAACTTGTGGTTCGGCAAGGGTTGAAATATCTCCGAGAGTATCAAAATCGTTTTCAGCGATTTTTCGTAAAATACGTCTCATAATTTTTCCTGATCGCGTTTTGGGAAGCTGCGGGGCAAATTGAATTTTATCCAATATGGCAATGGAGCCTATTTCTTGTCTTACATGTTTAATAAGCTTTTTTTGTAACTCTTCACTCGGAGCTGTCCCTTCCATTAAGGTGATAAAACTATAAATTCCTTGTCCTTTAATGGGATGCGGGTAACCCACAATGGCTGCTTCTGATACAGCGGGATGAGAAACAAGGGCTGATTCAATTTCAGCAGTTCCTAACCTGTGCCCCGAGACATTGAGAATGTCATCAACTCGTCCTGTGATCCAGTAATAGCCGTCACTATCGCGCCTACAACCATCGCCTGTAAAATATCTTCCTTTATAAGAGGAAAAATAAGTTTGAATAAAGCGCTCATGATCTTTATAAAGCGTGCGCATTTGTCCTGGCCATGAATCACTGATACAAAGATTGCCTTCTGCTTCACCTTCTAAAATATTGCCTTGGGCATCAACAATTTGGGGTTGAACACCAAAAAAAGGACGTGTGGCTGATCCTGCTTTGAGGGGGGTTGCACCAGGCAGGGGCGTGATCATATGCCCTCCTGTTTCTGTTTGCCACCATGTATCGAGAATCGGACAACGGTCATTTCCAACTGTATGATAAAACCATTCCCATGCTTCTGGGTTAATCGGTTCTCCTACCGTGCCTAAAAGACGCAACGATGTCCTTTTTGAGTGTTCAACAAACGAATTTCCTGCTCCCATTAAGGCGCGGATAGCTGTTGGTGCGGTATAGAGTGTATTGACTTGATGCTTGTCGACAATTTCCCAAAATCTTCCTTTGTCAGGAAAGGTTGGTGTGCCTTCAAACATTAAAGTAGTCGCACCATTGCATAAAGGTCCATAAATCAAGTAAGAATGACCGGTAATCCAACCGATATCAGCTGTACACCAGTAAATTTCATCGGGGTGATAATCAAAAACGTATTGATGTGTCATCGCGGCATAAACAAGATAGCCCGCTGTGGTATGCAAAACGCCTTTGGGTTTGCCGGTGGAGCCTGAAGTATAAAGAATAAAAAGCGGATCTTCAGCGTTCATTGGTTCTGGTGGGCAATCTGTTTTGGCATGAGTTATCTCTTCGTGGTACCAGAAATCACGCCCCTCTATCCATTGAATGGGTCCACAAGTCCGCCGTATAACCATGACTTGGTCTACATGCACGTTTTGGCGTGCTGCTATCTCAATAGCATGATCAACATTGTCTTTTAAGTTGATCCGTTTGCCGCCACGCAAGCCGTGATCAGCGGTAATGATGAAGGTTGATTCGCAGTCAACAAGGCGTCCTGCTATTGCCTCTGCAGAAAAGCCAGCAAAGATAACCGAATGAACAGCACCAATGCGGGCACACGCGAGCATAGCATAGGCTGCTTCAGGTATCATGGGAAGATAAATGGTTACTTTATCGCCTTTCTTAATGCCACGACTTTTCAAAAGATTGGCAAAACGACAAACATGTTCATAAAGCTCGTTATAGGTTATTTTTTTATCATGATAAGGATTATCCCCTTCCCAAATGAGCGCGATTTTGTCTCCATGGGTTTTCAGGTGGCGATCAATGCAATTATAGGCAACATTTGTTATCCCATCTTCGTACCATTGAATCAACACATCTCCGTTAAAAGAAGTGTTTTTTACTTTTGTAAAAGATTTAAACCATTCAATGCGTTGACCATGTTTGGCCCAGAAGCTTTCTGGATCATCGATGCTTTCTCGATACCACTGCTGATAAGTTTCCTCATCAAGTAAAGTATTTTTTTTGATCTCTTCTGATACTGGATAGATTTTTTCAGTCATGCTTCCCTCTTTTTATTTATTTTTTAGAAAAATCAGCCATTGTATTTTTATATTTGTGGCAGAGTTTTCCCAAAAGCTTTTCATTGTGAGGTTAGACTAAATGACAAAGATTAGAATAGTCAATTTTTAAAATCTGATGTGATGATATTAAAGAGAGTATTCTATGTTTTTAGGATACTCAAATGTGGCAAAACCTATTGCGATATAGAGCTTTTTGTAAACGCATAAAGACATTTAAAAATGTCTATTATAAAATATTTCTTATAAGTTGATATAAACCAATATAGTTAAATAAAAGACTAACAAGAAAGAATATTGAGCTTATTAATAATGATTTTTTTAGAGAACCTTTCCAACTATAATAAATAAACTTATAATAAAAAAGATATATTAAACCAAAAAAAAATGTTACTATAAGCGATTCAATAATTTTATGAGTAAAATCTGTCATTATAAATCATAACCACTCATTAATAGTATCGTTGCTACTTTATTCAGCGTGCTCGCAACTCATTCAATAAAGATTAATATAAACCGAAATATCTACGCAAAATATCAGAAATAAAGGAAATAATAACTGACGATAATGCCATTATAATAGACAATTTCCAACTCACACCACTGAATATTTTAAAAGGAATGGCAATTATAGGAGTAATTATAATTAACATGCAAAACATTCTTACAATTTCATAATGAATATCCATTATAACAAAATCCTAGTTATAGTAATGAGATTAATAAATACTTTTGAAAAAATTTGTTCAGTGTACTCGAAACTCATCCGATAAATATTAATATAAACCGAAGTATCTACACAAACTATCAAAAATAAATAGCACAACTCCTCCCGATAATGATGTTATGATAGATAACTTCCAACTCCGATCACAGAATACTTTGATAATACTAGTATAGAGAGATACAAATACAACAAGCATACAAAACATTCTTACGATTTCATAACGAATATTCATTATAGTAAAATCCTAGTTATATTATCTGATACTATTAGATATCTCTGAAAATTATTTCATCCAGCAATATTTATTTTGGTATATTCTTTCAAATATATTTACAAAACTACTAATTTCAGAGATATCTTTGTAGCTATTCTCTATAAATTAGAACCAACATTCATGAGCTTTTTGTGCAAAGCCCCAAACAAAACCTCCCATGAATCCCGATGTGTAACCTGCAACTCCACCTGTAAATGCGCCCGCTGGTCCTCCAGATATACCACCTAGAATTGCTCCACCTACTCCTGCCGGTCCCGCTGTGTTGAACCCTTGTGCATTCATGTGAGACATAAAAGCACCAGGACTACATGCATTTCCATGAGTAGGTCTTGAATTGTGCGAATGACCAAAAGAAGGCTTTGTCGCCATATGACCGAATGTGTTGAATGAACCAAACATATTAATTCTCCTTAATTATCTAGGTCTAAAACAGTATCATAATGATACATTTCAAATGGCTATCGCGTATTTTTAGAAAATGTCAAAGATAAACTTTAAAAATAACAATAAAAATACTGTATAAATAATAACTATATTATGTATATATGAAATTTTTATTCTTAAAAAGATAATAATATTAATTATAAGTTTTTAAAATATAAGAAATGATACCATATTTTTTCTTAATTAAAGTTTAAATTTAGAAAAATTGCGTATATTAAAAGTTGAAGTTTTTCTCTTTGTTTAAGAAATCCACAAAGGAATAATGATAAAGAAATATCGTTATTGGGATCGGTTTCATTGCCATTGTTTTGCATGCATGTATTATGTGCATATGAATGGGATTCGTTCTTTTATTTTTCAGGCGAATATTGACCGTATTTTACGCTTTGTAGAGCATAGAAAGTCTTTATGCTATCGTTGGACCTTATAGATTGCTATTCATGTTGTTTAGCGCGGCTTTTGGTGCTCTATTGGGCATTTGAGATGTTTATTTTGCTCAAGTGGCTTACATGAAAGAGTTTTGTTACTGTATTATGCAGCCATAAGCCTCTTTTTGCCTGCTTTACGCCATTGGCATGTGGGGAAATTGTTTACGCGTGTTGGAGAAGTTTAAGAGAATTCGTGGTTTTTAATGGAAATCATTGCGATAATCGTATTGAATATTCTTTTGCAATTATTTATTTCGCGATAGTTTTTCATTCATGCGCAACGCCCCTCTTATCATTTTGCCTTTATATAAGGATTTATTTTTTACGTTGCTTTTGCTGGAGAGGCGGTCAGAGGGGAGGTGAAGTAGAGCCAATGTGCGAGAATATGAGAGCCAAATTGCAATGCTATCTTAAATCTATTGTATGTGTTGTGGATGTGCTGGTGAGAAATTTGAGAAGATCAGCTTTTTTGCTTATTTTGCTAACAGGATGAAAGAGGGACTGGAATCTTTTTTGCTAGAATTGCTCTTATTGATATTGAAGGAAATATTTTTTCTCATTTCTGTTGTTTTTGGCTTGTTCGTAGAGTTTTCAAGGGAGATTTATATGAAGGGGGAATGAATTTATATGAGGGGAAATTGCTTTACACAGGGCGTTTTCCAAATAAAGCAGAGCCAATGCGAAGGACGTTAGAGCCAAACTGTAGAGCAGTTTTGAAGTCACTGGACATGCCCATGGAAAGCTTTGGAAGACCTGCTTGTTTTGCTAATTTTGCTAAGAGCGCGAAATAGGGTCCGGGGTTTTCATCGACAGGGGGGATGCCCATAAGACCGATGATATCAAGTCCATAGTTGTTTTTGCATTGGTTGACAAAAGATGTCGCTTCTTGTGGTGCGATACCACTTTTTTGCGGTTCTAAGCCAATGTTAACCTGAACATAGCAAGGAAGATGCCTTTTTTGTTTTTCCATTTCTTCAGATAAGCTTTTTGCTATTTTTTCACGGTCAACCGTTTGAATAACATCAAAAAGTTTGACCGCCTCTGCTGTTTTATTTGATTGTAGGGGACCGATGAGATGAAGCTTAATATTTTCAAATTGTTGACGTAACTCGAGCCATTTTTGTGCCGCTTCTTGCACGCGGTTTTCTGCAAACAAAGATTGGCCTGCTCGCAAAAGGGGTCGTATATCAACAGAAGAAACAGTTTTTGAAACAGCGATAAGTTCAATTTCTTCTACGGGGCGTTGTAGTTCTTGACATGTTTCAGCAATGTCTTTTTGAAGGTTTTGCCATGCTTCAATGGAAGGGGCATTGAGGGGCGTTTGTGTATTCATATTTTTGTGCTTTACCTTTTTTGTTCAAGAGTTGGTCGTTTTTTTAAAAGTTTTATAAAATACTTAGGAAAAAATTTCACGAAAATGTTGACGATGAGGTTAATCCATGGTCAAGCATAATAAAACAAGTTTTTGGTTCTGTTTTATTAAAAGAGTATAATGGGAATGACGATTGGACATTATAATATAGGCGAACGCTATAATCCACGTGCGAGAGAAAAAAAATGGCAAGAAATTTGGGATGAAAAGAAAATTTTTCAGACTGTTCAAGAAGATGCTCGTGAAAAATATTATGTTTTAGAAATGTTTCCTTATCCGTCAGGCCGCATTCACATGGGGCATGTGCGCAATTATGCCATGGGGGATGTGGTGGCACGCTATAAAAGGGCAAAGGGTTTTAATGTGCTTCATCCTATGGGCTGGGATGCTTTTGGTATGCCGGCTGAAAATGCTGCTCTGCAAAGTAAAGTGCATCCTAAAACTTGGACCTATCAGAATATTGCTGTGATGCGCGGGCAATTAAAGCAATTAGGGCTCTCTTTAGATTGGACGCGTGAATTTGCGACTTGTGATGTGGAATATTACCATCGTCAACAAATGTTGTTCCTTGATTTCTATCAAAAGGGTTTGGTTGCGCGTAAAGTGGCTAAGGTGAATTGGGATCCTGTTGACCACACCGTTTTGGCCAATGAGCAGGTTGTTGATGGGCGGGGTTGGCGTTCTGGTGCGTTGGTGGAACAGCGTGAATTGACGCAGTGGTTTTTCAAAATTAGCGACTTTAGTGAAGAGCTCTTGGCTGGGCTTGAAGAGCTGGAGCAGTGGCCCGAAAAAGTTCGCACTATGCAAAAAAATTGGATTGGAAAATCGCAAGGTTTACTGATTCGTTGGGCTTTAAAGGCAACAAGTGGTGTTGATGATGTTTGTGAGACATTTGATGAGGTTGTTTGTTATTCAACACGTCCTGATACACTTTTTGGCGCCTCTTTTTTAGCTCTGTCTGTTGACCATCCCATTGCACAAGCTTTGGCAAAGAAAGATAAAGCGTTGAGTGCTTTTATCGAAAACTGTCGGTGTGGTGGAACGACAACAGCAGCACTTGAAACAGCTGAAAAACAAGGATTTCTTACGCCCCTTTTGGCAGTTCATCCTTTTGATTCAACAGTACATATTCCTGTTTATATCGCGAATTTTGTGCTTATGGATTATGGAACAGGGGTTGTTTTTGGTTGTCCGGCTCATGATCAGAGAGATTTCGATTTTGCGCGTAAATATGATCTTCCAATAAAACCGGTGGTTTTGCCAAAAGGAGAGCAAGCAGAAGATTTTGTCATTGCTGACACACCTTATACGGGTGATGGTGTGATGATCAACTCCAGCTTTTTGAATGGTTTGACACCTCAACAAGCTTTTGAAGAAGCAGCCAAAAGGCTTGAAGAACAAATGCTCAATGGGCAACCGCAAGGGAAAAAAACAGTGCAATTTCGATTGCGTGATTGGGGGATTTCACGTCAACGTTATTGGGGGTGCCCCATTCCGATGATCCATTGTACATCTTGCGGAGTGATTCCTGTGCCGCGCACCGATTTACCAGTTGTGTTACCTGATGATGTTACGTTTGATCAACCTGGAAATCCTCTTGCACGGCATGAAACATGGCAGAATGTTACTTGTCCTTCCTGTGGTCAATCTGCCAAACGTGAAACAGATACCATGGATACATTTGTTGACTCTTCTTGGTATTATGCACGCTTTACGGCTCCTCTTGCGCAGGAACCTGTCGACAAACAAGCAATCTCTGAATGGTTGCCTGTGCAACAATATATTGGTGGAATTGAGCATGCCATTTTGCATCTTCTTTATGCACGCTTTTTTATGCGTGCTATGAAATTGATCGGTCATGTGACTGTTGATGAGCCTTTTAAGGGGCTTTTTACTCAAGGGATGGTGGTGCATGAAACCTATCGGGATGATCAAGGGTGGGTTTCTCCAGCAGAAATTTCCATTGTTGAAAAGGATGGAAAACGACAGGCTTACAAATTGACTGATCAAAGTGAAGTGATGATTGGTTCGATTGAAAAAATGTCGAAATCCAAAAAGAATGTTATTGATCCTGATGATATTATCGCATCCTATGGCGCTGATACTGTGCGTTGGTTTGTGTTGTCAGATTCTCCCCCTGATAGGGATGTCATCTGGACAGAATCTGGTGTTGAAGGAGCCCATCGCTTTGTACAGCGTGTTTGGCGTTGTGTGGCTTTGAGTGCTTCTGTTTTAAAGGATGTGGCGCCTTGTGCAGGGCATCAGGGGGCAGCTTTGGAACTTTCAAAGGTTGCACATCGCACGCTTTGCGCTGTAGAAGATGATTTGGAAAAATTTGCTTTTAATCGGGCTATTGCACGCCTTTATGAATTCTTGAATATTATGGCACCGTTGCTCAACAAGATAGCAAGTGTTGACGATGAAATGAAAGCTTCTTTACGTCAAGCCATGGATTTTTTTCTTGCCATGATTGCACCGATGATGCCCCATTTAGCAGAAGAATGTCATGCTGCTTTAGGGGGAAAAACTTTAATGTCTGCGCTTGCTTGGCCTGTTTATGATCGCGCGTTAACCGTTGCGGAATGCTATACTTTGCCAGTACAAATTAATGGTAAAAAACGCGGTGAGGTGAGCGTTGCAGCAACAGCAAATGAAACGATGATTAAAGAAGCGGTTTTGGCTTTAGATTTTGTAAAGGCACAGCTGGTGGAAAAGCCTGTGAAAAAAATCATTATTGTTCCACAAAGGATTGTGAATGTCGTTTTTTAAAAGTTTTATTCTTGTCGTTTTAGCTGGCGTATTCACACTGTTGTGTGGATGCAAAGTTGAACCGCTTTATCGTCAAGAGTTGCAGAGTGCAATGACAATGGATTCTGCTTCTTATGGGAATCCTGTTTCTGGGCAAGCTTCTTTGGGGCTTGCGCAAAAGCTTGCTTCTATTGTTGTGGAAGAGCCTTCGGATCGTTTTGGTCAATTGGTGCGCAATCATCTGCTGTTTCTTTTGTATGGAAATGGGGGTAAACCTTCTCTACCTGCTTATCGATTGGCATTGCAGATATCCGTATCTACAAGAGAATCTATGCAGATAGAGGTTGATTTCGAGAAAAAACGAAAAGGACGACCTTCTGTTGGAACTGTTATGAGCAGAGCTTCTTACACTTTGCAGGATATGAAAAACACTCTTGTTGCAAAAGGAACAGCAATGATGAATGCATCTTTTGATCGACTTCGTCAAGAATATGCAACGATGCAAGCAGAAGAAGACGCAAAAAAACGGGTTGCCGAAGAGTTGGCTGAACAGATTTTTTTGTTACTTTCAAAAGATCTTTCCAATAAAAATTATAGATATTAAGCAATATTTTGTCCTGTTTTTTTCCAGTCGTTGAGAAATATTTGCAACCCTTTATCAGTGAGAGGGTGTTTGACCAGTGCTTTTAAGATTGCTGGTGGAACTGTTGCAACGTCAGCACCACTTAGTGCCGCTTCTTTGACATGATTAACGGTGCGGATTGAAGCGGCCAAGATTTGTGTTTCAAAGTTATAGTTATCATAAATTGTGCGAATTTCATGAAGCAGTTCACTTCCATCATTTCCGCAATCATCAAGTCTACCAATAAAAGGCGAAACAAATGTTGCGCCTGCTTTGGCTGCTAATAAGGCTTGATTGGCAGAAAAGCAAAGTGTAAGATTTGTTTTTAGTCCTTCTTTTGTGAGGGCTTTACAGGCTTTTAATCCATCGAGTGTTAAAGGAAGCTTGATACAAATATTGTCGGCAATCTTTGCTAAAACAGCCGCTTCTTTCATGATGTTTTCAAATTCCGTTGCTGCAACTTCAGCAGAAACAGGTCCGCTAATGAGAGCACAAATTTCTTTTGT
This sequence comes from Bartonella sp. TS25HLJMH, assembly GCF_042193505.1. Lineage (NCBI taxonomy): Bacteria > Pseudomonadati > Pseudomonadota > Alphaproteobacteria > Hyphomicrobiales > Bartonellaceae > Bartonella > Bartonella sp. TS25HLJMH. The sequence goes on from NZ_JBHILV010000009.1 coordinate 40,796, forward strand.
GACATCAAGAATATTGCGTCCTGATTTTAGGATAAGAGAGGGATTGGTGGTGACACCATCTACAAGGCTTAAATTCTGTAACTCTTGGATTTCTTCTATATTGGCGCTATCCACAAAAAACTTCATATCTAACCTCTTCTTTTTAGCTTTTATCCTATTTTTTGTTATGCGCTATTGTTGACTGCAAAAGCAAGAGAAAGAATTACTCTCTGTGTAAAGAACAAGAATGCTATGATGTTAACCATGTACCCGTTTTCGGTAAAGAAATATTACTTATTGTTTCCGTACCCATTTTATATCGTTGCTCGTAATAAGGCATAGGGCTTATTGTGTACCAACATTTTTGCGTATTGGAATCTTTGCGTAGCGGTATTTTTATACTTATGAAAATAAGCTAGCATTATCACACACTTTGTTCATTTCCTATTTGCGATTGCTCTTGATATTTGAGAGAGCATCATAAGATACCTCCTTTTTTCAGGGGGTACGTTTAACCTCATTTTTGATAGAAGCGAATGGATTTATTTTATCGTAAAACACCATTGAAGAAGATATGTAAAATTTTACACATGAAGTGTTTTTTATGGTCAATTACATTGATTTATTCTGTGTTACCCATTCTTTAATAATAGGTTTTTGTGCTGCTTGTATTGTTGCTTGATTCTCAATCAAGCTGAAAGATGTACGCACATGTTTCCAGGTTTTGGCACAAAGCTAAGGTGACTATTGTAACGGTTCCATTTGCAATATTATTCTCCCTGTAATTAAAACCATGGGATACTCTCTCATTAATAAGAATTTACAAATGTTCCTCGATGGGTTTGAAATGAGAAAAATTCATCGTATTGAGGATTTTTATTACAATAGGTAAATGATGATTATATCTTTATAAATCAGTTTGTTGAAGATAAATTGAGATAGGAGGCGGTAAAAAAAATAAACGTGTGTGTTGGGAAGAAGTTACACTATGGGATAGCTTTGTTGAAGAGCTCACTTACAATATCATGCTGAATGCTTATAGTAATGAGCTTTATTTGCACAGAAGAATGGCGCTGGTTTTTTTGCTATAGAGTTTTTTTGTTATAGACGATGAGATTGGTTTTTTTATTGGCACTTTGGTGATGAAATGAGTATTAAAAAGAATTTTTGTGAGAAAAGTGTTGTGAGAGGGGGGAGAGATTGAATCCCGCAATGAATTTTATAAGAGTGTTTAAAGATAAGGTGTAGACCTGTTGGTGCTCAAGAGGTCATAGATTGGTTTAAAAGATGCATTCAAACGTGATAGAGGAAGAGATTGTATCCGTATTGGTTCCTCTTCCTGTTGCTCACGCTTATAGTTATAAAGTTCCATCTTCTATGGAGGTGAACGTTGGTTCCTTTGTTCGGGTTCCGGTGATGGGGCGTGAGCTTTGCGGTTTTGTTGTGGATGTTGGAGAGAAGACAGCAGATGGGCAAAGGTCTGGTTCGGTGGCGCGTGAAAAATTACGCTCTCTGCTTCATGTTTTTGATTGTCCCCCATTAAAGGCAGAAATGATCACATTTTTGCGTTTTGTTAGTCGCTATACAATGGCGCCTTTTGGTCTTGTCGCGCGATTGGTTTTATCTGTACCGGCTGCTTTAGAGCCGGAAGCGCAGATGCTGGGTTTGCGATATTGTGGTGGAAATGTAGAACGTCTCACACCAGCGCGATCACGGGTTTTGGAATTGGTGCGTAATGAGAAGATATGGACACGTTCTGGTCTTGCGCATGCGGCTGGCACTTCGGTTTCTGTTGTTGAAGGTTTAAAAGCGCTAGGGGTTTTTGAAGATATTATAGTTCCTGCTTCTGATATTGTGGCAATGCCTGATCCTGACTTTTGTCCTCCTCAGTTGCAGGGAGCGCAAAATAAAGCAGCAAAAATGTTGCGAGAAGGTGTTTTATCTTCTCAGTTTCAAGTTTTTTTGCTTGATGGTGTTACGGGATCAGGAAAGACAGAGGTTTATTTTGAAGGGGTTGCTCAAGCCTTCAAAGGGGGCAAGCAGGTTTTAATTTTATTGCCGGAAATTGCTTTAACACAGCAGTTTTTAGATCGTTTTTATGCACGCTTTGGAGCTGCGGCAGCGGAATGGCATTCTGATTTGACGCCACGTCGTAGAGAACGCGTCTGGCGGCAAGTTGCAGAAGGGCGGGTGCGTGTCGTTGCGGGGGCTCGTTCAGCGCTTTTTCTTCCCTTTCATGAGCTTGGCTTGATTGTTGTCGATGAAGAACATGATAGCGCTTATAAACAAGAAGAGCGCATTTTTTATCATGCGCGTGATATGGCTGTTGCACGGGGCTCTTTTGAGCATTTTCCTGTTATTTTATCTTCAGCCACACCGTCGATTGAAAGCCAAGCCAATGTTTTAAAAGGGCGTTATCAAAAGGTGCATTTACCTTCCCGTTTTAAAGAAGTAGCACTTCCACAGTTGCGGGTGGTTGATATGCGCCAAGGAGGGGTGCAAAAGGGGCGCTTTATTTCCTTTGCTCTTGAAAGGGCTTTAAAACAAACGCTTGATAAGGGCGAACAAGCTCTTCTTTTTCTTAATCGTCGTGGTTATGCACCTTTAACTTTATGCCGAATTTGCGGACATCGTTTTCATTGTACTGATTGTTCAAGTTGGTTGGTAGAACATCGTGCGCAAGGGCAACTGAAATGTCATCATTGTGGGTATCATCAACCACTTCCTCAAGCCTGTCCTGAATGCGGGACATTAGACCATCTCGTGGCTTGTGGACCGGGTGTGGAAAGAATTGCTGAGGAAACACAAATGCTTTTTCCTCAAGCGCGATCATTGATTCTTTCAACAGATCTCAAAGGAGGGATTGGGAAGTTGCGAAGCGAATTACAAGCCATTGCAAATGGCGATGTGGACATTATTATTGGAACACAGTTAGTTGCTAAAGGACATCATTTTCCCAAGCTCTCTTTGGTTGGCGTTATTGATGCTGATCTTGGTCTTGCCAATGGCGATTTACGCGCAAGTGAACGTACCTACCAGCTGCTTTCCCAAGTTACCGGAAGAGCAGGGCGTGTGGGATTGGAAAGCTTAGGATTATTGCAAACTTATCAACCAGATCATCCGGTCATTAAAGCCTTACTTTCATGTCAGTCAGAAGATTTTTATACACGTGAGATTGCGGCGCGCCAGCATTATCATTTGCCTCCCTATGGGCGGCTTGCCTCTTTGATTGTTTCTGCACAACAGCGCCAAGCAGCAGAACATTATGCGCGCGCATTGCGTCAAGCAGCGCCACGGGAAAAAAATATCTCGGTTATGGGACCAGCAGAAGCGCCTTTGGCTTTGGTTCGGGGGCGTTATCGTTTTCGGCTTTTGCTGCAAGGACAGCGCTCTTTTGATATACAAGGGTTTATACGTGCAATGCTTAGCGGTACACCCAAAATGCCCAGTTCCGTTCGGGTTCAAATTGATATTGATCCGCAAAGTTTTTTCTAAAACCAGTCTCACATAAAGTGAAGGTCTCTTTAGCTTAAGGTGCTTTACTTTAATATTATATATTTCAGAATAAGTATCCAAGTAGCAGAATATGATATGTGCATTGCATTAAGCAGCGCCACGGGAAAAAATATTTTTGTTATAAAACCAGCAGAAGCGTCTCTCTTATTCGAGGGCGCTATCATTTCGGTTTTTACTACTTTTTTGTTTTAGGGATAGTATCCTTTATTCTTTTTATAATGGTTGATTATAGGGGCTGAAGATGCCTGCAAATACACCAAAAATCGAATTCTATACGGGTTCAAATTGATATTGATCTATGCTTTTTCTAAAAACAGTGCAATATATTGCAATATAAAGTGAAGCTATGTGGCATAAAAGGTCGTGTTTTTGATATTGTTTGACCTTAAAACCTTATGAAGCAGCGTTCATAAGGTGTATTAGTACTGTACGAGTCGTAGCTGCTTTTGTATGCTAGATTAGGGCGAAAATATTGCATATATCTATTTTATTTATCTTTGACGAGAACATAGAAGACTCATTTTGGAGCGTAAAGGTCAAAATGCGTATTCATCGTTGTTATCCTTATTTACGGCTCTAGAATTTTCAAAAGCACCCATAATTATAATTTTTGTAAATAATAACATATTGATTTATAGTGATAATATGCCGTTATTCACATTAGAGTCTCAACTATTGTAGGATTCTCTTATTTCAAATCTGTTTATATTGATCAATTAACACCATTCGTTTGCATGTTACAGACGGGGGGACTGTGTCGAGTGAAACTATACAAGAAGGGACTAAAATACCCAATCATCTCAAGTATTAAGGGCTGTCGTAAAATTGGGAGATGGTAAAGTATATGATGGTGCCAGCTTGTTCTTTCATAAGTGTAAAGATGAGGCTGCTCGATGAGGTTACCATTATAGCATTCATGGGTGCTGTCGTGAAATGGAGATTATCCATTGTTTCATGCTTTTGTTACTTTCATTCTCTAATGGGGGCACATTTTTCATGTAAGCAGAATGTCCAAAACGGAATATTACAGAATATCTATTGTATTACTGTATTCATATGCTGGTTTAAGCAAATATTTCTCAGCATGCTTGAATTCATTTTACGATGTTTCTCGAGTGTAGAATGTAAAAGCTTTCATGAATGAAAAAACCGCGTTAAGGCTCCTCATCTTTTAGTATTACGAAAGCCTTTGGTACTTGAGAGCGTTTATACGAGGTGTTTTTTTCTTTAATCATTTCCTTTTTTGTTTGTGATGGAGCAAGGGAGTGATTTTGATAGAAAGATTTGAAAAGAGAGATCTTTCGATGTTTGGGGCTCATCTGGTATGAAAAATGATACATTATCCTTATAAATCAATGCATTGTATGCTTAAAGATTGTGTTTACAAAAAAATATACTTGGTGAAATTTTTTAAAAGGAGTAGGTATTTGAAGAAAAAAGATCAATTCTTTCTTATCAGTTTGCAATAATAGACTTTTTCAGTCGCATTCGCATCTCATTAAAGGTCTTGTGGTGATAAAGGGAGTGTTTTTAGAGAAAAAGTGTTTTTTTATGGTGGCAAGAGCATTTGAAGAAAAATCAAAGAGAATGAAAAAATCGCTCAGAGAATGTTAAAAAGAGGCATAAAAAAACTGTGATGCCATCCTGTATATCTAAAAAAAATTCTTTTCAAAAATATTTTGAATATTTTATTAAAATTTTTAAAAAGCAGCGATTTGTGGTGTTGCGAGTCGGCTATGTCTATGCTAGAAATCAAGTGATTTTTGTTCTAGGTTTTAAGAAGAAGATTCTTAAGATTGAGAATGTCTGTTTCATTTCATCTGATAACTATCAGAGAATCGCTCAAGGGAAAGAGGCGGTATTTCGTGTCGGATTCATTTTCTCTCATACCGCTGCCGTTGGTAGATCAACGCTATGCGCAAGCGCTTTTTGATTGCGTTCAAGAAGCCGGAAACGTTGAAAAGGTTGCAAAGGCAGTGGAAGATCTTTTACTTGTTTTGGAGCAAAATAAAGATTTAAAACGCTTTGTGCTTAGTCCATTCTTTTCAGTTAAAGAGCAAATTAAGGTGATGCAATCTGTTTGTGCAAACATCAAATTTGCTGATAAAAACGCAGGGCAGGTTATTGGTGATTTTTTACGCGTTGTTGCAATAAACCGTAGGCTTAGTGCCGTATTTGGTATTTTACACGCTTTCCAGCGTTGTGTTGCACGCGCTCGTAGGCAGATTACTGCGCAAATTGTTTCTGCGCGCCCCTTAAGTTCTCAACAAAGACAAGAGTTGTGTGAGGCTTTGGAAGGTGTCGTTGGAGGAAAAGTTTTGCTACACAGCATTGTGAATCCAACAATTCTTGGTGGATTAATCGTTCGTGTGGGGTCGTCTCAAATTGATACGTCTCTTCTCACAAAATTGTCTTCGCTTAAGCTTGCATTGAAAAAAGAGGTCAGCTGATGGATATTAGACCATCTGAAATTTCAAAAATTCTAAAAGAGCAAATCAAAAACTTTGACCAAAAGGCTGAGGTTTCAGAAATTGGTTGGGTTCTCTCTGTAGGGGATGGTATCGCTCGCGTTTATGGTTTGGATAATGTCCAAGCAGGGGAAATGGTTGCTTTTCCAAACGGTGTGCGCGGTATGGCCCTCAATTTGGAAGTTGATAATGTTGGTGTGGTCATTTTTGGCTCAGATCGCGATATTCGTGAAGGTGATTGTGTAAAGCGGTTAGGCGCTATCGTCGATGTTCCTGTGGGGCCCGCTTTGCTCGGGCGTGTGGTTGATGCGTTGGGAAACCCTATAGATGGTAAGGGTCCTATTAAAGCAACAGAGCGTCGTCGTGTCGATGTTAAGGCTCCTGGAATTATTCCGCGTCAGTCAGTGCATGAACCGATGTCGACCGGATTGAAAGCGATTGATGCACTCATCCCTATTGGACGGGGGCAGCGTGAATTGGTGATTGGTGATCGCCAAACAGGAAAAACAGCAATTTTGCTCGATACATTTTTAAACCAAAAACCTTTTCATGAAAAAGGGGCTGGACGAGAGCAAGACAAAGTTTATTGTATTTATGTGGCTATCGGTCAAAAACGTTCGACGGTGGCACAATTCGTTAAAGTTTTAGAAGAACGTGGAGCGTTGGAATATTCTATTATTGTTGCAGCGACCGCTTCTGATCCAGCACCACTGCAATTTATTGCACCTCTTGCTGGATGTGCTATGGGTGAGTATTTCCGTGATAATGGACAACATGCTTTGATCGGTTATGATGATTTGTCAAAACAAGCGGTGGCGTATCGTCAAATGTCTCTTTTATTGCGCCGCCCTCCAGGTCGTGAAGCTTATCCGGGAGACGTTTTCTATCTGCATTCGCGTCTTTTAGAGCGGGCTGCGAAGTTGAATGCGGAAAATGGATCTGGGTCGTTGACAGCTTTGCCGGTTATTGAAACGCAAGCAAATGATGTTTCTGCCTATATTCCTACAAATGTGATTTCGATTACTGATGGGCAAATTTTTCTAGAGACTAATTTATTTTATCAAGGAATTCGTCCTGCTGTAAATGTTGGTCTTTCTGTGTCGCGTGTTGGTTCTGCCGCACAAATTAAGGCAATGAAGCAAGTTGCTGGCTCAATTAAAGGTGAATTGGCGCAATATCGTGAAATGGCAGCTTTTGCGCAGTTTGGTTCTGATTTGGATGCGTCAACCCAGCGGCTGTTGAATCGGGGTGCACGCTTGACAGAGCTGTTGAAGCAGCCACAATTTTCTCCACTCAAAACAGAAGAACAAGTTGTGGTTATTTTTGCAGGTGTGAATGGCTATCTTGATGCCTTGGCGGTTTCTGATGTTGCGCGGTTTGAGCAGGGACTTTTGGTACTTTTGCGTAGTGATTATCAAGATCTCTTAAAGGCAATTGCTGAGCAAAAGCAAATAACAGACGAGCTGAAAGATAAGTTGATAACTGTTCTTAATACTTATGCGAAAAATTTCTCGTGATGAATTGATGGAATGCTTGAATGGCCTCACTAAAAGATCTTAGAGACCGTATCGCTTCGGTTAAAGCAACACAAAAGATCACCAAAGCTATGCAGATGGTTGCAGCGGCGAGGTTGCATCGTGCTCAAGAGGCAGCACAGTCTGCGCGTCCTTATGCGAAGAGGATGGCTGATATTTTGACCAGTGTTGCTGCTGATGTAGATGGTGTTGATGCGCCTGCTCTTATGCGTGGTACGGGGCGAGATGATGTGCATCTCTTGGTGGTGTGTACTGCTGAGCGTGGTTTGTGTGGTGCTTTTAATGTGCAAATCGCTCGTCGTGCACGTGAACAGATTAAGGCATTGTTGGCAGCTGGTAAAATAGTGAAAATTATTACTGTGGGCAAAAAAGGTGCGGATATTTTATCGCGTGATTACAAAGGCTTGATAATTGATCATATCGATTTGCATGCTGTAAAGCGCATTGGTTTTGCAGAGGCGGTGATGATTAGTCAACGGATTGTTGATTTATTCAATGAAGGCGCTTTCGATGTCTGTACGCTGTTTTATTCTGAATTTATTTCTGTGATTAATCAGCGTCCAACAGCTTTTGGCTTGATTCCGATGATTGCTCCAAAAGCAGCTGTTGAGGCAATAGATGTTGAGGAGCAAACCGATCATAGCAAAGGTTCACAATCAATTGTTTATGAGTATGAACCTGATGCGGCTTCTCTTTTAGAGGCGCTTGTGCCACGCAATCTTTCGGTGCAAATTTTTCGGGCTTTACTAGAAAATATTGCTGGTGAGATGGGTGCGAAGATGACAGCTATGGACAATGCATCGCGCAATGCAGGTGAAATGATTAATAAATTGACGGTAGCTTATAATCGTCAACGTCAGGCACAGATTACGACAGAATTGATCGAAATTATTGCGGGCGCTGAAGCGCTTTAAATGGAAAAGGTAAGGATTGATGGTAAAAGCAGTAACCTCAAGCAAAGGAACAGAAAAAGGTGAAAAAAAGAAACCAGCTGCTCGTTCCGGCGTCAAAAAAGCCGCTTCGAAGTCTCAAGTGGATGTAACGGCTTCAGCGGATGTAAAGGCTTCCTCTGCGTCTGCGCGTAGTGCAGCTAAAGATACACCTGTAAAAAAAGATACATCCGCAAAAAAAGAAGAGCGTGCAAAAGGCGCTGTTGGTGAGATCAAGCAGGTTATTGGTGCTGTCGTTGATGTGCAATTTGAAGGTGAATTGCCAAATATTCTTAACGCTTTGGAAACAGAGAATTTAGGCAATCGCTTGGTATTAGAAGTTGCGCAGCATTTGGGTGAAAATACCGTGCGTACGATTGCTATGGATACAACTGATGGTTTGATGCGGGGCCAAAAGGTTGTGGATACAGGCACGCAAATTAGCGTTCCTGTAGGAGAAGCAACATTGGGACGTATTATGAATGTGATTGGAGAGCCGGTGGATAATGTGGGACCAATTCCTGCAACCAAAACGCGTTCTATTCACCAAGAGGCACCTGCATATGTTGAGCAATCAACCATTTCAGAAATTCTCGTCACCGGTATTAAAGTTGTGGATTTGTTAGCTCCTTATTCTAAAGGAGGTAAAATTGGCTTGTTTGGTGGTGCTGGTGTTGGAAAAACCGTTCTTATTATGGAGCTTATAAACAATATTGCAAAGGCACATGGTGGCTATTCTGTATTTGCTGGTGTGGGAGAACGTACACGGGAAGGAAATGATCTTTATTATGAAATGATCGAAAGCCGCGTGAATGTGAATCCAAAAGAGAATAATGGTTCAACGGAAGGGTCAAAGTGTGCTCTTGTTTACGGGCAAATGAATGAACCACCAGGAGCGCGTGCGCGTGTGGCTCTCTCAGGATTGACAATTGCAGAAAGTTTCCGTGATGAAGGACAAGATGTTCTCTTCTTTGTGGATAATATTTTCCGTTTCACGCAAGCTGGTGCTGAAGTGTCAGCCCTTTTAGGGCGTATCCCTTCTGCTGTGGGGTATCAGCCGACTTTGGCAACGGATATGGGGGCTTTGCAAGAACGTATTACCAGTACAAAAACAGGCTCTATTACTTCCGTTCAGGCAATTTATGTTCCTGCTGATGATTTGACGGATCCAGCGCCGGCAACGTCTTTTGCTCATTTGGATGCAACAACTGTTCTTTCGCGCTCTATTGCGGAAAAAGGAATTTATCCGGCCGTTGATCCACTTGACTCTTTCTCGCGTATGTTGGATCCATTGATTGTAGGGGAAGAGCATTACACTGTTGCTTGTCAAGTACAAACCATTTTACAACGTTATAGAGCGCTTCAGGATATTATAGCTATTCTTGGAATGGATGAACTTTCTGAAGATGACAAATTGCTGGTGGGACGGGCGCGTAAAATTGAACGTTTCCTTTCGCAACCTTTCCATGTTGCGGAAGCCTTTACTGGCTCACCAGGGAAACTCGTTCCTTTAGAAGAGACAATCAAAGGCTTTAAAGGTCTTTGTGCTGGCGATTATGATGATTTGCCAGAAGCTGCTTTTTATATGGTTGGTTCAATTGATGAAGCACTTGAAAAAGGAAAGCGTCTCATGGCAGAGGCGTCTTAGTAAGAAGCTTCTTGTTCAAGAGAAAACTGTCATGAATATTTTTCGTTAAAAAGGACAAGTCGTTGAAGAAAACAGAGAGTCCTTATATCGGGTATTGTGGAGACTTTTGTGGAAAACAATAGAGAAGAGCATTTTTTATTTGAGCTTGTATCGCCTGAAAAAATTGTGTTTTCAGAGCAGGTAGTGTCTGTTGTTCTTCCTTCAGCTTCAGGTTCTTTGACAGTTATGGCGCATCATGCGCCATTGGTGGCAAGCATTGTGTTGGGTAGTGTGCGTGTTCGCACCTCTTTGGGTGAAAAATTATTTGCTGTATGCGGAGGCGTTGCAAATATTACCTTTTCGGGCTGCTCTTTATTGGTAGAGCACGTTGTGGCTGTAGAGCATCTTTCTTTTGATGTATTGGAACAGCGGATTTTGCAGGTTCAAGCGACATTAGAAGGGGGGACAAGAGATGAGGATAATCATAAAATAGAGGCTTTTTTCCAGCAATTGTCAGCTGATGGTGCTGTGTTGATAGAAGCGTAGCAGCGTATACAGGAAAAAGGTGACATGAGCGGAAAAAAGAGTACGGTTGTGTTTGCTAAAAGGGGTGGAAAACCTTTTCCTCATCCTGGTCGTATTTTTGCAGGACCTTTGCCAAAATGTTTTGTTTATATTTTTGCTTCTCTTATTTTGCAATGGGCTTATGGTTTAGGGGCTAATATTGTTCAGTCTAACATTGTCCATCTTACGGGTGATTTTCACGCAACTTTGACCGAGACAACATGGTTGGTAGCGGCCTATATGGCGCCAAATGTGAGTGTAGCGATTATGTTGATCAAAATCCGCTATCAATTTGGGTTGCGTGCTTTTGCTGAATTATCAATCCTTGGCTTCGTTTTGGTTTGCGTGTTACAACTCTTTGTTACGGATTTGCGTTCTGCATTGATTATTCGCTTTTTTGCTGGGATTGCTGCTGCTCCTTTGGCTTCGCTTGCGCTACTTTATATGATGGAGGCTTTTGCTCCAGCAAAGAAGTTTACTGTTGGTCTTAGTTTGAATTATATGAATGCGGCTTTAGCGGCACCTTTATCACGTTTGATTTCTCCTAATTTACTGGAAAATGGTGGTTTTTCCAGTCTTTCCGCTCTAGAAATGGGGTTGGTTCTCATCAGCTTGGTTTGTATCTATACTTTGCCTCTAACGCCTGTTGTCCGCAGTAAGGTTATTCAAAAGTTAGATTGGATAAGTTATGGTTTGATTGCTCTTGGTCTTGGATTAAATGCCGTGATTATGTCTGTTGGCATATTGTATTGGTGGTATGAAGCACCATGGATTGGTTGGGGGCTTGCACTTGCTATTTTCTCATTGGTTATTGCTATTATTATTGAGCTTAATAGAGAAAAACCGTTGATTGATTTACGTTGGATTTTCAGTAAAGAAATGGTTCAATCTGTTTTTATTTTATTGATCTTTCATGTTTTTTTGTTAGAGCGGTCAAATTTGCCTGTAGGTTTTTTTAATCTTTTTGGTTTGCTTAATCGTGAAATGGCACCCATGTATCTTGCGGTGACATTGGGTATTCTGTTAGGGGGAGCTGTTTGTGTCTTTTTTTTACGGGCGGGGCGTGAAGATTATTTTTATTTGTTATCTTTAGGTTGTTTGGCGCTGGGAGCTTATTTAGATAGTCGTGTGAACTATTTAACGCGTCCGAAAGATATGATGTTGAGCCAAGGGTTGGTGAGTTTTAGTTATGCACTTTTTTTGCCTCCTGCTCTTTTCAAAGGGTTTGTGATTGCTGGTGAGCGAGGACCGCGTTATGTTTTGAGTTTTATTGCGATTTTTTTGCTAACGCAAGTGACAGGGGGATTGATGGGATCAGCTTTTTTTGGCAGCCTACAGTTTTATTTTGCCCATAAAAACTTTGAGTCCTTAACACAAAATATTGTTGTGACTGATCCGCTTATTTCTGGTGAGATGAATACTTTGTTTTCACCTTCTTATGGTGCTTCTGTTCCCCATGGCTTGGGGAGTGAACAGGGTACTTCTATGTTGATAGAAAAATTTAAGTTAACAGCAAATATTTTTGCTTATGATGACGTTTTTCGGCTTTATTTTTATATTTCAATGGTTGTATTCATTATCTTTCTTGTCACAATGGTTGTTAAGTCATGCTCTTTGCGGGCGTTAGAAAAGTAGAGTGATATTATAGAAGAGGGGTGCAAAAAATGATAAAAGCATTACGGTCAAAAGCTACGATTGTTGCATTCCTGTCAGGTATTACGGGTATTTTGCTAATTTTGTGGGCTTGGAGACTTCCTCCTTTTGTAAATAACATTCAAATAACGGATAATGCTTCCATTAAGGGCAATGTTACTCTGGTTAGTTCACAGATCTCTGGGGTGATTGCACGGATTTATGTGCAAGATTATCAACGTGTTGAAAAAGGAATGCTGCTCTTTGAGCTTGATGATTCTCTTTTTCGTCAGCAGCTTGCACGAGCACAGGCTGTTCTCGATTCAAAAAATGCAAAACTGGCAAGTATTGAATTGCAAGCTCAGATTTTACAGGGAGAAGTTAATGCTGCAGAAGCAGAATTAGCGCGTTCACGAGCATTCTCTAATGTTGTTCCTGATAGTAAAAAGTTAGGCTTTGGTGATGCGGCAATTTCTGTTTCTCGCCCTCTTTCACAACTCTTAGCAGCTCTAGAAACAAAACGACAATTGCAAAAACAATTAAATCTTGAAAAACAAAGTTTACAGTCAGAAGTTTCGGGAGCGAAGGTGAGTGTTGAATTGGCAAAAATTAATCTCGATCATACAAAGATTTTATCTCCTAGAACAGGCTATATTGGATTGGTTGGCGCTAGGGTAGGGCAATATGTTATGCCGGGTACGCAATTGGTCTCTGTTATTTCTGATGATATTTGGATTATTGCTAATTATAAGGAAACGCAACTTTCTCAGATGCGTGTGGGACAGCCGGTTGTTTTTTCTGTTGATGCATTGAACAACAAAAAGTTAACGGGGCGTGTGGTTCGTTTTGCTCCAGCGACAGGTTCAGAGTTTTCATTGTTAAAAACAGATACGACAATTGGTAATTTTATTAAAATTGCGCAACGTATTTCAGTACGGATTTCTTTAGATCCTGGGCAGGAGGGGATTGAAAAGCTCATTCCTGGGATGTCTGTGGTTACGTATGTGGATACTTCGCAGCGGGTCGATTCTGGAGGATAAATTTTGGGTTTTTTCAGTTTAATTCTTGTGCCATTTACTTATAGTAAATGGCTCTTCACGTTGGAAGATTTCGTTTGGTTTGTTATGATACATCTTTTAAAGCTCTTAAGCTTCTTATACTCCTATATCATGATGTAAAATAATGTTTCTTAGAATATTAAAGCGCATGCATCTTTACTCACTTCCATTTCTTTTGAAATAACTCAGTAGGGGGGATAGATGCAATGTTGAAAACTTTTCTTATAGTTTCTCACAACACTGCCCTTTGAGAAGTGGTGCCACCGCGTGTTTTGAGGACAGGGGTAGGGGATTGCCAGATAAAAAATTGGATAATAGACTGGCGAGATGGATGGAAAACTTATCTTTTGAAGAAAAATGTAAAGTTAGGGGGAAAGACGTAAAGTTTATATTTTGTAAACCATAAAAAATGCCCGCTTTGAATCGGGCATTAAAAGGGAAGGTTGTTGGGTGTGTTATTAATTTTTACGGATCAGCAAGAAGCTTACTAAAACGACTCCTGCTGCTAGTGCGAGGGTTTTTTTAGGATTTTCTTTTGCTTTTTTCTTTAATTCTGTAGCATGTTCGTTGAGGTGATAAAGCGCGTGACGGACTTTTTGTTTCCATGTGTTAAACAGCTCAGAAATGTTTTCAAAGTTATCATTTTGAGAACTCCAATGATTTACGGGGACCAGCTCTCTTTTTAATTGTGCTATACGTTTTTTAATTTTAGCATTTTTGGCGTTGGGTGAAAATAGACACATTTATTGACTCCTTCATGTGTTAAATTGTTGCGTGGCAGTTGGAATTGTGTTTGGGGTTTTGCTATAACGGCTTGAAAATTGAAAGGTTGCATTGATAATGCTGCGCGTGGGTGAGATGAGAATTAAGAGTTTGGTTTTAATGAGGCATTTTTTAATGTGTTCGAGTTCATTTCATGATGGTGTTTGTTAAGGATGTAAGGTAAAAATTTTTACAAAATGGTGTAAGATTCATTCAATCATCTTTATTTCATAAAGATGTAAGCCGGTGTCTTCATTGTTTTGTTTGTTTAAAGTGTTGGGATAGCTTTTGGCACTTGAAATAGTTTATAAGAAGTTTTTATCTACGTGTTCTCTTGTGGCTTTAGGGAGTGGTATTGATTGATTCAATTAAGAAGATTTAAAATGAGAAAATCTTACGATATTTGGGGTTGCCGTTCAAATCTGTAAAAAATAGATTATTATAAATCAGTATGTTGGATTAATTGGATGGTGTTTTTCATGCATTTTTAAAAATTGTGCTTTGATCGGCGTTATCTGTTGCGTTGTAAAACACTGTTTTGCGATGACGTGGATGTTAAGTGATAGGCATACAACTTAAAAATACAGTATTGTCTCTGTTTGGTTTCGGTTTCTTTTTGAATCAACCAAGTGTAGAAGTATAAACTTGAACAGAAGTAGTAGAACTTATCCGGTGCGTCTATAGGATGAATCGCACCTATGAGTTGAATTGCGTCAGTGGTTAGTAGGTGGAGCCTTTTGAGAGCAATCGGTTAAGATTGGGGGGCGGTGTAATTTTCGTCCTTTGAAGCGCGGAGGAAGTCAATGTAAATGATGATTGATAGCGCAGGTTTTAAAAATTTGAGGACTTAATGAGTACGACCTATTTTTTATCTAAACCACTTGAGCGTCGTCGGTCTATTGGTGTTGCTGTTGGTGATGTGATCGTTGGGGGGCAGAGCCCGATAGTTGTACAGTCAATGACCAATACGGATACAGCTGATGTTGATGCAACTGTTGCTCAAGTGGCTGCTCTTTGGCAAGCTGGTTCACAATTGGTTCGAATTACTGTTGATCGCGATGAAGCGGCGGCAGCTGTACCAAAAATACGGGAGCGATTGGAGAGGTTAGGATTTTTTGTACCATTGGTTGGGGATTTTCATTATATTGGTCATAAGCTTTTATCTGAGCATCCTGCGTGTGCTGAGGCGCTTGCAAAATATCGCATCAATCCTGGAAATGTTGGTTTTGGCGCAAAAAAAGATCGTCAATTTGCAGAAATTATAGAGATTGCTTGTCGGTATCATAAACCTATTCGCATTGGCGTGAATTGGGGCTCTCTTGATAATGCATTATTAACACGGCTTATGGATGAAAATGCACAGCAAGAAAATCCTTTATCGGTTGCTGAAGTGATGCGGGAAACTGTTGTGCAGTCTGCTCTGCAATCGGCTCTTTGGGCTGAAGAGATGGGATTGGGACGTGATAAAATTATTCTTTCTGCTAAAGTGAGTGATGTTCAAGATCTTATTGCTGTTTATACCACCTTGGCGGCGCGTTGTGATTATGCTCTTCATTTGGGATTAACGGAAGCTGGGATGGGAACAAAGGGCGTTGTTGCTTCTTCGGTGGCTTTGGGCATTTTATTACAGCAAGGGATTGGCGATACGATAAGAATTTCCTTAACACCAAAACCTGGTGGTGATCGGACACGAGAAGTAAAGGTGGGGCAAGAACTTTTGCAAGTGATGGGTTTTCGGCAATTTTTGCCCGTGGTTGCGGCTTGTCCTGGTTGTGGGCGCACAACTTCAACGGTCTTTCAACAATTGGCGCAAAAAATTGAAGCAGATTTATACAAAAATATGCCTGTTTGGCGTGAAAAATACCCTGGCGTTGAAAGTTTGAAAGTTGCTGTGATGGGGTGTATCGTCAATGGACCGGGGGAGTCAAAACATGCGGATATTGGAATCTCTTTGCCTGGAGTGGGGGAAAGTCCTGCGGCACCTGTTTTTATTGAGGGACAAAAGGTAAAAACTTTGCGGGGTGATCACATTGCTGAAGAATTTGAAGCGCTTTTGAGTGATTATATTCATACACGCTTTGGACAAGGTTGAGGTAAAAGTCGCATAAGGTTGGAGTAAAAAAGGTGGTGATGTTGTTTTTTAAAAACAAGCTGTCTTCAATGTGAAGAGGATGCTGTTATATGTTGCTTTAGCTACGGTCAATATTGTTATTGGGCGGCTTTATTATTCTAGGTAAAACCAGATGTTATGCATGTGTGAATCAGAATCATATGAAGGATGTTAATGAGTTTGTTAAGACTATTAAGCAAAACTATATGAATACTTTGATAGATCCGTAAATGTTGTTGCTGGTTCTTTGACTGCTCTTGAGGTAGTAATAACGGATTTTTCAAATGTCAAATTATAGAAAAAACATTATTCATTCATTGTTTCGGTATTGTTTCGGCATTTTCCAGCTATAAAATTGATAGGATCGAAGATCCTTATAGCGGTTATTGCCCTATTTGTCGTAAAATGTGAGCTTTTATGTTGATATAAAATGATGTATACGGGTGTCTTTTGGGGCGTTATTGGGGGAATGCATGACCAGTATATTAGCATTTGGATTTTTATTTAACGGTATAAGAATTTTAACAGGTGCCTTTATTGTATTTTATATGCTTGAAAAAGGGCTAACTCTTATTGATATTGGGATTATTAAGTCATTTCAGGCTTTTATTATGATGGTGACCGATATTCCTCTGGGATATTTTGCTGATCGAAAAAGTTATAAAATATCGATTGTTTTGGCAGCGGCTTTTGCTGCTACATGGCTATGTCTCATGGGATTTTCTACAAGCTTTTATGGATTTCTTTTGGCAGAATCTTTTAATGCCTTATCGCTGACATTGATTGCTGGCGCCTATAATGCTTTACTTGTTCAATATGCAAAAGAAAAATTGACATCGACTAAAAAAGTGCTGGGAGCGAGCTCTCAATATAATTACATCGGCATGTTTATATTCAGTTTAATTGGCGCATATTTTGCTGATTATTCTAGCCAATATATATGGTATATCGCGGCGTTTTTAATGTTGATGACAACACTATTTGGTTTGTTTTTTCTTGATGACCTGAAGGGAGAGAAAAAACCAAATAAAGCGAATTCTCTCATTTATGATGCTAAAGAGATGTTGTCTATTTTTATTAAAGTTCCTTATATCTCTTTATGCTTTTATTTTTCACTGATCTTTTTCAATATATTCTCGCAGTATTGGCAGTGGATATTTAAAGATCATAATATTAATGTCACTTATTTTGATCTTGGTGTGACATTTTCACTGATATTGCTCTCTCAGCTCTTGGCTAGTTTTCTCTTTACAAAACTAAGTGAAAGAGTGAATTTTATTTTATTGCTGTTTCTTTTGGTTTCACTGATTTTTACAGTGGTTTTCTTTGAGCCGAAAAAAGAAATTGCTGTTATTTTAGTCTGTATGATTTTTTACTTAATTAAGTATACATATCTGCGTGTAGAAGTTGTTTTGCACGATAGCATTAGTGATCATTTCAGGGCTACATATGAATCTTTCTTGTCAACTGTTGGGAGATTTAGCTTATTGGTATTTTTTTACATGAGTGCGTATATGGTCGATATATTTGGCTTTTTCTCACTCGTTTATGTTTTTGGTATCTATTTATTGGTTTATCTGTTGGCAATGTTTTTTTTAGAAGGAGCCCTAAAGAAATCTCAGTGAAAATAGTAACGTATTTCACGTGTGTTTCATGGGGTTTATAGTGGATCAAGGCTTTTATTTATTAAGGCGCATCATTGTTTTTGCATGTTGAATGGGAAAGCAGAATGTTATCCGTTATTCTTATTTCAAATCTATGTATGTTGAAGCAATCAAAGTCATCTGCTTGTACGTTATAAGTGGGCGTGGCATCACAATCATTAAAAAGGAAATAAAAATGCTTCTCATGAATATTGCACCAAGAGTTGCTGACAAGATTGGACGCTGATAAAGAAAATGATTGTACCGGATTATATGCTTATTAAGGAATGGTGATGGAGCAGTTTTCCCATTTTCATTGGTTACTGGCTGGTAACACTTTATCTCATTGAGCTAATTTAAGCAGTCGGACAATTTATAGCCTGTTTAAATAGGCTTTCCTCATGACTGATTTTATTATTGATATATTTAACGCGTTTTATTGCTGTTTTCTTTAAAATATCAATCATCTTGTTGAGATAATTTTTTACGTTGTTCATTCTCATTTTGAGTATTTTCTCTTTGGTTGTGGCGTTAGCTCTGTATTTTCTGATGTCATAGAATTTCTGATCCAGATAATAAACTTATCTATGGAAACTTTGAATGACATCCCCCTCTTTGAGAAGGAATAAAACCAAGTACAGAAATATTGTTGAGTACAATTTGCTATAAATAAGCCATAAGAAACCAACCCATATTGATATATTTGATAGGAATTTGTTAAGCCGTACAAATTATGGTTATTAAAAGGTAAAGTGATGGAATCGTTATCCATAACGCATATTGTAACATTTACAACTCTTTTTTCTGTATCTGTGTTGTTGGGATGTACGCGCGTAGATAGTCTAGAGCAGTACAATAAACTTTACGAAGAATACATCAGTGAAAAATACGAGGCTTTTGAACATTTTCAAAAGCAAGAACAAGCAAGAAATTTCGTCTATAGCCGTGGTTATCAGAATATAGCGCCCAAATTTGATATTATATGGCATCGTCACATACTTATTGTTTTATGTGGACGCTTTGTTAATTTATTACGTGGTGATTACAATGAGGAGATGTCATGGGCAATGCTACCCAATGTCATAAGCAGTTTGCGTTATGACTATAATTGGAGAGAAAGCGATTTTATCTAGGCTTATAATATGTCTATGAATTCTACCGACCCCATGATTGATTATGCGAAAAAATTTCTTAATTCTTCAAGCGGAAATGGTATTAGCCTAACAACACAAATTATTGACCTTGTGTCTAGTATGAGAGCTGGTCATGATGACAATACTAAAAAAATAGCGCGTTTTTGCATAGAGTTTAATACGATATATGACATGATGCAACCAAGAAGAATTTACAAATGACATTTAATGGGTAATGGGCAAAATTCTTCTGAAAGATATTAAATGGCTATGATACTCTATTGATCATCACGATATTTTCTTAGCCATGTTGCATGTTTTTTATTATGTCTTCAAAAGGTGGACATATTTTCCAGCTTTGGCAACAGGCATAGGTTCACTTACAATGATGCTTTTCATCTTAATAAGAAAATTGCACTTAAAGGAGGAAATTTAAACTTAGTTTGAAAAAAGTACTTATCATCAATTAAATTGTGCTATTACATATAATAATAAGATCTTTTTTATCTTTCTGTTGCAATGATCATTCTCTGTTTAATCTTATCAATTCTCTTTTTATGTGATGAATTGAATAAACGAGATAAAGAGCGTGACGAATTAAATTTGTACAGTGATCATGATTATTATTAAATTGAAGTTATTAAATAGTTTTGTAAAAATGTTTCTACTTTTGAAGGAGCGCGCTGACACTATCATTCACTTTGCTGTCCCCCAATGTTGCTACAGCTTTTGGCTCTTGAGACGATTCATAAGAGGTATTTTTTAATCCGTTCTTTGATGTTTTTTCCCACGCGGCGCTCCCCATTTGTGAGGGGCAAGCCAATGATTTTGGTTGATTCAACATATACAAATTGAAATGAAAGAATCCTACGGTCTTCAGAGTTCTAATTCAAGTTGAATAACGCTGAATTATTATTATAAATAAATTATTTGTAGCTTTCTTGCGAAGAAAAGAGAGATCAGTAATAATACTGCTTTGGTCTTTCATTCTATTGAAATTGATGACTTTATTTATCCTATTATGCCGTAACACACTGCCATTTGAGGGGTGGTGAAGGTCGCCTGTTTGACACATTAAGTATTTTAAAAATTGCATGGTAAATATTCTTAAGTCTTGTTTATCGAGTCTTTAGTTTAAGTGAATCGCATGCGTGGAAAGCTAGAGGAACTTACTCGGTTAAGAATCTAGACTGTTTACAGAGCAGATTGGGTTAAAAAACTTTGTTCTTTGAGGGTGGCATAAAAATCAAAATAGCCATTGTGTTCATTTTTTCTGATATTTTAAATACGGGCTTCAAAAAAATGATGCCTGAACTAAACAACGAGCATTTTTGTAAAAGTGTTTTTAGAGAGAAAGCAATATACGAGTGAATTTACAGAATGTAACCATATTTGATCTTCTATAACAAGATAGCGTGGAAAGGCATAAAAATTATGATTCTCTACTGAGGGCAGTGTACTCCCACGGTTGGCAATGAACAACAGATGACTTTGATAAGGTTACAAAGCCAATCGGCATTTTTATTGTCTTTTGCGGGTTTATGAAATGCCCTGTTTTATACTTATCCTGTTTATTTTTTGCCTTATCGTTAGAAGATTAAAGACATGAAAGAGAAAACGAGTTTTCTTTTTTCCGGTCGTTTTTATTCGGCTTTAAAGCATTCACGGTAATATCTTTTAAAGTATGGTGATTGCGCATTGTTTCACATTTTTTTTCGTTCATTCTTTAATGGAAGGTATTTTTCATGCAAAATAGGATACCTGGAATGCACTTGTGTTATAAATTCACGCGTTTTTTTTAATGAAATTCCTCTCAATATTTGTCGCATCTCATTTCATGAGAAGGACTATAATGGAGATTAATGGTAACGTTTCTTTGAAAGATTTATTATGCATTCAACAAAGATGATGGTGTACACTATGTGCAAAAGAGCGGATGAAGTTTAATTTTTGCGTATTGCACTAAAGTGTGCTGCTTGTTGGAGGGGGAGTGCCTTAGCGCCAAAAGGATGTAAGAATGCTTCTGCTTTACTGATGAGTGTATCTCGCTTTTTTTGGGTTTCTTCAATGCCATAAAGATGAACAAAAGTTGCTTTTTGTGCCGTTTCATCTTTCCCAGCAGTTTTTCCTAAGGTTTGCGTGTTGGCGGTGACATCAAGAAGGTCATCGGTTAATTGAAAGGCTAAACCAAGATAGGTACCAAAATTAGTAAGTTTTTCGGTTAATTCTTTAGATGCATTGCCAATGATGGCGCCTGCTTGGCAAGCAAAGCTTATCAGGGCTGCTGTTTTCATGTGTTGTAGAGTGATGATGTCAGTACTTTCTTGCGGTCTTTTTTCAGCTTCAAGGTCCAGCATTTGTCCACCTAACATACCCCCAAGTCCTGCCGATTGTGCAAGAGACGTGATCAGTTTGATTCTAATGTCTGTAGATAGAGTACTGGCTTTATGGGCAATGATTTCAAAGGCAAATGTTAAGAGGGCATTGCCTGCTAGAATTGCTGTTGCTTCGTCAAATGCTATATGGACGGTGGGTTTTCCACGCCGGAGTATATCGTTATCCATAGCGGGAAGATCATCATGAATGAGCGAATAACAATGGATACATTCTAAGGCACATGCAACATCAAGAGAATATTCGACAGGGATATCAAAAAGTGCAGCACTTTGAATCACAAGAAAAGGACGCAGGCGTTTTCCACCGTTCAGCACACCATAGCGCATGGCATTGATTAATTTTTTAGGGCGTGAAATTTCACCATTTTCGATTTGATCACTTAACAGGGTATCAAGCCGTTTTTCAACGGTGTGTCCGTGTTTTGCAAGAAGGGTGGTAAATTCGTGCATTCTTGCTTCCTTTGTTTTTACAAAAATGAAATTATGAAGTTTTAAAGAGAAATGTTGTTGCTTTTTCTTGTTTTCATAAATTGGCGTCGCTTTTTATTAAAAATCAATTTCTCTTTTTATCCGTATCTCTATTGTATGTGCAAATTCTCTTTTTATCCGTATCTCTATTGTATGTGCAAATCCCTTTTTAAGCCAAATAAAAATTGAATGAAGGTCTTATGAGAATGCTTTCATTGGTGTATAAAATTTTCAAATTTTGTGGTGTTTTTGATATTCATTTGTTCATTTTGACATTGCCTCTTCTTTTTTATCAGTGTATAACATCCTCAAATTTTATGGTGTTTTTAAATGAAGCATTGTCATTTTTGACATTGCTTTTTCTGTTTTAGTGGATTTGGAGTGTCTTTTTATGGCTGTACCTAAACGAAAAACCTCTCCAGCGAAGAGGGGCATGCGCCGTTCGGCTGATGCTCTGAAGGCGCCGACTTATATCGAAGATAAAAATTCTGGTGAATTACGCCGTCCTCATCACATTGATTTGAAAACGGGAATGTATCGCGGGCGTTCCGTTTTAGTGGTTAAAGACTGAGCGTTTTATCTTTTTTCCAGTAGTAAGCTTCTTTTGATTCATGAGTGAATGCACGCTTGGGGCGTGCATTTTCGCTTTAAGATAGATATTGAGGTGTCCTTGCGTCGCCCCTTATCACATTGATTTGAAAACGGGAATGTATCGCGGGCGTTCCGTTTTAGTGGTTAAAACTTTAGCGTTTTATCTCTTTTCCAGTAGTAAACTTCTTTTGATTCATGAGTGAATGCACGTTTGGGGCGTGCATTTTCGCTTTAAGATGGATGTTGAGGTGTCCTTGCGTCGCCCTCATCACATTGATTTGAAAACGGGAATGTATCGCGGGCGTTCCGTTTTAGTGGTTAAAACTTTAGCGTTTTATCTTTTTTCCAGTGGTAAGCTTCCTTTGATTCATGAGTGAATGCATTGGGTAAGATGCGTTTTTCGCTTTTTCTTGAGAACATGTGTGGGATAAGGCTTTGCCATAGAAAAATGATTCTATTGTGGGAGATGATTTTTTTGTTTTTTTGAGAGGCTATAAAGGATTGCTTGTGTCAGTGTCTTTTATGATGATTTCGTTAAGAGCTGGGGTATTGATATAAGTTAGGTCAGTAATGGAGTTATTTTGTATCGCACTTATTTTACTCACTCTAGAAGGAAATCCTATTAGACCGTAAATATCGTCGTTTAAGGTGGTTAACCCATATAAGGTTTTAAGCATACTGGTGTTTTTTATGAGAATATTTAAGGCAATGGTTTGTCTATAGGCTTATATTGTGACATGTGATTCTCCATAAAAATAGAGATTTACATCACATTGATTTATAAAGTTCATTCGTTGTTTTGTGCCTTGAATGAAAGGTCTATCGTAGGATTTTCTCATTTCAAATTTCTTGCATGTTGAATCAATGGCAATCACTTGCTTTTCGGTCACAAGTGGGGCTGGCATGTGGATGAACATTCTATAAGAAAGGACAAAATGTCTATAATGAATACTTTCAAAAGTATTTGGAATGCCTTTTACAGAATGGAGATGATGTTTTAGTTTATGCTTTTCTTTATCGTGTTCTTTAATGGGGAATGCTTCTCATGCAAAATAGAGCGCCCAAGACAAAATATGTTTATGTTGTACCGTCACGCGTTTTTTTAAAAGGAATATTTTTCAATATTTGTTGCATCCATTTTATGACAGCGTTTTTGAATGTTATAATGGTTTTGTAGAAGGGTAAATGGTAAAGTCTCGGTGCAGTGTGTAAACGGCACTATGGTCTTTACGCTTAATGAAAAAGCAAGTCCGCAGCCCCTTACACATTTTGCTAGATTCCAATGTTGGTATATCCTTTGGTGCTTGGACAGTTCTACTAGCTCTTTTTGTACAGTTTTTATCCACAGATCAGCCTCGCTTGTGACTGAAAAGCAAGAGATTTTGATTGATTCAGCATGAAAAAAATTTGAAATGAGAAATCTTACGATATTCAAGATTCTAATTTAATATGAATAATTCTAGATTATGATGATTAATCAATTTGTTATCTATCAAGCAAGAAAATGAGGAGGAGGAATTTGTCGAAAAGTTAGATTGTTTATAGGTTGGCGCTGGTTAAGAAACTTCGTCCTTAAGGGCAGAGAGGATGTTAAAAAAATAAAACCAGCGAAAAGCTGGTTTTATCAAAATATCATCATTATGATGAAAGAGTGTGTTACGCAGCGTAGACAGCTTTACTGTTTTCATCTGTTTCTTCTCTCTCAGTTTTAAATTCGCGTTTTGGCTTGTTGGAGAGATGCATCTCTATGAGATTAATAGCTTCTGTTTCAGAAAGACTATTAATAACCGCAATTTCGCGGGCCATTCTTTCAAGAGCAGCTGTATAAAGTTGGCGCTCAGAGTAAGATTGTTCAGGCTGTAAATTAGAGCGGAAAAGATCACGTACCACTTCGGCGATACAAATAAGATCTCCTGAGTTGATTTTAGCATCATATTCTTGTGCACGACGTGACCACATGGTTCGTTTAACGCGTGCTTTTCCACGTAAAACTTTTAAGGCGCGTTCGACAGAATCACTAGCAGATAATTTACGCATTCCAACGGAAAGGGCTTTTGCAATGGGAACTTTGACATCCATCTTATCTTTCGCGAAATGAATGACAAAAAGTTTTAATTTATGTCCTGCAACTTCTTGATCTTCAATCGCTATAATCTGCCCTACTCCATGCGTAGGGTAGACGATATATTCAGAGGTTGCAAATTCTTTGGTCTTGGAAGACGTTCCATGTTGGGATGCCATATTTTAGTTTACTCCCTTATGATCAACAAATGTATCGGAAAACAGGTTATAAACCTGAGGGTTGAGTTTTCTTTAACCAAGTATATTGTACCAATTAAGTGAGCATAAAAGCCGAGTACTTTTAAATCCAAAAAAAATACGTCGCTTTACTATAAAAAGCAAAGAAAAATACTTAGAAAGATGATCATGTTAAAATAACACTAACATCAAACTTTCAAAGAATCAATCATTTCGCTTAAGGATTTTTTTATTTTTACAAGAGAAGTCTTTCAATTGTTGAAGGAGGAGGGTGTACACTGTATCATTACTCTTTGCCGCTTCCTGGATTTTCTGAAAAATACTTTTCTAATTTATTTGGAACGCCATCCATTTCTTTTGCTTGAGGAAGAGGATTTTTTTGGGTGGTTAGATTAGGCCATTTGTTTGCATAATGAAGATTAAGTTCTAACCACTTTTCTAATCCTGGTTCTGTATCAGGTAAAATCGCTTCTGCTGGGCATTCTGGCACACAAACACCACAATCGATACATTCGTCGGGGTGAATAACAAGCATGTTTTCCCCTTCATAAAAACAATCAACAGGGCAGACTTCAACGCAATCCGTATATTTGCAGTGAATGCAGTTGTCGGTTACTACGTGGGTCAAGATCAAACTCCATTTGTTACTTTAATTCTCTTTAGAGGAAAGTGTGTGCGTATTTTTATGATTGGTGAGTTGATCGCGTAGTATAGCTAGTTTCGCAAAAGGTGAATCAGGATTAAAGCGCTTTTCTTTTTGTAAAGGCTTATGATTTGCATGTTTGCCTTGGGATTTGTGTAACTTATAAGAGCGTTTTGTTTGTGATGGTGCTGCTTGAGGGAAATTTTCATTTGTGTGTTCCCCTTTTTTTACAGCGTTCTTCGATTTATTTTGCCACTTATTTCCTAATTTATCACGTTTTTTTTGTGCGTGGTGGTGAAATTGATGTCTATAATGCCATAATAAAATAACTTTATCTTCTTCTGTAGGGAGAGGGGATTTGGCAAAATTTCCAACAGGTTCAGCTGCCGGTAAACGATTGGTTTTATGGGGATGTTTTTCAATACAAGAGGATAAAGTATTTGGGTATGAGGTATTTTTTTCTTCTCGTGTTGTTTCTGAATCGCTTATTGTTTTCCATTGACTGCCAACGCATTCTGCTGCAGGAACATCTTGCATTGTCCCATTGACAGGGGAAGAGGCTTGGTGTGCAAGGAGATTTTGTTCAAAAACAGTATTGCTTATGCTGTACGATTGATAACCAAGTCCTTTGAGGATTTCTTCCATATCGTTTCCATTGGCTCCAAGAATGGACATCATGGCTGGTGTAACAAAAAAACTTTTGCCATCATAGGCGCCATCGGGTTTGGGATCACTGCCTTGTTTCCAATGAAGTGCGGGGCGGATGAGATTGGCGAGACGTTCTAAAATATCAATTCGCACAGCACGTTGTCCTAAGATTCGGTAACCGGCTAATTGATAAAATTGGCGGTTATAGGTAGGGTCAACAATCAAAGAGGTGCGACCAGCAGATAATGCTGACAAAATTTCACCCAAACCAGTTTGATCTTGTCCCGCATTTTGAAGATTCCACAGGAGAGTAATGGCTTGAACCGGAGCAGGTTTAAGCATTCCGGCAACATAGATGTGAAAAGCGCCAAAACGTACGCCTAGACGCCGAAGCACAGCACGTGATTCTTGCGCAAGTTCTTTGACAATGTCTAAGACTTCGCGGCGTGGTAAAATCCCTAAAGAGTTAAAAAGTTGTAAAGCAAGACTGTTTGTTGAATCCGTTAAATTATCAGCATTACGCAAATCAAATAGAGGTTTTAAAGTCGTTTCAAAATGAAAGGTGACAAAGCGTTCTAATCGCTTCACAACGTTATTGCGGGATTCTCCTGTGAGTTGTTCATCTGCTAAAACAATCAGTTTTGGTTTGAAAAAATCTTCTGTTGCTACAAGCTGTCCTACGGGTTGACCAATCCAGCGCACAATTCCATCAGAACTGAGGGTAAAATCTCCATTTGCACAAGCACAAAAACGTGTCGCGCGTTTGGAAAAAGCAAGAATCAAATTTTCATTCTCTGTTGAAATTTGCTTCTCAGCTATTTGATCAGTACTGTTTTTGTTGGCATAAAAACGAAAACCTTCAAATTTACCCCTTCCGTGTTTTTCAATGAGAATATCATCTTGAAGAATTTCATCCTGTTGAACAATCTTGCTATCCATGA
Organism: Bartonella sp. TS25HLJMH; assembly: GCF_042193505.1. Lineage (NCBI taxonomy): Bacteria > Pseudomonadati > Pseudomonadota > Alphaproteobacteria > Hyphomicrobiales > Bartonellaceae > Bartonella > Bartonella sp. TS25HLJMH. The sequence goes on from NZ_JBHILV010000009.1 coordinate 67,698, forward strand.
TCATTTTCTTTCTCAGTGCGAAATTGGTCAAAAGCTTTTTGCGACAATTTCATAATGCTTCTTTTTCTTTAACACGTTTGTTGCGTTTGCTTCAATCACTCTTGTCGTTTTTTGCTGTTTCTTTTTGCGTCTTTAAAACTTGGATGATTCTTTTTTTTTATTCAGTTTTGATGCTTTATATTTGCAAATTACACTTATTGGTTGTATTGTAAAGCTGAAAGCCTAAATAAATTCTTCAATTTAAAAGGAAATAGAACCGGTTATCAAAAAACAGCTTTTGTTTTACATGATCATTTTATTTTTTTGCTGTTTTGTTATGAAAGGTGCAGAGAAAGTTTTTTCAAATATTTCATAGGCTAAAAGGCATATTTTAAAGGCATTTTTCAGGTGAAATTGTGTCTTATGACAAGAAATTTTACCATGACAGTAAAAAAAACAATTGCGATTATAAAAATACACGTTAAAGTAGTGGGTGCGGAAGTTAACAACTTTTGCGTTCTTTTTAAGCAAAGAACAATGCAAAGAACAATGATGTCGTTGCCAAATCAATTTTGATAATTTTAATCGCAAGGGGTTATTATGGGTAATCTTTCAAATGCTGTTTATAAAAGCAGCAAAAATTATAGCGATGCAGACAAAAGCTTAGGACGTAATATGATGCGTTCTGCTATGCAAGCACCTTATCTTGAACGACAAAAAGAGCATGATTTGGCTCTGCGGTGGAAAGACAAACGTGATGATGATGCCATGCATCAAATTGCAGCGGCTCATATGCGTTTAGTGATTGCTATTGCTAACCGCTTTAAACGTTTCAAAATGCCATTGGGGGATTTGGTACAAGAAGGGTATGTGGGGCTATTGGAAGCAGCTGCACGTTTTGAACCTGATCGGGAAGTGCGTTTTTCAACGTATGCAACGTGGTGGATACGCGCTTCTATTCAAGATTATATTTTGCGAAATTGGTCAATCGTTCGAGGGGGAACTAGTTCTTCGCAAAAAGCACTTTTCTTTAATCTTAGGCGTTTGCGTGCAAAACTGATACAAGATGATAGTGCTTTGTCAAAACAGGATATTTTTCGCACAATCGCTGAAAAGCTTGGCGTTTCCGTGCGCGATGTTGAAACAATGGATTTTCGTTTTTCCAGTTCTGATAATTCCTTGAGTGTTTCTGTTTCTGAAAACAGTGATAATCCCATTGCTAAGATGGATGTTTTGGTGGATGATAGTCCTCTTCCTGATGCTTTAATTGAGCAAGTAATTGATGGTCAACGGCGTACACAATGGCTTTACGATGCGTTACAAATTCTCAATGAACGGGAGTTGGAAATTATTCGCTTTCGTCGCTTAAATGAAGAGGGTGCGACTCTTGAAGTTTTGGGTGAAAAGTTAGGAATCTCGAAAGAGCGCGTGCGTCAAATTGAAGCTCGGGCTTTGCAGAAATTGCGTTCTGCTCTTCTTACGGTTCATTCAGAAGATGCTTACGATATATAAGCAGTGAAAGGCTTTGTGGGAGGACAGAGAGAGAACGTATAAGTAGGGGTATATGAGAGTATGGTGAAGTTGGATTTAGGGATTGCCAGATTTGTCTAGGGATATGCCTCCTTGGGGATGCGTTTGGTGCTATTGATGAACAGAGGAGGATTGGGGGTGATATTAGTTCGAGGAAGTATGTATCAAACGGAGTCGTATGAAGGTATGATGAAATTGGTTTTTAAAATGTCCTCTTCATTTGCGAATATGCTTTAAGGGGGAGGGCGTGATACAGATAGAAAAGAATCAAAACTGTAGCAGATGAGAAAAAAGGCTTATTCTGTAATAATTTTCACTTTTGTACCTGCGGATAAAGTTTGTGTTGGTGAGAGGGCATTGAGGATGCGAAAGAGTTTTTCTTTATCTGGTGTGTGTTGCATTTTATTGGCTAGGTTTGCAACGTTTTCTCCTTGTTTTACGCGAACAACACGGATTTTTAAGGGCTTCAGTTTTTTTAATTGTGAAGATGAAAGAGAATGAAAGCTTTGTAGAGTTTTTTGTGCAACCTCTACAAAATTTTGAGAATTATGTGGGGCGGCTGTCAGAAAACGAAAGATGTGGTTGTTGAATGGAATGACAACTACATCAAATTGCCATTGCTCATTGGTAGCATGGGCTTGTGCTCCAAGTAAACTTTGGCTTTGAAATCCTTGACGCGTAAATTCTTGATGGGGGAGCCCCTGAATTTTGATGGGGCGGATAGATGATTGGTCTAGCCCGATAATCCAGCCGCTTTTCAAATAATCACTCGCAGATATTCCAGCAGGATGCGGAATAGCATCAAAACGAATCGCAATTTTATCTGGTCCACTGGCCCAAACAGTGTGTGCTGAATATTCTATTGTAAAATTGTTTGGAACAGAAAAAGCTATGCGCAATTGTGGGTGAATAAATTGGTTGCCTCGTACAAAACCTGTATAAAAGCCTCCTCCAAAAATCATGCCATCAATGCTTTTGAGAAAAGAATCGCGATCAGTTGTTTTACTATTCCCTTTACTGATTTTACGCGCTTTTTCTATCGCAAGTCGAATGCGTTGAGGGGTGGTTGGGTGGGAGGCTAAAAAATCTAGAGAGGCATTTTGGGTGCCAGAGATATTACGCAAAGCACTATAGGCTTCCATTGTTTGAAGAAAGCGCGGTGAAGCAAAAGGATCATATCCTGATTGTTGGAGCATTTCAAGTGCAAGGGAATCAGCTTCCAGCTCTTGATTGCGGGAAAATTGCGCGAGTTGTTGCTTGTTTTGCATAGGGTTATGAAGTTTTTTGCCAATAGAAGAAAGAAGACGTGAAGATGTATGACTTGTCATCTTTAATTGAGCTTCTTTTTGCAGGCGTAAAATGCCATGATTGGCTCTGATATGTGCTATCTCATGGGCTAAAATGGCTGCAACTTCTGAAGAATCATTGGCTAATGCCAGCATACCACGAGTGATGTAGATCGCACCATTGGGGAGCGCAAATGCGTTAATACTTTCTGAGTTTAAAATTGTTACAGAATAGCTTTGATGAGAACTATGTGATGCAACTGTCAGTTTATGGACAATCTTTGCTAAAAGGTATTCAAGTTTTGCATTATAATAAGCGCCGCCATACATTTTCAAAATACGTGGGTGTTGCCGAGCGCTTAATGTGACATAGATATTGTGATTGTTGGTACGTTTGATCGTTTTAGAAGATGTGGAAGAAAGCTTATCATTTTGAGAGAGGGGCGTATGACAAGCTGAAAGGAGAAACATTAAACTTATGAAAGTTGCTTTATACAGGCGCGAGCGAAAAAGAAGATTGCGTTGAAAAATGGGGTGCGTTGGACCATGGTGCACATTGTTTTTGCGGAATAATTTGGCAAATTGCATTTGTATCTTTGTATCGTATGTTTCTTTAAGAGAGTCATTAGGGATAAGGACTCGTTTGGCTATATCATGCTTTTTGTTTATAAAAAATAACTCTCGCTTATAAAAGGGTGCGCTATAGCTATAAAGGAAATTTTGTGAAAGGCAAAGTATGGCATGACAACATTTACGATATTGTTAAATGGAGACATTTGTATCACTGATCGCTTGCTTAATCAAATTCAAAACAGTCGGGTGATTGCTGCCGATGGTGGTATGCGTCATGCGGCAGCGCTTAATGTGTCGCCTGAGTTGTGGTTAGGCGACTTTGATTCATCGGATGAGAATTTAATACGCGAATATAGTCATGTTCCGCGTGAAGTTTTTCCTTCTGATAAAGATATGACAGATAGTGCTCTGGCATGTGAAAGAGCGTTGCAAAATGGCGCTAAAAAGCTTATTTTATGCGGTGCTTTGGCAGGTGAGCGAAGTGATCATAGCCTTTCTCATATGACGCAAGCGTTGATGATGGCTGAAAGGGGTATTTCAGTGTTGTTGACAAGTGGTTTAGAAGAAGGTTGGCCGGTTTTGTCGAAACCTTGTTCGTATGATTTGCCTAAGGGATGTTTGTTTAGTATTATCGGTTTTTCTGATTTAGAAGGCTTAACTCTTGCAGGGGTAAAATGGCCGATTTGTGACAAAAATGTGTCATTTGGCTCTTCTTTAACACTTTCTAACCGTATTTGTGGAACCTTTTCTTGCCATTTAGGTTCTGGAAAAGCTATATTGTTAGCGTCTGTGCCTATTCCATAAAGCTCTTCCAATATATTTTGAATAAGGCAGGGGGGGGCCTAGTGATTAAGTGCCGACATAAACGATATATTATGTATTGATCTTGAGAAGGAAAGGTTTTGATATGTTAAAATCAATTTTTAAAGTGGCAGTTGTTTCAGCCATTGGTTTCAGTTCAGTCGCTTGTACCACAAACGATGAACGCGTTGCACGTTACGGCGTAGGAGGAGCAGCAATCGGTGCTTTGGCTGGAACTGCTATTGCTGGAAGTACTCCTGGAGCAGCACTTACCGGTGCAGCATTTGGTGCTTTGGCTGGAACAGTAACAGGTGCGGCTGCAAATCAAAGAAAACAACAAAGACAGGCATCACAATTGTGTACGTATCGTGGTCGTAGAGGACATGTTTACCAAGCACCTTGTGCCCAAAGAGTCCCTGTACGACAATTGTGTTCTTACCGTGATGCTAGAGGGGTGATGTATAAAGCACCTTGTCCGCACCGCGTTCGTTAATGGCGCCGCCGCTTCTGCGGCTTGACCGCATTTTCTTAAATTTTGGAAAAACGCCTTTGCTCAATCAAGCTTGTTTATCGGTTGAGCAGGGGGCGCGTATCGCGTTGGTCGGCCGTAATGGTTGTGGAAAATCAACCCTGTTAAAAATTGCCGCAGGGATATTAGAGCCTCATGGTGGTGAAATTTTTCGCCACCCACGAGTGACGCTCCGTTATGTCTCACAAAATCCGGATTGTGCAGGATTTGAAGATATTAACGCTTATATGGAAGCGGGGCTGGATGATACATCTGATGTTCAGTGGATCAATACGCTTCGCACAAATTTAGGGTTTTCGGGGGCGGAAAAATTGGAAACGCTTTCGGGAGGCGAAAAGCGGCGTGTTTCATTATTACAGGCCATTGCTGCAAAACCCGATATTTTGTTCTTGGATGAACCAACCAATCATCTTGATTTACCAACCATTGAATGGCTGGAAGCGGTTTTATCGTCTTTGCGTTCAGCGATTGTGGTGATTTCCCATGATCGGCGATTTTTAGAAAATGTTACACGGTCAACGGTATGGCTTGATCGTGGCACAACCAAAAGACTGGAAAAGCGTTTTTCAGAATTTGAAAGTTGGCGTGATAAGGCGTTGCAAGAAGAAGCCATCGAGCAGCATAAATTGGGGCGCCAAATTGCCCGTGAAGAGCAATGGTTACGTTATGGCGTGAGCGCACGGCGTAAGCGTAACGTACGGCGCTTGGGGGAATTAAAAAACTTAAGACAGCGTCATCAAAACTATAAAGGGCAGCCGGGAAATGCACTTTTGACAGCAACGAAAAGTCATGAGTCTGGGCAATTGGTGCTTGAAGCAAAGAAAATTTCAAAATCCTATGGTGATCGCATTATCGTGAAAGATTTCTCTTTGCGCATTCAGCGTGGTGATCGAATCGGGTTGGTAGGACCCAATGGTATCGGAAAGACAACGCTCCTTTCTGCATTAATTGGGCAAGAAGCCGTGGATAGTGGAACGGTGAGGCATGGCTATAACCTCTCTATGGCATTGCTTGATCAGCAACGTATTTTAAATGAAGAGGAAACTTTAGCGCATTATTTAACGGGAGGAAGGGGTGATACTCTTGTGATCAATGGGCTGGAGCGGCATGTAGTTTCTTATATGAAAGACTTTTTATTTTTGCCTGAACAAGCACGCACTCCCCTTAAAGAATTTTCGGGGGGAGAAAGAGCACGCCTCATGCTTGCACGACTTCTTTCACGTCCTGCAAACTTTTTGATTCTTGATGAACCGACCAATGATTTAGATATGGAAACTTTGGATTTGTTGCAAGAATTTATTGCTGATTTTGTGGGAACAGTATTGTTGGTCAGCCATGACAGAGACTTTTTAGATCGTACTGTAACGCATATGTTAGCACCTCAAGGTGATGGTCATTGGGTTTTGTATGCGGGCGGCTATAGTGATATGATGGCGCAAAATCAGCATGCTCTGAGTTTACAACGCAGAAAAACAGAATTATCGCAGCGTAAAGCACCTTCAAAATCTCATGCGGGAGAGCTTTCAAGGCAGGATTCATCAACAGATCATAGCTTGATAGTGCGGGAGAAAAAAACACGAGGTAAATTGTCTTATAAGCAGGTTTATGCATTGGAAAAATTGCCTGAAGAAATTGCTGTTTTGCAAAATGAAATCAAAAAAATTGAGCAAGAACTCTCTGATCCAGCTCTTTATCGCAGTGATAAAGAGCGTTTTGAGCGTTTATCAACAGCGTTGGAAAAAAAGAAAAATACTTGCACACAAAAAGAAGAAGAATGGTTAGAACTTGAAATTTTACGCGAAGAAATGGAAGCTTGTTCACGGTAATGTCTAAGACATTTTAAAAGATTTGTATTGCATTATTACGGTTTCTTCGATTTGTTACAAGAGTTTGTGGCTGATTTAGCGGAAACAGTGTTGTTGACGAGTTATGGCAGAGACTTTTAGATCGCACTGTAACTATAGCACCTCAAGGCGATGGTCATTGGGATTTGTATGTGGGTGCAGTGATATGATAGCGCAAAACAAGCATGCTCTGAGCTTACAAGGCAAAGAAACAAAACTACCTTTGCCGTGAGTTTTTTCAAAATTTCGTATATGGAAGCACGCCAGTTCCCAATGTTTCTACAGCCCCTTTGGAACTTGAGGGCATCCATAAGAAATATTTCCTTGTCTTTACCTTATACCCTAAATACACCATCCCCGCTTATGACGGAAAAGCAAATGATCCTCATTGATTCTACTGTGAGAAGTGTTGTGATGAGGAAAGCTTACTGTATTCGACGTTATGATTTAAGTTTAAAAATGATGATTTGTCAGGATAAATCAACGTGTTGTTGTAACATTTCTAGGAAGAGAAAATGATGGCAATTAAAACAAAGCGAACAATTTCCACATTGATCAGTTTAGAAGATGCAGCTGAACTGTCTTCTTATTACCTCCGTAATGCGAATCATTTGCGTCCTTTTGAACCGTTAAGATCTGATGGTTACCACAGCCTAACAGCTTGGGAAATACGAGCTAATGAATTTGCTTATGAAAGTGCACAAGGACAAGCATACCGATATGCCGTACGATTAAAAAATGAAAACACAGTCATTGGTGTTGTGAATTTTACAAATGTGGTTCGGGGTGTTTTTCAAGCTTGTCATCTTGGTTTTTCTCTTGATGAAAAACAACAAGGCAAAGGTCTCATGTTTGAGAGTTTATCGGCTCTAATACGGCATATCTTTCATGTTTATCATCTGCATAGAGTGATGGCAAATTATAGACCTGAGAACATAAAAAGCGAACGTTTATTAAAGCGCCTTCATTTTGAAAAAGAAGGCTATGCCAAAGACTATTTGATGATTTCTGGAAAATGGAGAGACCACATTCTAACCTCTCGAATCAATGATCTGTATGAGTCCGTTAATAGATTCGAATAAAGTTTTATTAAAAGTTCTATCAAGGGGCTTTTTATCAAATGTGTAAATATGCCGAATTTCTGCCTATCCTAAAAGATAAAGATCCTTAACCAGCTCTTCTTTTGTAAACAGTTCAGACTCTCATTTAGTGGATTTCAACTGCTGACCACTTTATATGTTTCTTTTTGTAGATAATGAATTGATTTATCGTCATAATTCATTTTTTCAATTTGAAGGAAGAGAGTCCTCAATATCGTAAGACTTTCTCATTTCAAATCTATAGATGTTTAATCATAAAAATCACCTCTCTTGCACATCACAAATTGGATTGGCGTACAAGTGAGGGGTTGTGTGGATAAAAATGATTGGAGGACAAGGATAAAAATGCTCTGTATAAATCCTTTTAATGTGAGGGCTGTTGCAATATTGTGTATTTTGTGACCGATAGTCTCGTTACAAGTTACACAAACAGCTTATTATTGGGTGAAATTTTTATACATTCATTTGTTTTTTTGCATTTTCTTTTCTTAAGAAATTTTCCAATTTTATCAATAGCTTTAACTCATACCAAGCGCATTTTTATAAAGCTCAATGATTGCTTCTTCTTCCATTCGTTCATGCTCTTCTTTTTTACGCAACCGTATAATGCTGCGAACGGCTTTACTATCAAAACCAGAGCCTTTAAGTTCAGTGTAAACGTCTTTAATATCATCAGAAATGGTTTTTTTTTCTTCTTCTAGCCGTTCAATGCGTTCGATAAAAGAGCGTAATTGGTTGACGGATATAGCGTGTGTTTGATCGGTTACTGTATCGTTCATTGTATTTTTCTCCAAGTTATATATTTTAAGTTATTTTTCGACGACGAATTTATGTTGAAAAAGCTTGAAAAACAAAAAGTAAATCAAGCTACACAGTTTTTTTACAAATTGACTTTAAATATTTTGTAAAATTTTTAAGATATATGCATTGATAAAAGGGCTATAAAAAGAAAAATATAAAAATATACGTTTTAGGTTTGAAAAGCTTTTGAAAAAAGAAATGTGTAATTTGTTTTGAAAATTTGACATCATAGAGGAAGTTTTGTGATTTTAAAAAAACGATATTGGGTATTTCAAAAAGGATTAAAGGTTTTTTTCTTGAGCATTTTGCTCTTGTTTCCCCTTGTTGTTTTTGCAAAAGCTGACTTTAGGGTTTGTAATACAACTCAACAGTCTGTAGGGGTTGCTCTTGGATATCGTACATTTTCAGGGTGGGTGAGCGAAGGCTGGTGGACGGTACCCGTGACGGAGTGTAAAACCTTAATTGAGGGGCCTCTTGCTTCACGGTTTTATTATTTTTATGCGGAAGGGGCACAAAAAAAAGGGAACTGGGCAGGCTCTGTGACCATGTGTGTGCAAGATAGCCAGTTTACCATTCAAGGGGTTCATGATTGTTTCCCTCGAGGATATCAAAAGGCTGAATTTAAAGAAATCGATACCGGAAATCAAACCAGTTGGATGGTACAGTTGACGGATGAGTCTTTATTAAACAATTCAGTCATCCCTTCTCTTTCGGGAAATTCTCCACCGTGAAACGTGCACGTAAAGTAAAAATTATTGCGACTCTTGGTCCTTCTTCTTTTTCTCGTTTGATGATTGAGAAGCTTTTTAGGGCAGGAGCAGATGTTTTTCGTCTTAATATGAGCCATACTGACCGTGATATGATGGGTGATTTGGTCAAGTCTATACGAGAAGTTGAAAAAACAGTTCGGCGACCCATAGGTATTTTAGTGGATCTTCAGGGGCCAAAACTGCGTGTGGGTCGTTTTGCCAAGGGTCAAGAGGATTTGCGTGTTGGGCAAAGCTTTACGTTAGATAATCGCGATGTGTCAGGTGATGCACAGCGTGTTTTTTTCCCTCATGAGGATGTATTTTCGGCTGTTAAACCAGGGGATCGGTTGTTGATTGATGATGGAAAACTGGAACTGCGTGCTGAGTTGTGTGATGGTCATTCTGTACAGTGTCGCGTGGTTGCTGGAACTCGTATCTCTGATCGAAAGGGTGTCAGTTTTCCCGATACAATTTTGCCTTTTGATTCGATGACGTCAAAAGATAAGGAGGATCTTCAGGCTCTTTTACAGCAGCCTGTTGATTGGGTTGCTCTTTCTTTTATTCAACGTCCAGAAGATATTATAGCGGTGCGCCGGTTGACGAAAAGCAAGGTGTCTTTGATGGCTAAAATCGAAAAGCCTCAAGCCTTAAAGCATATAGAGAAAATTATTGAGGTATCCGATGGTATTATGATTGCACGGGGTGATCTTGGAGTGGAAATGCCTTTGGAAAGGGTCCCAGCACTTCAGATGGAGCTCATAAAAGCTTGTCGTTTAGCAGGAAAGCCTGTTGTGGTGGCAACACAAATGCTCGAATCAATGATCACATCTCCTGTTCCGACACGCGCAGAAGTGTCGGATGTTGCTACAGCAGTTTATGCAGGAACAGATGCGGTGATGTTGTCTGCTGAATCTGCTTCTGGTCGTTATCCTGAAGAAGCTGTGCTTATGATGGACCGAATCGCGCGGCAAATCGAACAAGATCATACTTATGCAGCTCAGGTTGGGGCACAACATCCAGCACCAGAATCAACAGGAACGGATGCGATTTCTCTTGCTGCGCGTCAGATTGCTGAAACACTTGCGCTATCCGCTATCGTTGCCTATACGGCTTCAGGAACAACGGGGGTGCGCGCCTCTCGTGAACGTCCCAATAGACCGATTATTGCTTTATCTCCCATTGTGGAAACAGCTCGGCGTTTGGCCTTAGTTTGGGGGCTTCATTGTGTGGTCACGCAAGATGCGCGGAGTTTAGAGGATATGGTTGATCGTGCAGCAGCCATTGCATTTCAGGAAGGTTTTTGCAAAGGGGGAGATCGTTTCCTTGTGACAGCTGGTGTTCCCCTTGGAACGCCTGGTGCCACAAATCTCTTGCGTATTGCTTCTGTCTCTCAAGATGGAACGAAAGGGATTTGAGCCGTTTACGCATGGTGTTTTTTCATGCGTCTTTGAACAGGCTTTAAAAACAACGGCTGTGCGCCTCTTGTGAATGCCTCCCTAGACCCATTATTTTTTATCTCCTATCGTAAGATAGAAAGGTGCTGCGTTAGGTCGTCAGGTTTGGGAATGGGAGCAGATGCGGTGATGTTGTCTGTTGATTTCGTTTTAGTTCTGAGGAAACTGCTTTTACGGTAGGGCATTTAATGGGATCCCCCCTTTTATTTCATTGAGGCATATTGGGGATTGCTTTATTGATGGTTATATGAGCGAGATGTTCATTGATAATGAGAGTTCATTCTTTTGCTTTTTGAATGAGAGCCTTGAAATTTTTCTCATTTTAAACTTTTGCAAATAAAAATGAATAAAATTAGAATTATGTGCCTAAAAAGTCATGCTGGATTAAACTTGAATTAGAAGCCCGAATTCCGTAAGATTCTCTTAAATTTATTTATGTTTTGTTAATCATAACTATTTGCTTGCACGTCACAAGTGAGTGGTCCATATGGGTAAAAATTGTACAAAAATGACTAAAAATGCCTCTTATGAATTGTTTCAAGTGTTAAGGGCTGTCGCAATATTGAGGGCTGGCTATAATGATGGTGCCGATTTCCTCTTTTATTAAGCGTGGAGATTTTGAGGGGTGGGGAGAGGAATATGGATTATTTGTTATAAGGATAAAAATAGCGGTAGAGGATGTTTTCAAGAGCTATTATTGTTGTTTATGATGGTTGAGGTTGTATGAGATTAACATACTCTTCGGGTTTGACTTTTTTCCTGCTCTAAAGGATGAAAATACTTAATTCACGCTGGTTTATAAATGATACGGCTCTTTTCGGTGGGTTTCATCGGATGGACATTTCAGGTGCAAAGACTGCATGGTGCTTATATTATCAAATGGCGGTGTTTTACGGAATAATAGATAAGGTTATTTTTTTAATATATTTTTAATATATATTGAATCTGCTTGATATTATCTAAGGGAAAGGACTTTTGGTATGCATTCATAGGGAACATGAATATAGTTCTTTTTCTCGAAGGATGCTTTATTTGTTTGCTGCTGTTGTCATTTATATGATTTTTTTTTACAATGATGTTGGTTTTGTTATCTTGTTGCGCTGTTAAAAGACATCTCATTTGAAGTATGGTGGTATAAGGTTGCCTCCTTGATATAAGAAGTGTTTGTGCGGAGATGAAAGATTCAGGGTCGGGTTTTCTTGTTGAGTTTTAAGTTAATCCCATAAGTGGTGAGTAGCTGGAATCCTCTCTATAAAAACCGGATTATTTACAGACTGGTGTGGGTTTAAGAATTTTTATCCTGTGAGGTGTAGCGGACAAGTCAAATCACTGGTTTGTTACGCGCTGATGTACGTTTAGAAATCTTCCTGTTCTTGTTCTTGAATGTTTGTACTGTTTTGATCATCTTTGAGCAATTGGTTGGTGAGATTTTCAATGCGTTGTGTGGTGTCACGCATAATTTTCCCCATGGTGCGGTCTTTTTCGTTGTGGAGTCGTAAAAGAGCATTGTAGTCTTCTTGTAATTTTTTATTTTCTCGTTTTATTTCTTCCATTTCATCGATAATCATTATGCCAGCCATAACCGATAAACGATGGTCGCCAATTTCACCAAAATTGTTCTTTAAATGTGTGATATATTGATCCAATTGAGCAGCAAGCGCAATAAGACGACGTTCTTGTCCTTTATCACAAGCCATGCGGTAAATTTTACCATCAATGGTAACGGAAACAGTTTCCATACATTCAAACCTTTATCTATCAATGACAACACGAATTGTTTCCATTGCTTTAATAAGACGTTTGGAAACCTCTTTGTTTACGGACTCTAAGCGTTCAATTTGGGCTTCAGCTTTGTCAAGCGCTTGGGCAAGATGGCTGCGGTCAGCATTCATTCGTTGAATTTCTTCTTCCCATTCGTTATTTTTATCAATAACGGCATTGCGGTTTATTATGGTGATCTCTAAAGTTCTAAGTGCTTTTTCTAGGTGCTCTAGAGCATCTTGTAGAACCGTCGTTTCTTGGTTCATTGCTTTTATCCTTTGGGTAATTGTATCCTTTATCAATGTGTTATGCAAAAACGAATCACTTTCACTCTTGTATTGTGTGCATTTTATTTTTAAGTATGTAGGATATTTTAGCAAGCAAAGCAGGGGATAGATATAAATTAAAAGCTGGATTTTTTGCGCGTATTGGCATAAATGACATGGATATACAGGACGCGTGAGGGGAATGTTATTAATGTTATTGAAGTGGTGGCAAAAAGTCTCACGCTAATGGTTAGAAAATAGTATTTCTTGAGAATTTTTAAGAGAATACGGAAAAAGCAACAGAATAACGTATTTAACGAAATGGTCGATTATTCATGACAAACACCCACCAACAGAATCAGATGGCCAATGCTATCCGTTTTCTTGCTATTGATGCGATTGAAAAAGCAAATTCTGGTCATCCGGGCTTGCCAATGGGGGCGGCCGATATTGCTACGGTTCTTTATACACAATTCCTTGCTCATGATCCTAAAAATCCTCGCTGGCCTAACCGTGATCGTTTTGTGTTATCGGCAGGGCATGGGTCTATGTTGCTTTATGCTCTCTTGTATCTTTCTGGTTATGAAGATCTCTCTCTTGAGGATCTCAAAAATTTTCGCCAATTAGGGGCAAAGCTTGCTGGGCATCCAGAATATGGGCATGTGGCGGGAATCGAAACAACGACTGGTCCTCTTGGACAAGGGTTGGCAAATGCCGTGGGAATGGCTCTTGGGGAGCGTTTGCAAAATGCCCGTTTTGGTGATCTCGTCAATCATTACACTTACGCGTTGGTGGGCGATGGATGCCTTATGGAAGGGATATCTCAAGAAGCGATTTCCCTTGCTGGTCATTTGAAACTCAATAAGCTTATTGTGTTGTGGGACGATAATAATATTTCCATTGATGGAGAGATTTCCCTTGCTGACAGTACTGATCAGATTGCGCGTTTTAAAGCTTCTGGTTGGGAGACACATAAAGTCAATGGGCATGATCAAGCAGCAATTGCACGGGCTATTGAGGCGGCACAAAATTCCGATAAACCGACTTTGATTGCTTGTAAAACAACAATTGGTTTTGGAGCGCCAAATAAAGCGGGTACCAATAAAGTTCATGGAGCTCCTTTGGGTGCACGAGAAATCACTGAAACCCGTATCGCTTTAGGGTGGGATGCTGAGCCTTTCGTTATTCCAGCTGATATTCTCGATAATTGGCGCTTGGCTAGTCTCAATGCTGCTAAAAAACGCCAAAAGTGGGAAGCAAAATTTGCTGATCTTCCTGTCTCAGAGCGTGTGGAGTTTGAAAGATTGATGCGAGGCGATCTCGTGGGCGGATTTGATGGCGCTATTGATATTTATAAACAGAAACTGGTTGAAGAGCGCCCTGTTGTTGCTACGCGTAAAGCTTCGGAAATGGCTCTTGAAGTTATCAATGGAGTCGTTGCTGAGACCATTGGTGGTTCGGCTGATCTAACCGGATCTAATAATACAAAAAGCAGCCAGATGAAAAGTATCTCTGCTGAAGATTTTTCAGGGCGCTATCTGCATTATGGAATTCGCGAACATGTAATGGGGGCTGTGATGAATGGTCTTGCCCTTTATGGCGGCTTTATTCCTTATGGGGGAACCTTTTTATGCTTTTCTGACTATATGCGTCCTGCTATGCGGCTCTCTTCTCTTATGGGATTGCGGGTGATTTATGTCATGACTCATGATTCTATTGGCCTTGGTGAGGATGGTCCGACCCATCAACCCGTAGAGCATTTGTCTTCCTTGCGTGCAATGCCTAATCATCTTGTGTTTCGTCCTGCTGATGCTATGGAGACAGTCGAGTGTTGGCAATTGGCTTTGAAAGCACGCAAAACGCCTTCTACTTTGGCTTTGAGCCGACAAAATTTACCGCTTTTGCGTCAAGAGTATGAAGAAGAAAATCTCTGTATGCTTGGTGCTTATGAATTCCTAACAGCTAGCGATGATGCACAAGTGACGCTGTTTGCTTCTGGTTCGGAACTGCAAATTGCGGTGGAGGCACATGCGGTGTTAGAAGAAAAAGGCATCCCAACGCGTGTGGTTTCTGTGCCTTGTTTTGAACTCTTTTCTCAACAGTCTTGCTCCTATCAGCGTGCTCTCATTGGAGATGCGCCGATTAAAATTGCCATTGAAGCTGCTATCCGGCAAGGATGGGACCGTTTTATTGGCTGTGATGGTGTGTTTATTGGTATGGAGGACTTTGGGGCAAGTGGAACAATTGATGCCCTTTATGCGCATTTTGGTATTACTTGTGAGAATGTGGTCGCTACCGTTGAAAAAGAGCTTGAAAAGATCAAAGAGGAAAAGACAAAATGACAGTTTGTGTTGTCATGAATGGGGTGGTTTTAGGGCATCATATTCTGTGCATTATTGTGGATAAGTGAGTGAGTGATCAAGATATTGACATTGTGGGAATTAATGATTTTAGATTGGTGAAATACCCATTTATTGTGTTTTAAATGTTGTGCTTAAAAAAATTGATGAGGAAACATGTGAAATGACAGTTCGTGTTGCAATTAATGGGTTTGGTCGTATTGGTCGCAATATTTTACGTGCACTTGTGGAAAGTGAACGGCAAGATGTTGAAGTGGTCGCAATTAATGATTTGGGATCGGTGGAAACAAATGCCCATTTATTGCGCTATGATTCAGTTCATGGGCGTTTCCCTAGGAACGTTAAGGTGGTAGGGGATGCCATTGATGTGGGGGGTGGTTTAATAAAGGTATGCGCAGAGCGTGATCCTGCTCAATTGCCTTGGAAAGATTTGGATATCGATATTGCTTTAGAATGTACGGGCATTTTTACTGCGCGTGATAAAGCAAGTGCTCATTTGGATGCGGGGGCAAAGCGTGTTCTTGTTTCTGCGCCTTCTGAAGGAGCAGATCTCACGGTTGTCTATGGGGTTAATCATCAATCTTTAAGCAGCGAGCATCGCGTTGTTTCAAATGCTTCTTGTACAACCAATTGTTTGGCGCCTGTTGCACAAGTCTTGCACAACACGGTGGGCATTGAAAAGGGCTTTATGACAACAATCCATTCTTATACGGGTGATCAACCTGTGTTGGATACAATGCATCGTGATCTTTATCGTGCACGTGCGGCAGCTCTTTCTATGATTCCTACCTCAACAGGAGCGGCAAAAGCTGTAGGATTGGTCTTGCCAGAATTAAAGGGATTGCTTGATGGTGTATCGATTCGTGTTCCGACCCCTAATGTTTCTGTGGTTGATTTGACATTTACCGCTAAGCGTTCCACAACAATCGAAGAAATTAATACAGCCATTGCTATTGCTGCACAAGGTCCTTTGAAGGGCGTTTTGGATTATACAGAAGAAAAACTCGTAAGTTGTGATTTTAATCATAATCCTCATTCAGCTATTTTCCACAATGATCAAACAAAAGTGATTGATGGTAAGCTCTGTCGCGTTTTGGTTTGGTATGATAATGAATGGGGCTTTTCTAACCGTATGAGTGATACGGCTGTGGCTTTTGCTAAGACAATATAAGAAGACCTCAGGGTCCTTCTTTTTATAGGAAAAAGTCTCATTTTTGTACAGTTTTGAGAAAAACAGATAGAGGCTGTTGTTTTCATGCGCTAGAGAGAAGAAACTATTGAAAAATTGATGATGTGTTTTGTTTTAATACTGGATTAATACGTGCTTTTACAAGCTGCATGAAAGAGTAAACTTTGAAAAAGTAAGATCTGAACGAGACGCCCTTTGAGAAAACGTCAGAAAATAGGAGATGTAAACTCTTTTGCCTAGAAGTAAAAGGAAGCTTTAATAGAGATCAAATTGAGCCAATGCATTTTTTTTTGTCGCAATAGGATATGAAGATTAAGAGCAATGGTAGACTTTTGTACATTTGATGATGAAAGCTTCGGCTTTTCAAGCAGAGGGTGAGAGATAGGTTGTCTTGGATCTCTTGTAAAAGCAAAGAGGGGGATAAGTGGAAAGAAAAGTGGGCAGGGTTGTTGGATACGTTTTTATTTGAAATAATGGAAAGTGAAGAGGAAGCAGTGATGGGGTTTCGTACACTTGATGATGTTGATGTCACTGGAAAACGTGTTCTTGTGCGGGTGGATTTTAATGTGCCAATGGCGCAGGGCGAGGTCTGTGATACGACGCGCTTAGAGCGACATAAAGAGACACTCGTTGAGCTACAAAAGCGGGGTGCTAAACTTATTCTGCTTTCTCATTGTGGTCGCCCCAAAGGAAAGGTAGAGCCAGAGTTTTCACTCCGTCCTGTTGTGCAAGTGCTGGAAAAGATCATTAATCAGCCTGTTTCTTTTGCTCCTGACTGTATCGGTTCGGCGGTGCAGGTTGCGGTTGAGTCATTACAAAATGGGGGTGTTTTACTGCTTGAAAATGTTCGTTTTTATGCTGGTGAAGAAAAGAATGATTGTTCTTTTGCGGAAGCTTTGGCCCATAATGGGGATCTCTATATCAATGATGCTTTTTCAGTTTCTCATCGTGCCCATGCTTCGGTGGAGGGAATAACGCATTTGTTGCCTTCTTATGCAGGGCGCTCTTTGCAAGGTGAGATGCAGGCATTAGAAAAAGGACTTGGCAATCCAACACACCCTGTGGTTGCCATTGTGGGAGGAGCGAAAGTTTCCAGCAAGCTTTTTGTGCTCAATCATTTGGTGGAAAAGGTTGATCATCTCGTGATTGGTGGGGGCATGGCTAACAGTTTTTTAGCAGCGCAAGGTGTGTCTGTTGGTAAGTCACTGTGTGAACATGCACTGATGGACACGATAAAAAAAATCATCAAAAAAGCGCAAGAGTGTCAATGTACGCTTCTGCTCCCTCAGGATGCTGTCGTTGGATTTCGCTTTGAAAAAGATGCACCGCATCGTCTTTATGACATTGAAGATATTCCACAAGATGGCATGATATTGGATATTGGGACACGCTCTATTGCGCATATCAATACTGTGATAGATAAAGCTGCTACTCTTGTGTGGAATGGACCCCTTGGTGTTTTTGAAATGTCTCCTTTTGATAAGGGAACCATTGCAGTTGCACGCCATGCAGCAGAACGTAGTTTGACGGGAAAGTTGGTTTCAATTGCGGGAGGGGGCGATACAGTTTTTGCTCTTAATCATGCTGGTGTTGCCAATGATTTTACTTATCTCTCGACTGCTGGAGGGGCTTTTTTAGAATGGATGGAAGGTAAGGTTCTGCCTGGCATTCTTGCCCTTATGCAGGCTTAGAGAGTTTATTGAAAGAGCAGCTTTAAAAAAGAGCTGTGTGTCGTTGTGTAGACTGTGTTTAATGTGTTGCGCACTTTTGGAAGTTTTAAGACAAAATGAAATTTTAAGACAAAATAAAGAGGAATTTTTTATGAATGAACGGCTTGAAGATATTGCACTTGCTTTGGTGCATGCGGGTAAAGGTATTTTGGCGGCAGATGAAAGTACGGCGACCATTGGAAAGCGATTTGAAAGCATTGGTGTTGAATCCAATGAAGATAGGCGCCGTGCTTATCGTGAAATGCTTTTTAGTACAAAAGAAGCAATGGAAAGCGCCATCTCTGGGGTTATTTTATTTGATGAAACCATTCGGCAAAAAGCATCAACTGGGAAAATGTTGACGGATCTTATTCGGGATGCAGGTGCTTTGCCAGGGATTAAAGTTGATACTGGTGCCAAATCCTTGGCGGCTTTTCCTCAGGAAACGATTACCGAAGGGTTGGATGGTCTTCGTGAGCGGCTAAAAGACTATTATGCTTTGGGAGCACGTTTTGCTAAATGGCGTGCGGTGATTGCTATTGATGAACACACTTTGCCAACAAGAGGCGCAATAAGACAAAACGCACAAGCTCTTGCACGCTATGCTGCTTTGTGTCAGGAGTTCAAGATTGTGCCGATTGTTGAGCCCGAAGTGTTGATGGATGGATCATCGTGTGGGCATTCCATTACACGCTGCTTTGAGGTGACAAAAGCTGTCTTACAGACCGTTTTTAAAGAATTGTTTGAAGCTCGTGTTCTTTTGGAGGGGATGATTTTAAAACCCAATATGGTGATTGATGGAAAGGATGCCCGCAACGCTTCTGTTGAAGAAGTTGCTGAAAAGACCGTCCAAGTGCTTAAACAGACTGTTCCTGCCGCTGTTCCAGGAATTGCTTTTCTTTCTGGAGGACAGTCTGATCAAGAAGCAACGGCGCATTTATCTGCCATGAATTCTTTGGGCGCATTGCCTTGGAAATTGACTTTTTCTTATGGACGGGCATTGCAAGCAGCTGCTTTAAAAGCATGGGCTGGAAAAGATGAGAATATTGCTGTTGCACAGAAGGCATTTAGTCATCGGGCTTTGATGAATCATCTTGCGGCTTTGGGACAATGGACAACAGAACGAGAAAAAGCCTGCGCTTGAAGCACAAGCTCTGTGCCTAGTGCCTAAATGCGGAGAGATTTTACATGTTTCTGCGTGATTTGGGGTGCTCTCATCATGATAAAAATGGCGAGGGCATTTTAGGCTTGAAAGCCTTTTCAGAGAGTTTTCTCCTTGGACCTTTTAAAAGTCTCTAATGGGTACTATCGAGAGATAAGATTGCGCAAGAGGTGCGATTTCGGGAAGGGGAGATGGTGCTTTAAAGGAAATTTGTGAATGCGCAGCATCTTAGTATGGTGTCGTTCATGGGAGGGCACGTGCTTTTTGAGTGAAAATCATAAAGCTAAGACTGTATTGAAGAGTTTGATATTGTGATATTTTTTCTTTTTCATGTTATCATTACTTGTCATCAGCAGAATTCATTTGATTGCAGTTTCAAAGGTGGATTAAGCGGGTAGATTAGAGAGTTGCGATGTCTGAGTGGATTTTAATATACAGCTTATGAAGTTTTTGTGCGTCAGGATAGCTTCCTCTGCAAGGTGGGTGGCTTTTTATTGACGAACGGATTGAATAACTCTTGCTAACAAAATAGATTTGCATCTCAATAAAACACCTATTTTTCGTTAAAATGAATAAATTTTTCTTGTATTTTATGATGATATAATTACAAATAGCTAATTTTACAGCATTTTGGTTTAAAATGGGGGGAGTTGTGGACAGCATATCTTCTAAGAATACAAGCACAAAAAGAAAAAATCGATACGCAGAACAGAGCTTTTCTGTAATTATGATGCGAAAATTGTGCAATATGGTGCGTAGAACATTCGCTGTAATATTTGGAGTGTTTACTTTCATAATTTTTCTTATCCTGTTCAGCATGCGTAGACCGGTTCATGCCGTACTAAGCTTCTTTGCGGGTGCGAGCGGATTAACGTGCTTTTTCTTTTTTGTCGGATACTACTTGGAACGCCGCGAAGCAACAGCAGATGAAGCCGGTATATCGTTCACATTACTCTTAGCAATTGGTGAAGGCGTTTTTTCTATTTGCTGCCTGTCTGCTGCATGGGGTTACGACGCTCTCTTATTCCGTTTAGCACCTCCTGAGTATGAAATTATGCTCTTTGAATAAATAGAGTGCAATTCGTTTGTGTATAAATCAAGATGAGAGGCTGTCTGCCTCTCAAATTCTTAATAATCGCTCTCCAAAATCATAACATCAGACCTGCGTTTAATGAGAGGACTAACAAGCCTTGGTCCTTAAGCTCAAGGAAATTCTTTAAAGGTTGCGTCTAACGGCATCCTTGACCTTAAGACACCCAAACGGCTTATTTTGTTTTTCTCATGCGGCTCTGAAATCATGATTAAGGGGAAAGCTTCTCATGGTGCTTAAATGGTACCTTATCGTGTGTTAAATGGAAAAATCAGAAAAAGCATCTTTATGTAATATAATCCAATTATGATTTTTTTATTTAAACATAAAGGATTTAAAGTCTTCTACAAGCTGATACGATAAAAGGGGGAAGGTCGCCTATACTTAGCAACTAGGGCGTATTTTAGGTGCTTTTGATATAGCTATATCTCCAGATGACTTTGAATGACTTAGCCTTTTAGCTCTATTCACTAAAAGGTCATTTTGAGGGTTCTTGGTTAATGATTGTAAAGGAAAATTAGCACGTAATATTTCGCTTTGCTGGTATAGATGCCGAATTAGTTGATTATCTAGAGGATTACTGAAGAGGGAGTGCTAAAAAATGATGGAAAAACCTCTCTGCACCTCGGTGAATTTGTGGTTGAAGATATAATAATAGAACTTGGCTTATCTGTTACTAAAACAGCTGAATGATTTGAAAGGGTTAGGGTGTCAGTTCTGCATAGGCTTGGTTAGTTATGCAAAAAAATTATGCTTTGGTGCAAGCTTTAAAACATAAATACCTTAAAGATATATTCTCATTGTACATGTTTCTATTATCGTTAACGTGCCTTCTTAAAGCACGACAGGGGGTGCTATAAAGTTGAGGGCTGTAAATATATAAATGATGGGATTGGTGGTGGTGTGGGAAGATGGTGTCCAATCGAAGCATTCTATCCTTATTTTTGTAGGTTATGACTGGAAGAGAGAGCTGGAGAGACAATTTGTGAGCAAAGAGAAAGTGTTTTGAGGTTGTGTGTCTGCAAGAGCAAAACAGTGGTCGTGGTAATATTTACAAACAATAAATTTGATAAAATTTTACGATTTTGCCAACAGCTGGTTTATTATAAAAGCTGTTGCTTATACGCGCTCACAAAAAAGTTATAAGAAGCCCAAAAGCGCTAAAAGAGTCTTCGTTCTTTTGAAAGAGAATAAAGGATACTCTTGTAGATGAGAAAAGCCTATTTGTGAATTACAATTTGTCATGATTTTCGGTAAACACTATTGTTTAGGGCGGTGATAGAGGGTATGAAAAATTTTTCGTATTAAGTTTTTTAAAGAGTGTGATGAGTCTTTAGGATAGAGCTTGTGTCCCTATAGCCTATCAAGTGAGCCGCATAAGGACCTCCAGAAAACGAGCACCATTATACTTTTTTCCAGCGTCTACTCTTTTTGTCAGCGCCCCAATGTTGTGACAGCCTTTGGTATTAAAAGAGGTAAGATAGGCATTTTGTTCTTTTTTGTACAGTTTCACTCCACACGCTCACTCCGCTTGTGATGTGCAAGCCAAGAGATTTTGTTTGACTTACTATGAGGGTTTGACATGAGAAAATCCTATGGTATTCATGATCTCTCATGAAAAACAATGAATTACTCTTATAAATAAACGTGACAGTGCTGTTATGAAAAGAACTCCTTGCACATCTTCATAGCCCATAGAGATTAACTTGGTATCATTTTAT
>NZ_JBHILV010000090.1:0-870 GCF_042193505.1 Bartonella sp. TS25HLJMH
TCGTGTGTTATCCATTTTTTTTGTAGCTTCACACCAATTTCCAAGCGCCCAATCATGGCAACATTGTTGAGTACAGCTGGTGCAACGGGGAAAATATCGCCTGCAATATAAATCTTGCCATCCGTTAAAGTCACTGTTTGCGTATCTTTGTTGATAAACGCATCTGCTCGTTCAACGCGGTCTCCTTCTTGTGCCACAAGGCGCCCCAAGCGGTCATGACGCCCCCTTATAATGGTTTGAACTTCATTCAGTTCACCACTTTGAATAAAGGGACGCGTGCCATAAAAGACAACACTTTGTTGTTCCTCTTTGCCGCGAGATCTGTCAATTGCAAAGGGTAAACCACTTTCATGCTTCATCTTAAAACCTCAATAAAATCTTGAATTGTTCGCGAACATCGGCACGCAAAGGAATATTAATTGGCGTTTTGAGTATCTCGACACCGCCCTTCAGTTCATTGGCGTCACACCAAAGCTTGCCAACCGCTATGTTTTCTGCGGGGGTAGCGTGAACCAAAATTGAAACAAATGCTGCTTGTTTCCCATCAACATCGCGAAAGTCTGTGCGGGCTGCCACAAGAAGCGCCGTGCCCCTCGGGGAGGGCTGATAGTGATTGCCTGAATGGCTGTAAACCCCCTCCAAAGCCTGTTCGACAGGCGCGACAGCAGAGCATCTTTGATACCCAATCACGGCATCTTGGCTGTCTCTTAGCACGAGATAAAGCGTGCGACCATGAAACCACTCTGCCATCAGCATATCGCGTTCATGTTTTTTGACCGAACACCACGGAAAATTTGCCATGTCCCATGGGTAATCGATTTGGTTCCAGCTTAATTCCTCATCCCCATCCTCTATCCAATTGCCAATAAG
>NZ_JBHILV010000091.1:0-860 GCF_042193505.1 Bartonella sp. TS25HLJMH
AATTAAACAATAAAATCACTGAGTTAATCAACAAAAAAGAAGAACCGAGATTGATCGATTTTATTTTTGCAGGAGAAGTTTTTTAACTTGCGTCATTTGAGCCAAAAATGAGGATTGTTAATTAACAATGAATCATTGCGAGGTTCCTTTTTCAAAAACATTTTTGCAAGACAGGCAATCACAACGCGCCCTGTCACAACAGCAGCATTTAGACTCTTAAAAAGAAAGATCAGAGATGATAGATGTCCCACAAATCTCCATAAGCAAGGTCAAGTTGATTAATCTTGTTAATAAGATTGGACATGGAGACATATATTATGGTGTCCGCTTGCCTAATCGTACATGTGAAAGTGGCATAGACCCCTCATCAACATGTTATCTTGTCTATATACTGCAAAATATTTTTGAGAATGATGATAGAAATTATTTTCCGTTATTGCCGTACGATGATTTTAAACAATGGTTTTCATCTGTCTTTACGCAAGTTTTCACAGCTTGGTTTGATAATCATTTTTCTCAAGAGTTGTCATCTTTTTATCGTTTAAATGAGCTGCTTTTGTTTACAGCTTTAGTTGAAAGTAATCTTGATATCTTAAGGAATGACCTCATCGAAAAAAGAAAAGAAGAAATCAAATTAATAAATGATGCGTGTAGTGTGCGTCTGAATCTGAGTTAATCCAATTTTTTAAAACTTATAACTACGCGCTCTGTCATAGCACACATATAAATACTTAGAGCTTTAAAGGGGGGATTATGATCACTAACGCACAAACCATTTTATGTCTTGATCTAGGGACCAAGACAGGCTGGGCGATATGCGGTGCGGATGGTCACATAACAAGCGATACAGAAGATTTTCA
>NZ_JBHILV010000092.1:0-818 GCF_042193505.1 Bartonella sp. TS25HLJMH
GCTTGGCAGACGCTTATACCGACTTTGCGAGAAGAAGGAGAAGGATGGCGGGCAGAGTTATGGGTGACATGGAACCCATTGCGAGAGAATGCCCCTGTTGAGAAGCGGTTTCGCTTTTCAGACAATGAGGCAATCAAGCGTGTGGAGATCAACTGGTCAGACAATCCGAAGTTTCCGAAGATCTTGAATGAAGCACGATTGGATGATCTTAACAATCGTCCAGAGACCTATAAGCATATCTGGGAAGGGGATTATCTGAAAGCGGTTCAAGGCGCTTATTATCAAAAGGAAATGTTGGCAGCCGAGCAGGAGGGGCGGATAGGGCGCGTTGCTCGTGATCCTTTAATGCAGATACGCGCTTTTTGGGATATTGGGGGCACGGGTGCTAAGGCAGATGCAACAGCGATATGGATAGCGCAATTTGTTGGTAGAGAGATCAGAGTGCTTAATTATTATGAAGCACAGGGACAGCCGTTATCAGAGCATATAGGCTGGTTGCGTCAAAATGGTTATGAGAAAGCATTGATGGTTTTGCCCCATGATGGTGCGACCAGAGACCGTGTGCACAATGTGAGTTTTGAGAGTGCTTTAAATGATGCGGGTTTTGAAACGCAAGTGATCCCTAATCAAGGAGCAGGGGCGGTTAAGATGCGTATAGAGGCGGTGCGGCGTATTTTGCCGTCTGTTTGGTTCAATGAAGAGATGACGGTAGCAGGGCGCAAAGCACTGAATTGGTATCACGAGAAATGGGATGAGAAGCGCGGCATTGGTTTGGGTGCAGAGCATGATTGGTCGAGTCATGGGGCGGATGCCTTTGG
>NZ_JBHILV010000093.1:0-796 GCF_042193505.1 Bartonella sp. TS25HLJMH
GATAATCTTCGCGTTTTGCATAGAGGCTATCAGGGTCAACAACTTCGCCTGTTCTGTCTTCCCATGGCTCTCCAAGCACTGTGTTGACAAAAGGCTGCAAAAGTGCCGGATCATCCTTGGCATCTAAAAACTCTCTTGCGCATTCCCCCCAAGTAAGCCAAGGGGAATAGAGTGCCGAAATATGGTAAGAACGCAAATTCGGTCTGCTTGATTCACTCGTAGGCACCCAGCACGCACCTCTTTCTTCACTCATGAGATCTGTTTTTCTGTGCTCAGCATGTTCATGACCACAATGTGCACAAACAAACACAGCTTTTTCGGGGGCGCCTTTTGGCCACTTAATTTGTGACCAAACAATGGGCTGTAGAACACCACATGCATCACAAGGGACATTGTAATATCGTTGGTCTCCTAGCACGAAATCTTTGGCGATACGGCTTGTGTCACGGTGGGTCGGTGTGGACAATTTAAAAATCTTTCTCTGCACAAAGGTTGAGGTCCGCTTTTCAGCGATCATCACCGGATCACCTTCGTTATCCACACTGAGAGGATAGGCATCCACCTCATCTAAAATCAGATAACGAATAGGCATGGAACGCAAACCAGCTGCACTGTTTGCTCCTGTAAGCATCAATGCCCCACCATCAAACTCTTTCGAAAACATTGTATTACCGCTGTCGCGTGCCCGCGCTGGGGCAATGCGTTCGCTTAAAGCAGGGCTTGCCATAATCATTGGGTCAAGACGGGTTTTTGATAATTTCTTCGCTGTCTCAACCGTTGGCATCACATAAAGGGC
>NZ_JBHILV010000094.1:0-784 GCF_042193505.1 Bartonella sp. TS25HLJMH
TCTTCTTCATCGTCGAAGTCTTCGGCGTTTTTGTCGATGTCACTATCGTCTTCGTCCTCTTCCTCGTCATTGATGATGTCGACGATCTTTTCATCTTCCTCTTCTTCAGCGCGGTATTTTGTGCGTGCCATGTGTTTTGTCCTTCTTTTGTTGCTGTTGAGGTTTGTGATATGGAATCCGTTAAGGCTTCCAAAGCTTGCGCAAGGGTGCCTTGCACATCTGCTAATCCAAGTTTGAGAGCTTGGGTGCCTATAAAAGTTTCTGCTTTTGTGTCACGAATTGCATCAGCATTTAAGCGTCTGTTTTGCGCCACCAAATCGACAAACATCTCGTAGAGCAGGGCGCAATCGGCTTGCATTTTTATCTGTGCTGTATCGCTCAAGGGTTCATGAGGATTGCCATGAACTTTGTGATCACCTTCAAAGACAAAGGTCCATTTATGCCCGTGTTTTTCATCTGCACGGGATTGGTCAAGATGGGCGCAAACAACCCCAATCGAGCCCACAACCCCTGTACGAGCTACCCATATTTGAGAAGCAGCACAAGCAATGGCATAAGCCGCTGAACAGGCAAACTCATTGGCATGCGCCCAAATGGGCTTGTCGTATTGTTTTGAGAGTGTTTGAAACTCTTCAACTAAATCAAACACACCGCCGGCTTCTCCACCGCCGCTGTCAATATCAAGTAAAACAGCGCGAACATCAGGCTGTGCAATGGCTTCACGAAAAGAAGCCCTTAAACCTTCATAAGAGGTTAGCCCCGATAAAGCCCCAAGCCATGCACC
>NZ_JBHILV010000095.1:0-782 GCF_042193505.1 Bartonella sp. TS25HLJMH
AACATCTGAAAATCCTTAATGAGCGAGAGGCAGCAGAAGCACATCTTAGTCCACAAGTTTTGATTACTTTCAATAAAGCTGCAGAGCAATTAAAAGAAATGGGTTGGACAGTTTATCGTGATAAAAACTACAATCGCAATGCTTATTTTATAAGTAAAGACCGTATCATCAATATAATGTATAACCTTCAAAGTGATGAAGAAGAGCCGATTGTTGCATTTAAGGCTTCCCTTTCAACACTTAGTTTTTCTACGGCTCATAGAGAGATTTTCTATAATATGCCTCAATATATAGCCCTCAAAGAAGCAGAAGAAGTTTATACAGTTTCTAGTACTGAATTGGATGAAGGCAAGCTAAAGCAGATCAGTGCGGATATTCTTGAATGGGCAGGTCGGCAAAATGTGAATCAAATCATTTATGATTATGTAGCTTTTCCCCCAGACAGTGAACTTGATCTTGTAGCGCGTCACCTTATTGCGCTTGTTTTGATTGGGGATGTTGAAAAGCTCAAATCTTATAAGGAGAATTTTAGAAAGGGAAATCCTTTAGGTTTTGTGGAAGAAATCTCAAAATATAGAATTGATAATCTCCTCACTCTTGCACGGGGTTATCGAGCAGGTTTTCCGAAAAATGCACCGATTTTGAGCTTGGATCCGCAAACAGCATCTGTTGCTTCCAAAACTATTGCTGTTGAAGTGGCAGAGGAAGTGGATGAAGCGGATGACACTGATGATCGTCTCACCATGGAAAGTGCTCATGCACTTTTAAAAAGCTTAGGCTGG
>NZ_JBHILV010000096.1:0-492 GCF_042193505.1 Bartonella sp. TS25HLJMH
GGAAATGTAACTATTTTAAAAACGTATTTTCACCTTTCTATATAGAGAAAAGTCTTTTTAAACATGGCATGTTAGGTCTTTTTGAGGATGAAACACAGGGGTTTTTACTGTTACCATGTGAAGCTCACTTACAAGAAGGAGAACCAACAGAATACAAATGCAGTGGGAATGGCTATTCAAAAATAATTAATAAAGAGAATATTGTCATTCTTAGAAATGGTATATCTAGTGATATTCCATCTTTAATAGCTAAAAAATATGCAGAGAGGACATATAATATATTTCAAAATCATGGTATTGTAGCGCGAACATTAAAAAATGCGGTTTCATTCCCCATAAGTCCTGAAAGCCCTATACAAAATTTAGAAAACTTGCGAAAGCACCTAGAAACTTCAATCTCTGTAGCTGATCCTGGAAGCCTTATACAAAATTTAGAAGATTTGTGGCAACAACGAGACGACTTGCTTAATGAAGCTTTCTCAATATTAGGAT
>NZ_JBHILV010000096.1:502-769 GCF_042193505.1 Bartonella sp. TS25HLJMH
AAAAAGGAGATAATTTTATACGCTGTGTACATGCAAGAGAGACTTTTGTGAAAAATTGTAAAGATCGTTTTAATTTTGATATTAGTTTTAAAAGCCAATATGAATATCAGGAAGAATTATCCTCTCGCTTACGGTAAAATCAAGCACCATTAATTGTCATTAGGATGTGAAAATCATAGTAGTAAAATAACTAAGCTTTGCTTTAATGAGGGGCTCTCCGCCTCTCATTAAAAAGCTGTAAGTTACAAAAACTTTTTTCATTTTTAC
>NZ_JBHILV010000097.1:0-727 GCF_042193505.1 Bartonella sp. TS25HLJMH
TCAACAACAACAGCATGAATTGGAAAACATTGCTTCCCACCCAAAAGCATTTCTGGATTTTGCTCTGAAGGCGTCTTGATCCTTTTAGGCGTTAAAGACCGTAATTTCTCAATTCTTTCTAATTGCTGCTTCTCAGATTGTTGGCGAGAAAAATTATCTGTTGGGGAATGAAAAATAGCTGAGGAGCGCGCATAAACATTTACACCTGTAAACAAGCCAAAGAAAACAACAATGGCACGAAAAATTCTCAAAAGAGAACTTTGGCGTAAAAATACAGAAAACAATACAGATTGCCCCCGCTTTGCACTATTCATGAAGCACTCTTTAAAAGAACTTCATGGAACCTCTAACAAGTCCACTCAAAACAGCCACTGCCCTATGACGCTTTTAACAAAAGCACATGCCTCTGTAACCAAAGAAAAGTGACACCCAAAAACCACTTTATTTTAACTGCTGAAGATCTCTCCCCCACATTTATATAAAGAAGCCTCTAAACAAAACTGTTTAGCCCGTCAATGGTTAATACATCAATATCCCCAGTTTAATGCTACAATATATTTATCAATAATTAGAGATAAATTCACTCTCCAGCTCCTCTAAGCCACTCAACACGCATATAAACGAGACATCATGCGATCAAGAACATCCTGTCGTCAAAAACCATCATAGAAAACAATAAAGAAACCTCTTTTAAAACTTTCTACTCAAATAGGCAAAACTCTCTGTA
>NZ_JBHILV010000098.1:0-720 GCF_042193505.1 Bartonella sp. TS25HLJMH
GGTTATCATGGAAAATTCACTCAGAAAACTTTCACAGAACAGCTTGCAGAAGGCTTCAACGAACTCAGAGATCATCTCTCATCTGGAGAAGATTATGGAAATGATCAGTCCGGGGTATCCATTGACGCTGAAAGCTGGGAATACATTGACAAAACAGGAGGAAGCGCAAACCTTAGATGCTTGCAATCGTCTACAAGCGTTGCTCTCTGTGAAAGCTTCAGTTAAGCAAATTGAGCAAGCTTCTTTCCTACTCTCAAGCATGAGAGTCCCTGCGAATACAGACTCTAAAGCCGTCGTTTTATCCTATGGCATGATGCTGGAACGGATTTCAGCATATGCTCTGAAAAAGGGCGTCGAAGATATCGTAACTGGTCAAGCAATTGGGATATCAAAAACATTCATGCCAACCTGTGGAGAGCTTTTAGCTTACTGCCAGACACTAGAAAATACCCTTCTTTCAAAAGCCGAAAGTGTACGTAGAGCAATTGAAAACACACGTGAGAAAGCACTCAAAGAAAAAACAGCGAAAGAGCATTTTAGACCACTAACGCTTGTTCACAAGCAAGAGCTTGAAGAAACTTTAAATGGTCTTGGGGGAGCAGTGAAAAACATTGCAAGTTAGCAAAATAGTGAAAAGTGCTGATCATTTTGGGATTGGATATGTATTTAAATCGATAAAAAGATACCATACAAAGCGATTTAAAGATTTTACGATGAAAA
>NZ_JBHILV010000099.1:0-698 GCF_042193505.1 Bartonella sp. TS25HLJMH
TTTTACGATGTGTTTCATTTTTTACTCCATGATTTACTTAAAGGAAATTGTTCACGATGAGATGAGCCGTAAAGCATGTTGCACATACGCCCCGCATCTCCAAGACAGGTATGGGAACTTATGGGATTTGTAGCCACTCTCAACCATTCTGTCCAAACGTTACTGCCAGCAGGGAGTGTCCCGTAGGTATAGCCATTGCCGCCAATAATTCTGCTGACAAAGTCATATCTATTCCCATCAAAGCCAATAGTGGTTTGTTTGCCATCACTCACATAATCTAACAGACCGGCTGCAACTAAAACATTAAAGGCTGGTCCATAGAGATTGATAGTCGTGTTTTCGTTGGCTATACCGTGAACACCTTCTTGTTTGAAAGAATTCAGCATATTCCCCAATGTCATTGTCCCGCGACTATGTCCATAAAGTTCTAACCCTGTAAGACCATAGCTATACATCAAATCTTTTGCTTCTTGTGTTGAATTGGTCAAACCCCAAAAGTTATTTTCCATAAACTTCTGATAGCTCGCGACTAGAAGTTCTGAGATAGCAGAATCGGCTTGAGGGAACACAACAAAATAAAGCGGTTCATTTTTATTCTCCGCATGTTGAACCGCATAAACAGCGGCTTCCTCTGGTGGAGTAAAGATGCCATTAAAGGACACATGCACCTTGCCATCAGCACCCTCTTGTAAATGCTG